>NZ_CP020663.1:0-343518 GCF_002381345.1 Candidatus Enterovibrio altilux
GTTCCTACTGTAGCCTCTGCTGTAAAAAAAGTGTATGTTCCAGATATTGGTAATGATGAAGTCGAGGTTACCGAAATTATGGTGACAATTGGCGATAGCATTGCAACGGAACAACCTTTGATCACTATTGAAGGTGACAAGGCATCAATGGAAGTACCTGCGCCGTTCGCTGGCATATTAAAAAAAATCAAAGTAGCAGCAGGTGATAAAGTGTCTACTGGTTCTTTACTTATGGTCTTTGAAGAGGTAAGTGCAGGATCTATGGAAGCGGCAGATCCTGCACCTGCGACTCAAACAGCGCCTGTAACATCAGTTGATTTCGTTGAGTACAATGAATGCGTGCATGCATCACCAGTTGTGCGTCGTTTAGCACGTGAATTTGGTATTAACTTAGCTAAAGTGAAGAATTCTGGTCGTAAGAACCGTATCCTGAAAGAAGATGTTCAAAACTACGTGAAAGACATGCTTAAGCATCTTGAGTCTGGTATAGCGGCATCTACTTCAGGAAACGGTAATAGCGGGGCACTTAATTTATTGCCTTGGCCACAAGTTGACTTCAATAAATTTGGCGGAACCGAAACTAAATTGCTGTCTCGTATCAAAAAAATTTCTGGCGCTAACCTACACCGTAACTGGGTGATAATCCCGCACGTTACGCAGTGGGATAATGCAGACATTACTGAACTAGAAGCATTCCGTAAAGAGCAAAATGAGGAAAAAAAGAAGCAAATTACTGATATGAAGATCACTCTATTGGTGTTCATCATGAAAGCGGCTGCGAAAGCACTTGAAGTGTTCCCAGTGTTCAATTCTTCCTTGTCTGACGACGGGGAAAGCTTGATCCTGAAAAAATACATTAACATCGGTATCGCGGTGGATACACCAAATGGCTTGGTTGTTCCTGTGTGCCGCGACGTGAATAAAAAAAGCATCTATGAGCTGTCTGCAGAGTTAGTAGAAGTATCCCAAAAGGCACGCTCAGGCAAATTGACCGCGTCGGATATGAAAGGCGGAAGCTTTACTATCTCAAGCCTAGGAAGTCTGGGGGGTACTGCATTTACCCCAATTGTCAACGCACCAGAAGTGGGTATTTTGGGTGTGTCTAAATCAGAAATGAAACTTGTTTGGGATGGCAAAAATTTTATTCCTCGCTTAATATTGCCGTTATCACTCTCTTACGATCATCGTGTAATCGATGGTGCAGAAGGTGCACGTTTTATAACTTTTTTGAACAAGTGTTTGTCTGATATTCGCCGTTTGATACTGTAATATAATATTCTACCAGTATCAGTCAGTCAGCATATGCCTGGTGCTGATTTGACGTGCAGCTCACAAGCTATGGTTTTTTATTTTTCAGCTAGTTAACATATCTATAGAATACAGCATCAATAAGTATGCTCTTATATAGAAGTGCACACAGTTAAACAAAAAAATTTTATTATAAAAATAATTTCTTAACCTGTCAGGAACATAACACTACAATGAGGTTAAAATGAATAAAAAAATCAAAACCCAAGTCGTAGTACTGGGTTCAGGTCCTGCTGGTTATTCAGCTGCTTTCCGTTGCGCGGACTTGGGTCTAGCAACTGTTTTAGTAGAAAAATACAGCACACTGGGTGGTGTTTGTCTAAATGTAGGTTGTATCCCATCTAAAGCCTTGCTTCATGTTGCAAAAGTCATTGCAGAAGCCAAAACGTTGTCTGCACATGGTGTTGTATTTAGTGAACCGCAAATAGACATTAATAAAATTCGATTTTGGAAAAACAAAGTTATTAGTCAACTGACTGGCGGTCTTGACAGTATGGCTAAAATGCGTAATGTAAATGTAATTAATGGTTACGGTAAATTTGCCAACTCTAATACTATTGTTGTTGAAGGTACAGAAGGTTCAATGATGATTACTTTCGATAATGCAATAATTGCAGCTGGTTCACGTTCAATCGAACTACCATTGATTCCACATGAAGACCCTCGTATTTGGAATTCAACAGATGCGCTGGACCTAAAAAATATTCCCCAAAAACTTCTGGTTATTGGTGGCGGTATCATTGGTCTTGAAATGGGTACCATTTATCACGCTCTAGGTTCAAAAGTTGATGTGAATGAAATGTTTAACCAAGTCATTCCTACTGCAGATGAAGACATCATCAAAGTCTTTACTAAACGCATCAAGAAAAAATTTAACCTAATGTTAGAAACTAAAGTGACTGCAATTAAAGCAAAAGAGGATGGTATTTATGTCTCGATGGAAGGAAAAAAAGCACCTGTAGAACCTACCCGTTATGATGCGGTTCTTGTTGCTATCGGTCGTGTACCAAACGGTAAGTTGCTGGACGCTGATAAAGCAGGTGTTGAAGTTGACGAAAGTGGCTTTATCAATGTAGATCAGCAATTGCGCACTAATATTGGTCACATCCATGCTATCGGTGATATTGTTGGCCAACCAATGCTGGCGCACAAAGGTGTGCACGAAGGTCACGTAGCGGCGGAAGTAATTTCTGGCAAAAAACATTACTTCGATCCTAAAGTGATCCCTTCTATTGCATACACAGAGCCAGAAGTTGCATGGGTGGGTAAAACAGAGAAAGAAGCGAAGGCAGAAGGCATTAACTACGAGGTTGCTATTTTCCCTTGGACTGCATCTGGCCGTGCGATCGCCTCTGTTTGTTCAGACGGAATGACCAAAATGATTTTCGACAAAGAGACTCACCGTATTATTGGTGGAGCAATTGTCGGTACCAATGGTGGTGAACTCTTGGGTGAAATTGGCCTTGCAATAGAAATGGGCTGTGATGCTGAAGATATTGCACTGACTATCCACGCACACCCAACTCTGCATGAATCTGTGGGTCTTGCAGCGGAAGTATTCGAAGGTTCTATTACTGACTTACCAAACGTCAAAGCAGTCAAAAAAAGTAATTATCGATGTGAATAGTTAAAAAATAATTTTTATTTATGTGAGTTTTTGGATGTTTAAAAGTACATTTTATCTTTTTGAGGTCTTATTTTTAATCTGGTTCAGATAATAAATCTCATTATGATTCACTATTAAACTAGCGCTTTAGTTTTAGGCATAACTCTAGCCTATCAGCTTGTTTAATATTTTGTTATCGCGCAAGTTCCACTAATTTAGGCATTGTAACCCCTTAAGTTCAATATCCCATCACATAATTTTGACTCGGAACATTGCTGTCTCTGATCTCGAGAACATGTTATGCTAACGATGATTTTGGCGTTTGTAACAAAGAACTGCGAACAGCTCTGAAATGTTTACGCTTTTTTAATCGCATGATAAATCGTAAATTTATTATTCTTTGCTGGTATGTCGCAGTGATTAAATGCACCTTTTATAAAAAATATGTAATGCAGAAAACTATTTGCAACAATCGTCAGCGCTCCATTTTTAAACAAATATGACGGAGTTTGCTTAAGAAAGGTTTCGGTTGTAGTATAATGAACTTTCAGACCTGTATGAAACGGAGGATTACTAATTATATGGTTGAATTTTGTTTTTATGGCGCTATATACATCGGAAGCAAATACATCTCCGTTAAGATTGTTAAAACGTAACGTTTCTGTTGCTGATGCCACAGCTAAGGAGCTAATATCAACCATTGTGATTTTAATATTTGGGTAAAGCAGTTTAATTGCGCAACCAATAACTCCCGCACCGCACCCAAAATCAAGCACGTTACCTTTTAAAGCGGGAAGTGTATCGAGAAGTAGTTGACTACCTACATCAAGTTCACCATAACTAAATACTCCAGGTAGAGAGCGTATAGTAAGTCTTTGCTTACCCAACAGCATCACGTAACTTTTGAACCAGTCATCTATTTTAAAAGGTATAGGCTCTTTGGTGCATTGTCCCCAATAAAAACTACAACGACGAGCAGTGTCAAATTTAGTAACCTTACCGTAAGGAGCGAACATTTTTGAAATGCTTCGAACACCGCTTAAATTTTCGCCCACGACAATAATTTCAGTACCTTTACCTAGAGCAGCCATTAGCATTGTCAGAAGGAATGCAGCCTCAGCTTTTACTTTTGGCCAATACAGTATAACGACGTCCACATTCGATCTTTTGTGGTAGCAGTCACTAAATTGTGTGGTAATTAGCGAATACTTAGACATTTGGTTGGCAAATGCTAAGTTTGTTGTGAAGATACTAACACTTGCAGCGCTATTACATAGTTCACCGGCAAAGGTATCTTCCAATTTGCCAGCAAGTAAAATATGCTTGCCTTCCAAGTATTCAAGCTGACGAGCAATTACTTGACTTGGGGGGCTGTAAGACATGAACGCCTCATGGGTTAAAAAATTAACTTAAGTTTTTTTCACAAAGCCTATCGTAAGAAAACAATGTGAACTATTTATCTTCGTGATGCATTGAACGTAGCAGCAATGATTGCATGCATATTTATATCTACCACTAAATGTAATTTACGCGAGACTTACCGCAGAATCAACGGTTAAATGCTGGATGATTCTTTTATTCTTCGTTTTGAACGTGACGTTAACTATTTTGACTCGCTTGCTAATGCGTAAATAGTGAGGGCATGACAACGACAATTGAATAAATTTAGAAAACAGAATTAATGAACTCTTGCCAACCTCTCAATGACATTGAAAATGCGCATTTAACCATGAGGGCCGCCGTAATGGCTACGTTACTAAATAAAAGAGGTCTTCCATGATTACCCTGCTTAGTTTAATTCCATAACTGGATTGATGAAGAAGCTATTCAGTTATGGAATTAAACTAAGCAGGGTACTGATGGGCAACAGCTAGCCTAACGCAAGTTACATTTAGCGGTAGATATAAATACGCATGAAATCATGTCTACTGAGTTAAATGCACCAAATGTGACTAGCGGTGAAATGCTATCTAACTTACTCAAACAGACCCGTTGAACAATTAATAAAATGTCAATTAATGGCGCTGACGGCACCAGACAATGTTACAAAACTGTTCTTAAACTAGCGGTCCCACGCATACCACAAGACAAGGAACAACTTTTGGGGAGCTAGATCATTCGCGTAATTTAGCGATCAGTTACCAAAAATCGTACGGTTCCAATCAGCATTGAGAAACAAGATATCGTTACCATAAACGTTCCCTAGCAAAGACGGCAAGGTTTCGAGTTAAGAAATGACATCGAGTCTAAGGAATTATAGTCCACAGATTAGCAAAATCTACGCCATGATAAAAGCATTAAATAAGCTGACAGGGCCAAATATGCATGACATGACAGAGATTGACTAATAGTGAATTATGCTGGAATGTGTTATCCAAACTAGAGTTGGGAAACAAAGCCGGTAATATACTTAATAGCTAAGTAAGATGAAAGTGAAGTCTGATATTATTCTTTGGTAGATTAATATACCTCTATTTGAGATAATCAGTTAATAGTACTGAAATCAGGTGTGACTAAAAAATATGAAGAAGAGATACAAGGTGCCTGTTGAGCGTACATTGTCGATTTTAAAACCAGATGCTATTGAACGTAACTTAATTGGCACAATTTATCATCGTATTGAAACTGCAGGACTACGTATAACCGCTGCAAAAATGATCCATCTCTCGAAAGAGAGAGCTGGCAGATTTTACGCAGAGCATGAAGGCAAATTTTTTTACAATGATCTGGTCGAGTTTATGACATCAGGACCGGTGATGGTGCAAGTGGTAGAAGGCAAAAATGCAATCGATTGTTATCGTGAATTGATGGGTAATACAAACCCTGTTGAAGCGTCTTCCGGGACATTACGTGCGGACTATGCCACAAGCATAAATTGTAACACAGTGCATGGCTCTGATAGCTATGCATCGGCGGAACGCGAAATAGCTTATTTTTTTGCTTGTAATGAAATCTACCCTCGTAAACCTTAATCGGTTCTATAGGAGGTTCTGTTTCTTAATTCAAATTCAGATAGCAAATCCCAACATAATTTACTATTAGACGAGTGCTTGCATTTTAGGTATATCTAGCCCGATTAAATTATTTAACATTTTTATTATTACGTAGGTTTCGCCAATCTGAGTCTTCTACTCCCTTTAGCTTAGATTAGAAAAACTTACACTATACCATGACGACAGCATTAAATAAGCTATTAAAGCTAAGTATGCCTAACACGAAAGCAATTGTCTAGTAGTTCATCATATTAGTATTTGCTGTCTGAACCTGAATGAGGAAATAAAAATTTTTAAAAATAACAAAAGGGAGCTAATTTTTATTTTGCATTTACAAAATTTATATAATAGCATTTTTTATTTTTTTGCCAGCATAGAGTGTGATATATCACCATATCTATTATGTTTCATGAGGCAATTTAATGACAACTAAAAAAATCAATCTGCTAGACTTCGATCGGGAAGCACTACAAACATTTTTTACTGATGAATTAGGCGAAAAAGCGTTTCGTGCTGATCAGATTATGAAGTGGATTTACCATTTTGGTTGTGATGATTTCGATCAGATGAACAACATGAATAAAAAGCTTCGTGAAAAATTAAAACTAATGGCTGAAATCTGTGCTCCTGAAGTTAGTGCAACCAAGTATTCAGTAGATGGCACTATCAAATGGGCTATGCGTGTAGGCAAGCAGGATGTGGAAACCGTCTATATCCCAGATAAAAGTCGTGCAACTCTTTGTGTCTCTTCTCAAGTAGGTTGTGCGCTTAACTGCAAATTTTGCTCAACAGCTCAACAAGGCTTTAACCGCAACCTGAAAGTGTCTGAAATTATAGGTCAAGTTTGGCGTGCAGCCAAAGAAATTAGTATTGCAAAAAAAACTGGATATCATCCTATCACAAATGTAGTGATGATGGGTATGGGTGAGCCGTTACTAAATCTAAAAAACCTTATTCCAGCACTGCGCTTAATGTTGGATGATTTGGGTTACGGACTTTCTAAGCGACGTGTAACCGTGTCTACATCTGGTGTGGTGTCTGGCCTTGAGCAAATGACCAATAATATTGATGTTGCACTGGCAATTTCTTTGCATGCACCGAATAATGAAATTCGGAGTCAGATTATGCCTATTAATGATCGGTTTAATATCCAAACGATTCTTGCTGCTGTGCACCGTTACATTGAATATTCAAAGGCTAACCGTGGTCGTGTCACTGTAGAGTATGTTCTCCTCGATCACGTCAATGATGATATGGATCATGCACATCAACTTGCAGAGCTGCTAAAAGATACGTTAGCGAAGGTAAACCTGATTCCTTTTAACTCTTATCCTGGGTCACTATACAAAAAACCGAGTAATTCACGTATTGATAGGTTCATGAAAACATTAATGCAATACAATTACACGGTGACCATTCGTAAAACGCGTGGCGATGACATTGATGCCGCATGTGGGCAGTTAGTTGGTGATGTTATTGACCGTACAAAGCGCACGCAAAATAAACTGAGTGCCGAAGCGCAAATTATTGTTCAATTAATCTGACAATCAGCTGATAGGATCGGCATATGGCAAGGAAGCTTAGCTCTATGACTAATGGTATTATTACAGTAACAGAAAGGCTTTTTTTCTGAGTTAGGAGATTAACTATCAATCTACGCTCTAAATAGCTAGGCCCACTGAAATATTTAGACCTATGAACAAATTTGGCTATAAAACAACTAACTGGAAGCAGCATAATCAAGTTTTAATCAATCGTGATTTACTAATATTCTGGATTGATTAAAAAGCCATCAAACTATGGCATCAAACTAAGCCGATAATCATCGGAGACTTCGCTTATTTAGTGACTCAGCCATTATGAGGACTTTCATGGTTAACCACGTATTTGCGATGCCATTGATAGATCTTTCAGGGTTCATTAATTTTGTTTGAATACTTATTTAACTGCTGTTGTCATACTCTCACTATTCATACATTATCAAGCGAACCCTAACGGTTAACGTTGCGTTCAAGATGAAAACTAACGAAACCATCCAGCACTTATCCATTGATTTTACGGCACTCAAAGTCTACAATGAGAGGGAATAAAAAGTAAAAAATAGGGCACTAGTGAGAAACAGCGAGTCTGGAGCAAGTGACATTCAGTGGTAAATATAAATACGCATAAAGTCATCGCTGCAAAGTTAAATGCATGCAATGTGACTGACGGTGAAATGCAACCTAATTTGTTCAAACAGATCCATCATAAAATTCATGAAATATCAGGCGATAGAGCTTACGACACGAAACAATATTATAAACCTTTCGGATTAAACGAGCTGTTCCTCTCATCCCACGAAGAAGAAGTACAATTTTTAGGGAACACGATCATCCGCGCAATTTAGCGGTCAGTTACCAAAAGTTATACGGTTCAAATAAGCATTGTAAAATGGGATCTGGTTACCATCAACGTTCCCTATCAAAGATAGATAATATTTTGAATCAAAAAATTGCTAAAAAGTACATTAAGTTTAAGGGATTGCCATGCCTAGGCAAACCATACGTCGTAATAAAAGTATGCAATAAGCTAACAGAGCTAGGCATGCCAAAAGGGAAAGCGAACGTTTAATAGTGAATCATGTTGCAATTTGCTATCTGAACTTGAATTAAAAAATAAAGTTCATTACAGTTGGAAATTCATCAGCATGAACAATATTAAAACGTGAAAAATTAAAATTTTTGGGATAAAATGTTAGTGTAGAAGTTTGATAAAAATAACGATTAGTTATGCAAAAATTAGCCTTAAGCTATAAGTAATTTATGATGCACCCTGGGTCTGCTTGAGCAAGCCGGACAGCATTTTACCTTCAGCCATATTCAATGAACTTGACTAGCAGCAATAATTTTACACGCATTTATATCTATCAATAAATGTAACAAATGTTAAATTCTACGCTCACCGTGAGTATTAGGTTTTGTTTTCTAATTTGAATTCAAATAATAAATCTCAACATGATTCACTATTAGACAATCGCTTTCGTGCTAAGTATACTTAGTCTTGTCAGACTTATTTTAAGCTTTTATCATTGTACCAGTTCAGCTAATCTAGGCTGTATGATTCCTTAGGTTCAGTATCCCTCCAAGTAGTATCTTAGCTCAAACCATTTCTGTCTCTGCTAGAGAATGTTTAAGGTAGCCGACTTTATCCTTTAAATAAAGAAACAATGTCAGTCTCATAAACAACTTGCTGGATGGATTCATTGCACGTTTATTTTAACCCAAGCAGCCACACATCAAGATGACTAGTCTGAATAAGCAAACACTTATACAGAGCTGAAGTTAAATAGTAGCTTGCCGCATTAAGTACTTGAGGTGTCAGGTGTTAATGGACTGATATAACTATCAGGTTTGATGGTCAGAACATCACAGTTGAGTTGATCGATAGTGCGCTCTGCGATATTGCCAATGAAGACAGCGGAAAGCCCAGCACGCCCCGTGGTTCCCACAATAACAAGTTCTGCATTTAACGTTTTAGAAACAGCAGAAATAACGTCTTCCGGAAGACCTTCCTGGCAAAAAGTTTGAGCTTCATCAATAGTATATTTTTGTCGCAATGCTTTCATGGCCAGTAGATGATGACCACGTACAGCGTTAGTGTATAAGGTAGTCTCAAACTCGGGTAATTCCATTGAAACATTAACTGGCGGTGCAGGGTATGCATTCACTAAATTAACTTCAGCGTTGAGTAGTCTACTCATTGCTTTTGATTCATCAATTAACTTTTGGTTCAGCGAAATATGCGTTTTATTTTCCGAGGAAAGATTTACAGCTGTAAGTATTTTGCCGTTGGCAGGCCAACCGTATTTTTTCACAAGAAGTACTGGACATGGGCATTTGCGTAGTAAATGCCAATCAGTGGGTGTAAAAATGACAGACTTAATTTTATTATGTTTATGACTGGCTTTGATCAATAAGTCATGGCTACCATCAAATACTTGAGCAATCATGCTTTCATAAGGTCGATTGTGCCAAATAACGTGTTTAACAATATTTACCCCTTTTGTGTGGTATTGGCTTACTAGGGAAGCGAGCCATTCTTCACGCTGACGCAAAACACTGGCTCGCATTGCTTGGCGCTCTTCAGAAGAAAGCATTGATGTCATTTCATAAAAAAAATCATAAATTACCAAAAAAAGAGTAATTTTGACAGATACATTGGACCTTTGTGCAATGTCTAATGCCCGTATAAATGCGGGTTGCTCTTCGTAATCGGGAGTGATAGCAACGAGCATGTTAGTGTATCTGTTCATGATAACCTTCAGCTAGATGATGTTATACTTTAATGTAGCGCAATCTCAGTGAATGTTGTGGTAAATTTAAGTAGATATAAATTAAAAAAATGGCGCGCTCGTACTACTTTTAAAATAAAAGTTTATGGTACCTTTACTGACTAACATCTACCAGTCGACTTAATGTCTATTGATTCAAAATCATTATGTATTTTTTCACACTTAGTATTTCACTTTTATGGAAATGTTCAAGCATATGACTGACGATTTCAACGGTTAAGCCCAGATAATTATTAATACGATTACAGATCATAGTTAAACGACATTCATTGAAAGAAGCATATGAAAGGTTATTGAAAAATACAGCCAAGTATTCTTCCGCCTTTTTATCGAATACCAAGAAAATCATATTCTAGTAACATTTTGTGTTATACTCATTCAACGGATGATTTGTTAACGTAATTTCAATATTTCACCTGATAAATCGTCGAAATATCAGGTGAAATATTACAATCCATTAATGTTATTAATGCTTGAAAAAACTCAAATGAGACACTCAGTTTATGGTATCGAAATCAACTAAGTTACCTGTCAAATGAAACGCTATCAGTTGTGTTTGACCTACTCGCATAAAATAACGTAATTGATCTCCCGTTAAAAAATAGTTGATCTTGTTGGATCAATTATTTACGCTCAATAATTTAATAAAGATGATTCCATTTACCTGTATTCAATGTAAATAGAATGTAAAGCTGACTAATCTTGCAAGCCTGACGATACAACATGCTTAGGGCTTTGCATCCTAATTCGAAATTAAATAGTAAATTTTAACATGATGAACTGTTAGAAAATTACCTTCATGTTAAGCATACTTAGTCCCGCCAGCATATTCAATGCTTTGATCATGCCGTATATTTCGCTAATCTGAGCGTTATAACCTATGAAACTCAATGTCCTTCTGAGTAGTTTTTTAACTCGAAACATTGCCGTCTCTGATAAGAAGCGTTTATGGTAAATAGCTTTATTTTTTAAGTAAAAAACTGAATTTTTCATTAATATTCTAAACAGTTAGGCTCATTTAAATATTCAGATCTATGAACAATCTTAGCTACAAAACAACTAACTGAAAGCAGTATAATCAAGCTTTAATTAATCGTGGTCCACTCACATTTTGAATTGATAAAAAAACTATTTAGTTATGGAATCAAACTAAGCAGAATGATCATGGGAGACCTCATCTATTGAGCAATTTAGCCATTACGATAGTCCTCATAGTTAAATGCGTCTTTTCAATGCCATGGAGAGGTCTGCAAAGATTAATTAATTCTGTTTTCAAACTTGCTCAACTGCCCTTGTCATGCCCTTACTATTCATGCATTAGCAAGCGAGCCACAATGATGAACGTCATGTTCAAGACGAAGACTAAAGGAACCATCCAACACTTAGCTATTGATCTTACAGAGCTCAAAATCTACGGTGAAAACGAGTGGAAAGTAAAAAAGCATGGTATTGATGAGAAACGGCAAGTTTGGCGTAAGTTCCATTTAGGAGTAGATATAAATACGCATGAAATAGTTGCCGCTGAATTAAACGCATTAAATGTAACTGATGGTGAAGTACTACCTAACTGACTCAAACAGACTCGCTGAAAAATTAATTAAATATCAACCGATGGTGCTTACGGCACCAGACAATGTTACGAGGCCGTTCGTACTAAGCGAACGGTTCACTAATCCCATCAAGAAGAAGTATAACTTCTGAAAAACTAGGTTACCCGCGTAATTTAGCGATTAGTTATCAGGAGTTATACGGTTCAAATCAACATTGGTAGGCGTAGTTGCTATAAGCGTCCCTATCCGGATGGGCGAGATGTCGAATCAAAAACGGCTCGGAGGAATATTGAAACTGAGGCATTACAATGCCCAGACTAGCGAAATCTACACATGATAAAAACATTAAATAAGCTGATAGGGCTAGCTATGCTTAGAATGCCAGCGAACTAAAATGGTTACACATATTGAACGTGCTATATAAACTTGCATTAAAATATTATGTAGCAAAGGCGAACGGTTAATATTACACATCAAAGAAAGTTTATCTGAGATTGCATTAAGAAAAAATACAAAATATTTCACTCACGCCTAAGCGTATGGTATATTCAAAATACCGTCATTTTTTATCAATTTTTAAAAACCTTATTACTTCGTTGTATTGTGCCATTCTTGCTAATTTTAGCCAGGATCTCTTTAAGTACTTTAGGGCTAGCAGAAATAATATTGCCTGATTCTATATAATCAGTGCCACCTGTGAAGTCTGTGCACAGTGCACCAGCTTCACGAGCAATAAATTCACCAGCCGCTATATCCCAAGATTTAAGACTTAGCTCGAATAAACCATCTACACGGCCAGCGGCTACGTAGCACAGGTCAAGCGCAGCAGAACCCATACACCGGAGGTCTACACAATCAATAAGCAGGGCACTAATAACTTTGATAAAATCTTCAGAGTGTTTCTTAGCTTTGTATGGAAAACCTGTCGCTATAATCGTACCAAATAAATTTTTAGGGTTGCTAACGCGGATACGTTTATTATTAAGTTGTGCACCAGAACCACGTTGGGAAGTAAACAGCTCATTGCGGATTGGGTCATACACACAGGCTACTTCTGTACGACCTCTAACGCGTAATGCAATAGAGACTGAAAAATGAGGAATGCCTTTAATGAAGTTAGAAGTGCCATCCAATGGGTCAATGATCCATTGATAATCAGCATTTTTACCTTTAATTACACCAGCTTCTTCAGAAACTATGCCATGTTCGGAGTAAGACTTCTTGATTACATCAATAATGATGTGTTCTGCAAAAGTATCAATATTGGTAATAACGTCATTAGCACCTTTTTGAATCGCTTCTACATTATCGAAATTTTCAGCAGATCTAGCAATAAAGTCACCAGCCTTTCGCGCTGCACGAATAGCAATATTTAGCATTGGATGCATACAAATTTTCCAGCTGATATTAAAGAATGGAAAGAAATAGTAAGTTTATCATAGCTGAGGTTTGGTTTCCTAATTCAAAGTTAGATCATAGATCCCAACATAATGAGCTATTAGACAATCACTTTCGTTTTTTACATGCCTAGCCATGTCAACTCATGCATAAGTTTCTCTAATCTGAGCTTTGTGCTCTTTTAAGCACAATGTCCCCTCACACTAATTTTTTAACTCTAACCATTGCTATTTCTGTTAGGGAACATTTATGGTAATCGGCTTTACTTCCTAAATCAGGGAACTCAATTTTCAACCAACACTCTAAACAGCTAGGCTAACTTAAATATTCAGGTCTATGAATAAGCTTCGCTAAAAAATAACTCATTGGAAGTTAGTATGATCAAGTTTTAATCAATCGTGGCTCACTAATATTTTAAATTAATAAATAAGCCATTCAGCTATGGAATAAAACTAAACAGGGTAATCATGGGAGACTTCGTTTATTTAACGACTTAGCCATTCCGACGGTTCTCATGGTTAAACGTGTATTTCCAATGCGATTAGGGATCTGCAAGGATTTATTAATTTTTTTGTAAACTGGCTCAATGGGTATTGTTATGTCCTCACTATTCATATATTAGCAATCGAGCCAAAACAGTTAACGTTTCGTTCAATACGAAGACTAGAGGAATCATCCAACATGGAGCAATTGATTCTATGGGTTCAAAATCTGCGGTGAAGGCAAATGAAGAGTAAAAAAGCATGGCATTGATGGGGAAACAACGAATCTGGCGTAAGTTACATTTAGCGGTATATATAAGTACGCATGAAATCATTGCTGCTGAGTTAAGTGCATCAAATGTAACTGACGGTAACGTGTTACCTAACTGGTTCAAACAGACCAGCCGCAGAATCAATGAAATATTAAGCAATGAAGCTTACGACACCAGACAATGTTACGAATCCGTTCGTATTAAACGAGGGGTTCCACTCATACCACCAAAAAAGACGTCGCCTTTTCGAAACGAGGTTATCCGCGTAACTTAGCAGTCAGTTACCCACAGTGATACGATTTCAATAAACATTGTAAAACAAAGTATGGTTACCATATACGTTCCCTATCAAAGATGGCAATGTTTCAAGTCAAACAACTACTTGGAGGAACATTGAGTTTAAAAAATCATAATGCTCATATTAGCGAAACTTACGCCATGATAAAAGTGTTACATAAACTGACTAGGCTAAGTATATCTAAAATAGAAGTGGTTATTTAACCATTAATCATGTTGAAATTTATCATCTGAACCCGAATTAGGAAACAAAACCTACAATTGAGGTAAAAGAGGAATGATTCTTTTTTACGTACTTATCGTTTCCACCATGTCAAAAGACCCACATTAGATATTAATATGATAAAATTTATTCACTCATATCTTTAGATTATACTTAGTGATTTCTAAATGCTAAAAAATATTCGAGTTGTGCTTATTGGCACTACGCATTCAGGTAATATTGGCTCCGCAGCACGGGCCATGAAAGTCATGGGACTACAAAACATGGTTTTGGTTGCTACAGAATGCAGCATGAATAGCCAAGCCATTGCATTGGCAGCTGGAGCAAATAACATAATGAATCATGCCCGTATAGTTGCCACGCTCGCAGAAGCTGTTGCGGATTGTGGGCTTATCATTGGAACAAGTGCGCGTAGTCGTACGCTAGAGTGGCCAGTGATCAATGCGCACGAAAGTGGCATTAGAGCCATTAAAGAAGCAAGTCAGCATCCTGTGGCATTTGTGTTCGGTCGTGAATGCACCGGCTTAACTAACGGTGAACTGCAGGCGTGTCATTACCATGCCATAATCCCTGCTAGCCCTGAATACAATTCACTTAACTTAGCCATGGCTGTTCAGATTATGTGCTACGAAATACGTATGGCTTGGCTTAATACAAGAATATACAAAGGAGAAATGGAAGAGCAAGAGTATCCATTGTCGGAAGAGCTAGAGCATTTTTACATACATTTAGAATCTATACTTACTCAAACGAATTTTATTAATAAGCAACATTCTAGGACGATAATGACTAAATTACGTCGTATATTTAACCGCACTCGACTTGAACGTCAAGAATTGAATATCCTTCGTGGCGTATTATCTTCAGTGGATAATATTTTGAAAATTAAGCTCAAATAGGCTTTATTATACGAAAATTTAAAGTATAACGATTTGGGTCTCGTAAATACTTGACTATTTTTGTCGGGTATGTCATTCTTGTTGGATTACTTATCGAAGGTAAGAATGCTATGCGACTAACTTCTAAAGGTAGATATGCTGTAACAGCGATGCTAGATGTCGCACTACATTCAGAAACAAGCCCTGTACCTCTTGCGGACATTTCAGAGCGTCAGGGAATTTCTCTATCTTATCTTGAGCAACTATTTGCACGTCTTCGTAAAGCTGGATTAGTATCTAGCGTACGTGGTCCAGGTGGCGGTTACAGACTCAGTGTAAGCGCCAATAATATTGCTCTTGGAATGGTTATTACAGCGGTCAACGAATCAATTGATACTACTAAGTGTCAAGGTAAAGGTAATTGCCAAAGTGGGACACATTGCCTCACACATACACTATGGAATGATTTAAGTTATCATATTAGTAATTTTTTAAATAATATCACGCTCGGCGAATTAATCCAAGATAACGAAATTAAGACAGTAGCAGGGCGGCAAAACTCAACACTAACCTCGTCAACGATTGTTGGACATGGTTTAAACCCCAGCGGCAGTGAAGGTTCCGCCTCACTGAGTGTGAACTTCCGCTCTTAATCACCCTTGCTGGAGTACTTGGAGGTACAAATGAAATTGCCAATTTATTTTGATTATTCAGCAACATGTCCAGTAGATCCTCGTGTTGCGGAAGTAATGATGCAATACCTTACACGCGATGGCGTATTTGGTAACCCCGCATCTCGCTCACACTGTTTTGGTTGGCAAGCAGAAGAAGCTGTTGATACTGCACGTGAGGATATTGCAAATTACTTAAATGCAGATCCACGCGAAATCGTATTTACATCTGGGGCGACCGAATCAGATAATTTAGCGATTAAAGGTGTAGCGCATTTCTACAGTAAAAAAGGCACACACATTATTACCTGTAAAACTGAGCATAAAGCAGTTCTTGACCCATGCCGCCAGCTTGAACGGGAAGGTTACGAGGTTACTTATCTCGAACCAGAATCAAACGGCATTCTTGACTTGAAGAAGTTTGAAAATGCAATGCGTAAAGACACTGTACTCGCGTCAATCATGCATGTTAATAATGAAATTGGAGTAATCCAAGATATCGCAACAATAGGTGAATTGTGTCGAGAGCATAAAGTAGTATTTCACGTAGATGCAGCACAATCTATTGGTAAATTGCCGTTAGATACGCAAAAAATTAAAGTTGATCTCATTTCGATGAGCGCACATAAAGTGTATGGACCTAAAGGTATCGGTGCATTGTATATTCGTCGTAAGCCACGTATTCGTCTTGAAGCACAAATGCATGGAGGTGGTCATGAACGTGGTATGCGGTCAGGCACATTACCCACTCACCAAATCGTGGGTATGGGTATGGCTTTCCGTATTGCAAAAGCAGAATTAAGACAAGACCAAGCACACACACTTGCATTGCGTAACCGATTCTATGACGGTGTGAGAGATCTGGAAGCTGTGTACGTGAATGGCGATCTTAAGCAACGTATTACAGCTAATCTGAATATAAGCTTTGCGTTTGTTGAAGGTGAATCACTGTTGATGGCATTAAAAGATTTAGCAGTATCGTCAGGTTCGGCATGCACTTCTGCAAGCCTTGAGCCTTCGTATGTATTGCGTGCATTAGGTCTAAATGATGAATTAGCACACAGCTCAATTCGCTTCTCTTTCGGTCGCTTTACGACGGAAGAAGAGGTTGATCATGCAATTAAACAAATGCGTGAAGCGGTTATCAAACTGCGTAAAATATCACCTCTTTGGGATATGTACAAAGAAGGCATTAATTTAAACACTGTTGAGTGGGCTCACCACTAAATAAGTCTTAAAATTTAGAGGGATAGATCATGGCTTACAGCGAAAAAGTAATTGATCACTATGAAAATCCACGTAATGTAGGTGAATTTGATAAAAACGATCCAAAGGTTGGTAGTGGTATGGTTGGTGCACCAGCATGTGGCGATGTGATGAAACTCCAAATTAAGGTTAACGACCAAGGCATTATCGAAGATGCAAAATTTAAAACTTATGGTTGTGGTTCAGCGATTGCATCTAGCTCACTAATTACAGAGTGGGTTAAAGGGAAGTCTCTTGATGAAGCAACTTACATTAAAAACTCGGCAATCGCAGAAGAATTGGAATTACCTCCAGTAAAAATTCACTGCTCAATCTTAGCGGAAGATGCCATCAAGGCTGCAGTTAGTGATTACAAAAAAAAACACACGCTTAATATATAAAAGAGTTATTATACAAAATGACTATAACTATAACAGACGCAGCAGCATCACGTATTCGCACTTTTCTTGAAAGCCGAGGGCAAGGTATTGGATTGCGTCTAGGTGTTCGTATATCTGGTTGTTCTGGAATGGCCTACGTATTGGAATTTGTTGATGAACTTCATAAAGAAGATCAAGTCTTCGAAGAGAAAGGCGTAAATATTATTGTTGACAGTAAAAGCATGCTCTACCTCGACGGTACTGAGCTGGACTTTACAAAAAAAGGATTGAATGAAGGTTTTCAATTTAACAATCCTAACGTCAACAGCGAGTGTGGTTGCGGCGAGAGTTTTAATGTTTAACACGTGAGCTATAATGAATTATTTTGAATTATTTGGGCTGCTATGCCATTTTAAGCTAGATACTGGCTCTCTTGCTTTAAAGTTTCGCGAACTTCAGCGACGTTTTCATCCTGATAGATTTACTACAGCCTCCGAGCAGGATCGTCTGCTTGCTGTTCAAAAAGCCTCATTTATAAATGAGGCTTACCAAACATTACATGATCCTGTGCGACGCGCTGAGTATATGCTCTCATTGAATGAGCTAGACTTATACAATGAACAACAGACAATGCAAGAATCCACCTTCTTGATGCAACAAATGAAACTGCGTGCAGAACTTAATGAAATTGCAGAAAGCAATCAGGTAGGTGTATTATTATTTAATTTTGAACAGAAGACGACAGCTATTTATAATGCGCTTTTATTGGAACTGGAGAATGAACTGCGTGACGCAAAGTGGGCGACCGCCGCGACACTGGTACATAAGTTGAAGTTTTTAGTCAAACTTAAGCAAGAAATCGAACGAATAGAAGACCGACTGCTCTGCTAATCGCACGAAGCGACGGTTTAGCTATAGGAATCAGCATGGCACTGTTACAAATTACAGAATGCGGTAAGGGTGCTGCTCCGCACGAGCAAAAACTCACTGTCGGTATCGACTTAGGCACGACAAATACTTTAGTTGCATCAGTACGCAGTGGCACGGTAACAATATTAAATGATATTCAAGGTCGTGCACTAATTCCATCAATTGTTCACTATAGTGAAGATTCCACTCTCATCGGCTATGATGCACAAGCGCAGTCAGAAAATGACAGCACTAATACTATTATATCAGTAAAACGCTTGATGGGCCGTTCATTAGCTGATATTCAGTCTCGCTACCCATATCTCCCTTATGTTTTCACTGCGTCCGAAAACGGCTTACCGTTAATTAATACGCGTGCAGGAAATAAAAATCCAATTGAAGTGTCTGCCGATATCCTTCGCGCTATAAATGAACGAGCTAAATCTTCATTGGGCGATAAGCTTGAAGGTGTTGTAATTACCGTGCCTGCTTATTTTGATGATGCACAACGTGCTGGCACAAAAGATGCGGCTAAATTAGCAGGGTTGAATGTACTTCGACTGTTGAATGAGCCTACTGCAGCAGCAATTGCTTATGGATTAGATTCTGGCCAAGAAGGGATCATTGCTGTTTATGACTTTGGGGGTGGTACCTTTGATATTTCAATTCTTTGTCTATCAAAAGGAGTATTTGAAGTGTTAGCAACGGGTGGTGACTCGGCATTAGGCGGTGATGATTTTGACCACTTAATTGCAGATTGGATTGCTGCACAATCCAATGTTGGTAACTTATCAGGTGGTGATTACCGCCGATTACTTAATGCAGCTACCGCAACTAAAGTAGCGCTTAGCAACGATAGTAATGCTGATATCAACGTTCTTGGCTGGCAAGGTTCGCTTAATCGCGTTCAGTTTAATGAATTAATTAGTGCATTGGTCAATAAAACGTTACTTTTTTGCCGGCGAGCACTTAAAGATGCACTAGTAACAACAAAAGAGATATCAGAAGTTGTTATGGTTGGCGGTTCTACACGTGTACCTTTAATTCGCGAAAAAGTTGGTAATTTTTTCGGTCGTATACCATTGACTGATATCAATCCAGATACAGTGGTTGCGATAGGTGCTGCGACACAAGCAGATATTTTAGTTGGCAATAAACCTAATAACGAAATGTTATTGCTGGATGTTATGGCTTTATCTCTTGGTATTGAAACCATAGGCGGACTTGTTGAAAAAATTATTCCGCGTAATACAACAATTCCCATTGCACGCACACAAGAATTCACAACGTTTAAAGATGGTCAAACAGGAATGAAAATACATGTGGTTCAAGGGGAACGTGACATGGTGGGTGATTGCCGTTCTTTAGCTAACTTTACCTTAAAAGGTATACCCCCCATGACTGCTGGTACAGCACATATTAGAGTAACCTATCAAGTTGATGCTGATGGATTACTCTCTGTGACGGCAAAGGAAAAGAGCACTGAAGTTCAATCTTCTATTCAGGTTAATCCATCATACGGTCTGAGTGACGACGAAGCGAGCAACATGCTCCGTTCTTCATTTACTCATGCACAAGAAGATAAAAATGCGCGATACCTTGCAGAGCAACGTATTGAAGCTAACCGTATGATTGAAGGCCTACTGGTTGCATTGGATGCTAATAGTGACGAACTTCTGTCAAAAGATGAAAAAAAAGTACTCATTTCCGTTATTGAAGCGTTAATTTTGTTGCAAAATGGTAATGATGCATCAGCGATTGAACAAGGCATAAAAGATACAGAAAAAGCAAGTAGAAATTTTGTGTTACGCCATATGGATAAAGCCATCAGTGAAGCGCTGACTGGCCATTCAATTGATGAGATTTAGGGCATGCCAAAGATTATTGTTCTGCCACACAAAGATCTTTGCCCGAAAGGCACTATTTTAGAAGCTGAAACTGGAGAGACCGTACTGAATATTGCACTTCGCAATGGTATTGCCATTGAGCACGCATGTGAAAAATCGTGTGCATGTACAACGTGCCACGTGATTATTCGAAAAGGTTTTGATTCGCTAACTGAAAGTGATGAACAAGAAGATGATATGCTGGATAAAGCGTGGGGACTGGAGCCTGAATCACGCTTAGGTTGTCAAGCTAAAGTGGCCGATCAAGACCTAGTGATTGAAGTACCTCGTTACACATTCAATCACGCTGCAGAAAATAACTAAATAGTTCTATATCATACATACTAAATATATATTGAATGATTAAACTTGGGAGTAGGTGCAATGAACTTGACATGGGTTGACTTTCATAATATTGCGATGGAACTAGTAGAAAAATTTCCTGAAACTGATCCTAAAACCGTAAGATTCACAGATCTTCATCAGTGGGTATTAGAACTTGAAAATTTTTCTGATGACCCTAATCAATCAAATGAAAAAATATTAGAGACTATTATCCTATGCTGGATGGACGAAAGAAATTAATCATGGACTAACACCAACATCCTTATTTATATATTTTTAATTGTATATTTATTAACTTGAGCCTAACATAATATATCTACTTTTTTGTATAATTATTATCGTTACTATTCATGCTTATTGTTGATTATATCAGCAAACAAGTACAATTTCAAGGTATACAATACACCATGGTAGATACTGACACTACCATTGAAAACGAAGCTGTAGTATTTTTTGGTTTGCATATACTTACCAAGCATATCGGCCTAGTATAATACGAATACTTTTTTGAACTTACTATGGCTTTATTTCCTAAATCATGGAACTAAATCATTAATATACGTTTTAAACAACTAAGCTCACTTGAGTATGTTAGTCTATGAGTATGCTCCACTATAAAATAGCAAATTGGAAACAGTTTAATCAAGTTTTAATTAATTTTGACTCACTCATATGCTGGATTGATAAAAAATTCATTCAACTTTGGAATAAAACTAAGCAGGTAATCATGGAAAACTTTGTTTATTTAGCTACTTGCTATTACAATGGTTTTCATGGTTAAATACGTATTTTCAATGCTATTGAAAGGTCTACAGAGATTCATTAATTTTATTTTCAAACTTCTTAACTATTGGTATCATACCATCACTATTCATGGATTAGCAAGCGAGCCACAACGGTTAACGCCTCATTCAAGACTAAGACTAACAGCATCATCCTGCACTTAGCTATGGATGCTAGGGGGCTCAAAGTCTACGGTGAGAGCAAATAAAAAGTAAGAAAGCATGGCACTGGTTGGGAAATAGCAGGTCTGGCGTAAGTTACATTTAGTATTAGATATCAATACGCATAAATCATTGCTACTGAGTTAAGTGTATCAAATGTAACTGACGGTGCAGTGCTACCTAACTTGCTCCAACAGACTCGTTGAAAAATCAATGAAATATCTGGCGATGGCGCTTACAACGCTTGACAATATTGCGAAACTATTTACATTAAAGATGTGCTTCCACTCCTCCCACCAAAAAAGGAGCAATTCTGGGGAACAAGATATGGTTACCATAAACGTTCCCTATCAGAGATAGGTAACGTTTCGAGTTAAAAAATTACTGGGAGAAAAATTGAGCCTAAGGGTCCACAATCCCCAGATTAGTGAAACCTAGACATGATAAAAGCATTGAATCAACTGACGGGATGAGTATGCCTCAAACATAAGCGCTCACCTGATAGTGAATCATGTTAAAATTTATTACTTAGAGTAAAATGAGGAAATAAAGCTTTACTAATCTAAAATGTTAGTAAACCACGATTCATTAAAACTTAATTATACTGCTTCCAGTGGATTATTTTGTAACGAAGTTTGTCCATAGACCTAAGTATTTAAATGAACCTAGCTGTTGAGAGCGTAAAGTACTAGTGACATTCCCTATTATAGGCAACAAAGCCTAGCAAACCTAGTAGTCTTGCTTTAATTGCAGCGATCTTGTCATACTGAGTAAATAGTACGCATGGCTTCTGTATGTGTCTTTTTTGATGGTTATATTTTAGCTAATGCGTCCTATTCACTTTGTGAAGTAGGTCACCAACTAACTTTTGCTTTTTCTAATGTCATGAAAAATGTCTAAATATATCATATTGATTAAACTAGATATTTATCCAGCTATTTATTATTTTAATGATAATTCACTCTATACAAATGAGCCCTCACTGTGATTGGTAGATTGCGCGGTATTTTGCTGGAAAAACAACCCCCTGACATTCTCCTTGAAGTCAATGATATCGGTTACGAAGTAAGTATGCCTATAAACTGCTTCTATGAACTTCCGAATATTGGTGAAGTAGTTAATATTTATACCCATTTTCTTGTACGCGAAAATGCGCAATTGCTTTATGGGTTTAATACGACGGTTGAACGTGCGTTATTCCGAGCTGTGATTAAAACTAATGGTGTTGGTCCTAAATTAGGTCTGGCGATTCTATCCGGTATGACGGTGCCGCAATTTATTGATAGTATAGAGCGTGCAGATCTTTCAACATTGGTAAAGATCCATGGGGTGGGAAAAAAAACCGCTAAGCGCCTAATGATTGAAATGCCTGACCGTCTGAAGAATTGGGCTAATTTTAATTTGCTGACTTGGCATGCAAATGTGGCTGCACAGTGTGTTAACAGCAAAAACGCCATAATGACAGCGTCGACGAATCCGAAAGATGAAGCCATGGGCACGCTGATCGCTCTCGGTTATAAAGCAATGCAAGCTGAGAAAGTGGTAAAATAGATCGCACATGTTGATATGACTAGCGAAGCCATTATACGCAATGCTTTACGTTCAATGACCTAATGGCACTTCACTGAATGATTAAGTTAGACCACTTGATGAGTATTGTACCACCACTGCGAGACGATGAAATAATTGAGCTATTATCCGTTCTAGATTATTAAAGGATTACAGAGGTCAAGATCATGTTCGCAGCCAAATGGAAATGTTCATTCATGCTGCAAGAACACGTGAAGAAGCACTAGATCACTTATTGATTTTGGGCCTTTCTCGTTTAGGAAAAACGACTTTCACAAATATTATGGCTAATAAAATAAGTTTTAGTATTATAGTCACGTCTGGCCCTGTATTAAAGAAAACTGGAAATTTGACCACGTTACTAAGGAACCTTGAACCGGATAACAGACTTTTCATTGATGAAATTCACCGGCTCAGCGTTGTGATAGAAAAATTTTACACTCTACAATAGAAGATTACCAGTTAGATATAATGATTAAAGAAGGATCAGAAGTTCACTCAATTAAAATCGTTCATCCACCTTCACATTGGTGGATGCGACAACACGGGCGGGCTCACTAACATCGCCGCTTCGTGATCATTTTGGTATTGCACAACATCTTAAGCATTATAGTATTACTGATTTTAAGGGTATTGTACAGGGTAGTGCAAGTTACCTAAACCTTATGATTGATGAAAAAGGGACATATAAAATTAAAAAACATGCGAGAGGAACACTACGAATTACTATCCGTTTACTATGTTGTGCTCGTGACTATACGGAAGCGAAAGCGCACGATGATATCAATGTAGAAGTAGAATTAAAAGCATTGAATATACTGGATATTGATAATTGAGGCTGAGACTATATGGACCATAAACTGTTGAAACACATTATTGAAAAATTTAATGGTGGCCCTGTTGGTTTGGATAATTTGGCAGCTGCTATAGGTGAATTGAAAGACACGGTAAAAAATGTGCTGTAACCTTACCTTATACAACAGGATTATTTGCAGTACACACAGCACAGTCATATTACCAGTCAACGTGCTTATTTGCATTTAAGATTTAATCTGTCTGAATAAAACAGTATTGCAATGATACACAACATGAAGCCATTGCTTTTTTAGTTGTCATGTTTTTTTAGACGCTGCTATCATAGCCTTAATTTGCTTTGGGTCGATACGATTAAATAATGCTTTAAACGGACTTACAGTGTGGTTAGTTAGAGGTAGTATGATACCTTCCCACGTCAGCGATTCATTCAAAAATATTTCAGCGCGTAATGTTAATTCAGGCATAACAGGTTTTAAGTAAGCAATCAAAACACGAAATAAGTTAATACCCATAGAGCAAATGGCTTGTAGTTCCTCATCTTTGCCTTCTTCTTTAGCAATAACCCAAGGAGCTTTCTCGTCAACATATTGATTAGCTTTATCAGCTAATGTCATAATTTCTCGGATTGCACGGCTAAACTCACGTTTTTCATACAGATCACCTATCAGCTTAGCAGATCCGGCAAAACCGGCATATAGCTCAAGCTCCACACAATCAGCGGATAGCTTGCCTGCAAAACGCTTAGTGATAAAGCTTGCATTACGTGATGCGAGATTCACGACCTTGTTTACGATGTCAGAGTTTACGCGTTGGACGAAGTCATCAAAATTTAAATCTAAATCATTGATGCGATTATTTAGTTTTGCAGTGTAATAGTAGCGTAGACATTCAGGATCTAAATATTTCAGGTATGTACTTGCTTTAATGAAGGTACCTTTTGACTTAGACATTTTAGCACCATTAACTGTCACATAACCATGAACAAATATATTCGTTGGTTTACGGAAACCTGCACCGTCTAGCATTGCCGTCCAGAATAAGCTGTGGAAGTATATTATGTCTTTGCCAATAAAATGATACAATTCAGTGGTGCTATCTTTCTTCCAGTACTCATCGAAATCTACTGCTTTGTTTTTATCACAGTAATTCTTAAATGAACTTATGTAGCTGATTGGTGCGTCTAGCCATACATAGAAATATTTACCAGATTCACCTGGAATTTCGAAACCAAAATAAGGTGCATCGCGAGAAATATCCCACGGCTGCAGGCCAGTTTCAAACCACTCTGCTATTTTATTGGCAGTTTCTTCTTGAAGCGAACCGGAAGTTATCCATGCCTGCAGCATGTCTTGGAACTGTGGAAGATCGAAAAAAAAGTGTACAGAATCACGTCTCAAAGGAGTTGCACCGCTCACTACTGAGCTAGGATTCATCAGTTCTGTAGAACAGTAGATTGCGCCACAATTATCACAGTTATCACCGTACTGATCTACGGACTTGCAATTCGGGCAAGTGCCTTTAACAAAACGATCAGGAAGGAACATTTCTTTTTCTGGGTCAAACAATTGAGAAATACTGCGACTATGAATAAAACCGTTATTTTTTAGCTGCGTATAAATATGCAACACAAGCTCACGGTTTTCTCTGCTATGTGTGCTATGGTAGTTGTCAAAACTAATGTTGAAGTTCGCAAAATCTGTTTCATGCTCTTTTTGCATTTCAGTAATCATGGCTTCCGGCTCAATTCCCAACAACTGAGCCTTTAACATGATTGGCGTACCGTGTGCATCGTCTGCACAAATAAACTTAACCGTATTGCCACGTAAGCGCTGATAACGTACCCAGACGTCTGCTTGGATATGTTCAAGCATATGACCCAAATGAATAGAACCATTTGCGTAAGGCAGAGCGCAAGTAACCAGAATTTTTCGATAATTTGCAACCATAGTTTATAAGGTTCACTTTTTGACAGGATTAATCGAATTGATAGCACAGATATTACTTAATATACAGTAGAATGCCTAGCCTGTATTAATATGTTTCAATTGATCGATTGTGATTAAAGGTAATATTCACGTTCAATGAATATACAAATCATTTAAACGTATATTTCCGTTTATTTTGAGCATACAATAATCTCGCTATTGAGCCGTTTTAAGTAAGTTCCATGGATTAAATGCGTTACGTATAGAGTTTACTAACAATGTATTTATTAGCAAGCAAGATATCGTACAGACTAAAACCATATGTACACCAAAATGCAATATTAAATATTGATAAGCGATTGAGCTTATTCTTCCCATAACAATCAAATTTGTGAATAAAAATTTTTTAATCAAGGCTCACAAGCATACTAAGGCTAGTTATGAGTATTTTTAGGCTTTATTGTCTGCTTAGAATTTAGATAGCAACTCCCAACATGATATGCTATTAGATGCTCGCTTTTGTTTTAGGCATGCCTAGCCCTGTCAGCTTGTTTAATCCTTTTCTCATGGCGTTGGTTTATCCATCTAGACCTTGCTGCTAAATAAGGGCCCAAATTATCAATTGATGTTATAGACAGCTGAGTTTGTTTAAATATTTATGCCTATGGTCACATTTCCCTATAAAATAGTTAACTGGACGTTGTATACTCAAACTTTAATTATCATGGTTCACTAATATTCTGGCTTTATGAAGAAGCTAATCAGCTATGAAATTAAACTAAGCCGGTAATTACGAGAAACCTCGTTCATTAAGTAACTGAACGATTATGAATGATTTTTTCATGGCCAAACGTGTATTTTCAATGTTATCAATAGAGCTGTTAGATTTATTCATTAACCCAGAATGTTAGTAAGCGACGATTGCTCATAGACCTGAATATTGAAGTGAGCCTAATTCTTTAGACTATTGATTAAAATATAGTTTTTTTATTTAGGAATAAAACTGATTATCATAAACGTTCGATAGCAAAGACAGCAATGATTCGAGTCAAAAAAACACGGGAGTAACATTGAGCCTAAGGAATAACACAACTCAAATTAGTGAAACCGACGTCATAATAAACGTGTTAAATAAGCTGACAAGATTGGGTATACCTAAGACTAAAGTAATTGTCTAATAGTGAATCATGTGGAAATTTGCTATCTGAACTCGAATTGGCGAGCAAAGCCAAGCCAATATAAAGTCAATGCCTATTATTTTTTTAAGCTAGTGGGTTTTCGGTATTACGTTACCCTCTGATTTTCCGCATTGTACTAATTTTTTATATGTTTTGTTATTTTGATATATTTTAGCATTGAGTGAGTTTTTTCATTCAGCAAGTGCGTGCAGCGTAGTCTGTAAGCCTTCTTTCGTAGCTTTGCGTCTTTTGATGCAATAAGACAGTAAATAACAGATCGGGAGATTAATATGCGCACCCAATATTGTGGTTACCTAAACAAATCCTTAGTAGGGCAAACTGTAACACTTTGTGGCTGGGTCAACCGTCGTCGTGATTTAGGAGCTCTTATATTTATTGATATGCGTGACCGAGAAGGTATGGTTCAAGTGGTGGTTGAGCCGGATATTCAAAACATATTCGAGATTGCCAACCAGTTGCGTAGTGAATTTTGTATCATAATTACGGGTGAAGTGCGTTTTCGCCCAGCAAGCCAAGTGAACAGGAATATGGCAACTGGTGAAGTAGAAGTACTGGCCACAGAACTAGAAATAATCAACCATGCAGCGCCACTACCACTAGACTTTAACCAAGTTAACTCTGAAGAACAACGTTTGAGGTTCCGTTATTTGGATTTGCGTCGTCCTGAAATGAACGATCGCATTAAACTTCGTGCAAAAGCATCTAACTGTGTGCGTCGTTTCCTGAATGACCATGGTTTTTTGGACATTGAAACTCCTGTACTAACAAAAGCTACGCCAGAAGGTGCACGCGACTACTTAGTTCCAAGTCGTATTCATAAAGGCTGCTTCTATGCATTGCCACAATCTCCTCAGCTGTTCAAACAGCTTTTAATGATGTCTGGGTTTGACCGTTACTATCAAGTTGTTAAGTGCTTCCGTGATGAGGATTTACGTGCGGACCGCCAGCCTGAATTCACCCAAATAGATATAGAGACCTCATTCATGAGCGCTGATCAAGTACGTGATGTGGCTGAAAATATGGTTCGTAACATGTGGCAAGAGCTTTTGCATGTAGATCTAGGTCAGTTCCCAATCATAACATTTGCTGAATCAATGCGTCGTTTCGGTTCGGACAAGCCTGATCTACGTAATCCATTAGAAATAGTTGATGTTGCTGACCTGTTGGGAAATGTTAAGTTCAAGGCATTCTCTAGCCCAGCCAACGATCCAAAAAGTCGTGTTGCTGTTATTCGCGTGCCTGGCGGTGCAACATTATCTCGCAAGCGAATTGATGAATACACTAAATTTGTGGGTATTTATGGTGCGAAAAGTCTAGCATGGATGAAAGTTCACAACCATTCTGCTGGGTCTGAAGGCGTTCAATCTCCAGTTGCTGAGTTCCTAAATGAAAATATTGTTAACGGACTTCTTAAGCGCACAAGCGCAAGATCTGGTGATATCATTCTATTCTGTGCTGACCGCAAGAATGTTGTTACCGAAGCGATGGGGGCGCTGCGTCTGAAGTTAGGTACTGATATGAAACTAATTGACAAAACAAAATGGGCACCGCTTTGGATTATTGATTTCCCAATGTTTAAAAAAAATGATGATGGCAACCTGCACGCAATGCATCATCCGTTCACGTCTCCACTGGGTATAACTGCGGAAGTGCTGAAAGTTAACCCTGCATCTGCCATTTCAAATGCTTACGATATGGTATTGAATGGTTACGAAGTTGGTGGTGGTTCTGTACGAATTCATAACTCTGATATGCAAAGCGTTGTGTTTGATCTTTTAGGTATTGAATCAGACGAGCAACAAGATAGATTTAGCTTCCTACTTGAAGCATTGAAATATGGTACGCCACCGCACGCTGGTATCGCATTCGGTTTTGATCGTTTAGTTATGTTACTCTGTGGTACTGAGAATATTCGTGATGTTATTGCGTTCCCAAAAACCACTTCTGCAGCATGTTTATTGATGGATACGCCAAGTTTGGCGTATCCATCGTCGCTTGAAGAACTCGCGATTTCAGTTACGGCATCAACAAAAGAAAACGGATAAATCAACAATTTATTGGCTTTATTTCTTAATTCGAGTTCAGATAGCAAGTCCCAATAAATGAATTATTAGTTACTCGCTTTCGTTTTAGGCAAACCTAACCCTACCAGCTTATTTAATGCTTTTATTAGTGCAGAGATTCCGCTAATTTGGATATTTTAATCTCTTAGGGTCCGATATGTCCACCCTAACAGTTTCTTGATTCGAAACATTGTCATCTTTTATAGGGGATGTTTATGGTAGTCATGCCTCGTTTTTCAATGTTGATTTGAACCGTATAACTTCTAGTAACTGACCGTATTTTAAAAAATTGCTCCTCTTTTGGTAAGGTAAATGGAACCCTTCGTTTATTACGAATGAAGTCGTAACATTGCTTGGTGTAATAAGTTCCGTCGACTAATATTTCATTAGTTTTTCGCCGGATTTGTTTGAGCAAGTTAGGTCACACTCCACCGTCAGTCACATTTAATGCACTTAACTCAGCAGTAATAATTTCATGCGTATTGATAGTTATTGCTATACGTAACTTACGTCAAACTCTACATTTTTGCCCGTGCCTTGTTTTGTTGCGTCCCATGCGCCCAGTTCTGTTTCCTAATTCGAGTTCAGGTAGCAAATCCTAATATGATTTATTAAGCTCTACGTACCCACGAAACTACTTTGCTACATCACATCAAAGCTCACTAAAGATTATTCCTAGTATAAAATATCTACGGTTAAGAGGCTTGTAATAGTTACCGCTGACATTAGATGTCGTTTTTATCAGCATCAACAAACAATATGTCACACTAACTTCAATTCATTGAATACACAATAAGAAGTATGACCCTTGTGATACACTTCTTGCACTTCGTTAAGATCTTCTAGAGCACCAATCAAACGCAATAATTTAAGTACGGTAGTTGAATCCAACTCCACTTTAGTCGAAGGAACTAGCGCCACTTCAGCGTTTTACGCTTCAAACCCAGCCGCATCTAATACATCTTTGACCAAACTAAAATCAGCCGCCGTGGTATAAATATCCATTAATCCACCATCATGCGTTTCAATGTCATCAGCACCACCATTCAATGCAACTTCCATCATTTCATCTTCGTCTAAACCTGCCTCATACGAAATCACACGTTTTTTGTGGAATAAATAGTTAACACTACCATCCGTTCCCAAGTTTCCACCTGACTTTGAAAATGCATGACGCACACCTGGAACGGTACGGTTACGATTGTCAGTCATACTTTCAACCATCACCGTAATCTCTGCTGGACCATAACCTTCATACATAACCGTTTCCATGTTTTCGTCATTTTCACCGTCAGCACCACGAATAACTGCACGGTTTATTGTATCTCGGATCATATTGTGCGATAATACTTTATCAATCGTGGCCCGCAAACGAGAATTATTACCTGACTTTAATCCGCCTTCTTTAGTTGCTACCGTGATTTCGTGAATCAGCTTAATGAAAATTTTACCACGCTTTAAATTTTGCGTGGCTTTACGGTGTTTGATACTGGTAAATTTGCTGTAACCTGCCATTCTCACTCCCATTTCAAGTGGCTGAATTACCATTAATATTGCCGCATATATACTTAATAAACATGAAGATGCAGGCTTGAACACCTTGAACGTATGATTATGCTGGACATCAAAGAGCCTATAAACTCTAGCAGAGTGACAATGAAGAATGGCTCAATAGCCTCTTTAAAATAACGTTTATTTAAAATAGTACATATTACTTCTTGACTGTACACTCATGATCTACCATAGTCTCTTTATCAGATTCATATTTGACCTATAAGAAATAAGGTATTATAGCGTAATATTCAGAATGTATACTACAGTTTTGACGAGATGACCTCAATGATATTCCGCTACTTCACAAACAGTATGGTGCTGATAATTAATGGTTAATTTACTATTTATCGTCTCATAGTCGCTGACTATGCTACTGGCTTTATTTCCTAATTTGAGTTCAGACAACAAACCCCACATGATTCACTACTGAACAGTCGCTTTTGTTTTAGGCATACCTAATCTGGTCAGCTTCTTTAACACTTTTATCATGGCGTAGGTTGCACTGATCTGAATTATATGATCCCTTAGACTCAATTTTGTTGGCAGTAGTTTTTTGACTCAAACCATTGCTGTTTCTGCTAGGCAACGTTTATTGTAACTGATTTTATTTCCTCAATAAGGAACTAAATTTTCAATTAATACTCTAAACAGTTAGGCTCACTAACATTTTAAATTAATGGAAAAACTATTTAGTTATGGAATTAAACTAAGCGAGCAATCATGGGAGGATTCGTTTATTTTCCAATTTAGTTATTAATTCCACGGGGTTCCAAGTCTACGGCGAAGAAAAATAAAAAATAAAAAGCATTGTTTAATGGGAAACGGCAAGTCTGGCGCAAGCTACATTTAGCGGTAGATATCAATACGCATAAAATCATTATTGCTGAGTTAAGTACATCAAATGTGACTGACGGTGAAGTGCTACCTAGCTGACTCAAACAGACCCGTCGAAAAATCAACGCAATATCAGTCGATAGTGCTTACGACACCAGACAATTTAAACAAGCGGGTCCACCCACACTACCAAGAAAAGAAGTAACTTGTTAGGGACGAAGTTATACGATGCCAATCAGCATTGTAAAATGACGTATGGTTACCATAAACGTTCCTGTCAGAGACAGCAATGATTCGAGTCAAAAAACTACTGGAAGGAACATTAAGCTTAAGAAATTATAATGCTAAAATTAACAAGACTTATGTCATTATAAAAACGTTAAATACTTTGACCGAACTAAAGTATGTCTACAATAAAAGCGATTATCTAATAATTTATTACATTTGAATGTGCTATCTGAATTCAAATCAAAAACAAAGTCAAAGCTTTATGGTTACTTCTTTTATTTTTTTACTCGGAGAGAGCACGACAGTGGTATGCTATATTGGAGAATAATAGAAAGGATAAGTCATGCACTTTACATGTGTCGGCGCAGGGGCAATTGGGACTCTCTGGGCATTAAAACTTCATGCAATTGGACATCATGTTCATTTTTGGACACGAGCAAAACAGTCATCTGTGATGTGCAGTTTCGAATTTCAATCAAAATATATTTTCCCTGCAAATAACACCAGAATACTTGCTGAGAGTGACTGTATTCTTGTTTGCGTAAAAGCCTTTCATGTTACGACTGCTTTAAATAATTTTTTACCTTATCTACACACATCCCCGCTCGTGATTCTTATGCATAACGGCATGGGCACGGCAAAGGATGCACTTAGAAAGCTTGGTGACATTCCTTTGCTGCTTGCCACAACGTCACAGGGAAGCTTATTAATATCAAAAAATACCATTAGGCATACTGGAATAGGAGAAACACGTTTGGGTGGTATTAATGCATCCGGAAAACAATGTGGTTTCATGGCAAATATTTTTAACGATGCACTTGCACCCTGCACATGGGATACCAACATTGAACGAGCTCTTTGGCACAAACTTGCCATCAGCTGCATGATCAATCCATTGACGGGGATTCTGCAAATCCAGAATGGTGAATTAGTGCTACCTCAATATAGAGACCAACTCCGCCAACTTGCCAATGAAGTTGCCAATGTGATGCGCGCTAAAAACATAGAAATAGATAGCGAAATTGTATTATATCATGCACTTTTCGTGGCGGTAGCGACTGCAACCAATTACTCTTCAATGAATCGTGATATTTTTTTTAAACGTTCTTCCGAAATAGGATTCATCACGGGATATTTGATTCGTTGTGCCGCCAGTTTCGGTATTGCTCTCCCTGAGAATCAATCACTATATAATACAATTAAACATTTAGAACAATCCTATTAAACACCTAGTTTTTAGTATTCCTTACCTGCAGTATAGTAAAAATATAAATCGTTACTGTTATTGATGCGATATAAAATTTACCACAACTCAAAATAAAATTATCCATTGTGGCAATTCGTAACTAATCCTTCCGTCATTTAGTTGTTATTGACGCCTCAAAGTCTGATAATATAAAGATCTCTTTAAAATATTCAAATAATGGTATGACTGAGTATTTATTGCTTCTTATCGGCACCGTCTTAGTGAATAATTTTGTGCTGGTTAAATTTCTTGGTATTTGCCCCTTTATGGGTGTGTCAAAAAAACTTGAAACCGCTATCGGCATGAGTCTCGCAACAACCTTTGTACTCACCTTAGCGTCCGTGAGTTCATATCTTGTTGAAAGTTACATCTTAGAACCCTTAAATATAGAGTATTTACGTACCTTGAGCTTTATTTTAGTGATCGCTGTTGTCGTACAGTTCACCGAAATGGTAGTACATAAAAGCAGCCCCATCCTCTATCACTTGCTTGGTATTTTTTTACCTTTAATTACCACCAACTGTGCCGTACTCGGTGTTGCACTCCTAAATATCCATGAAAAGCACAATTTTATCGAATCCATTATTTATGGTTTTGGTGCTGCCGCGGGTTTTTCTCTAGCGTTAATTTTATTTGCAGCTATGCGCGAACGTATCACAGCAGCCGATGTTCCTCAACCATTTCGTGGGGCATCAATTGCGATGATCACTGCAGGCCTTATGTCACTCGCCTTGATGGGGTTTACTGGTTTGGTAAAACCATAATGATCGAAATTTTGATTGCGGTTCTTGCTATCACTATTCTCGCCGCCATCTTAGGTATTTTATTGGGTTTAGCTTCTATTTATTTTAAAAGTGAAGCAGATCCAATGGTTGATCAAATTGATGCTATTCTTCCCCAAACACAGTGTGGTCAATGTAATTATACAGGTTGTCGTCCGTACGCACAAGCTATCGCCAATGGAGATGACGTTAATAAATGTCTGCCTGGAGGCCAAGCAACCATGGATAAGCTCGCAGATTTGATGGGCATTAAAGTCATTCAATCAGTCCACGATGAAGCAACTAAAATTAAAACCGTTGCTTTTATTGATGAGCACGACTGCATAGGATGCACTAAATGTATCCAAGCCTGCCCTGTTGATGCAATCATTGGCAGTACAAAAGCGATGCACACTGTAATCAAAGACGAATGTACAAGTTGCGTTTTGTGTGTTGCTCCTTGTCCAACAAACTGCATTAAAATGATTCCGATTACAATCACCCCTGAAAATTGAAAATGGCAGCTTAATCAAATTTCAGTGACTCAACCCTAGGTAGATAATGTGAAAGAAATTGTAAAAACATGAATACCCTACTTCAACAAATAAAAGATGGTCGAATTTGGGATTTCCAAGGTGGCATTCATCCGCCAGAGAATAAACGTCAATCTAGCAAGGTTTCTATTGCTTCAGTAGAGATCCCAAGCAAAATTGTATTACCACTAAAACAACACATTGGAACTTCAGGAAAAGTTCTTGTGAATATTGGTGATCGTGTACTTAAAGGCGAACCGTTAACTAAATCGGCTGTTTTCCAATGTTGTCCTGTGCACGCATCAACGTCTGGTGAAATCATCGCTATCGAAGTTCGTCCCATTGCGCACCCATCAGGCTTAAGCGATACTTGCATAGAGATTTGCCCAGACTTAGATGATAAATGGGTGTCAAAAAATTCAATTACTGAATATCTAGATGTATCAGCTGAAAATTTGATTGATCATGTTCACTCAATGGGTATTTCAGGTATGGGTGGTGCAGGTTTTCCCGCAGCTAGTAAACTGCAAACAGGACTAGAGTGTACGGAAATACTTATTATTAATGGTGCAGAATGCGAACCTTATATGACAGCCAATGACCGTTTGATGCAAGAACATGCTGATGAAATCATCCAAGGCATCGAAATTGTGCAACATATTATTAAGCCGCAGTTAACCGTACTTGCAGTGGAAGATAATAAATCCAACGCTATTACCGCACTGAAAAAAGCCATTGGTAATAAACAGGATATTTTTGTGCAAGTGATACCTACCAAGTATCCGTCAGGCAGTGAAAAACAACTGATTAATCTCATCACCGGTAAGGAAGTGCCTACAAAAGGCATCCCAGCCACCATCGGCGTGCTCATGCAAAACGTCGGGACAGTGTTAGCCATTAAACGTGCCATTATTGACGGTGAGCCAATGATCCAACGAGTCGTCACTATCACGGGAACGACATTGCGAGAGCCATGCAACCGTTGGGTATTATTGGGAACACCTGTATGCTTCTTGCTAGAAAAACATGGCTATCAACCAGACAAACAATTAGAGCGCCTGATTATAGGTGGCCCAATGATGGGATTCACTGTTCCTCATTCCGATTTACCTGTCACTAAAGTAACTAATTGCGTATTAGTTCCAAGCAGACGTGAAATAACCCCTTATCTAGGAGAAATAGCCTGTATTCGGTGTCGCATATGTGCTGAAGTATGTCCAATTTCCTTATTGCCTCAGCAACTTCAGTGGTACGCCAGATATAATGACTTCGATAAGTGCGAAGAATACAATCTATTTGATTGCATTGAGTGTGGCGCTTGTGCTTATGCTTGCCCGAGTAAAATACCACTAGTACAGTACTATCGTCAGGCAAAGGCGGAAATTCGGCATCATAATGCAAAAAAAGTCGCTGCTGTACGAGCTAAACAGCGTTTCGAAGCTAAAAAACAGCGAATGGAGATAGAGCAACAGCAACACGAAGCACAACACAAAAAAGCGGCTGCAAATCGTCATAAAACAATGGAAACATTAAGTGATGACGAAGTGATTGCAGCCATGCTTGCTCGTATGAAAGCAAAATTTAAGCAAAACAAGGCCGCCAATGATGTAAAATTAATGGTTATTGATGTCATTACTCCAGCTATACAAGCAGAAGTTGCAGCCAAAGATCAGACGGAAGCTGACAACAGTTAAATGAAAAATTTTTAAAAAAACCGTAACTGTCCAGGTTGCGAACACAAAGCATAATAAGAACTTAAATAAGCGCAACCCCTAACCCCAAAAGCTGCTAGTGTTACTTTAATCACACGTCCTACAGCACGCAAAGCCACTCAAGAGGTCGATGTGTCTTCAGTGAAAACACAGTACCTGCATAATAAACGTCAGCAGAAGGTAAACGGAAAAAGCTTTGTTTCCTAAATCAGGAAACTAAATAATCAAATTATGCTCTAAACAGCTAGGTTCATTTAAAAATTCAAGTCTATGAACAAGCTCCGCTACAAAACAACTAATTGGAAGCAAGATAATCATGCTCTAATTCATAATGACACTGACATTCTGGATTGATGTTAAAATTATTCAGCTATGAAATAAAACTAAGCAGGGAATCGTAAAAAATTACGTTTATTTATTAATTTAGCTATTTCCATAGTTCTCGTAATAAAAGGCATATTTTTAATGCTATTGAAAGGTCTGTAAGGGTTTATTAATTCTATTTTTTAATTTACTCAACTGCCATTGTAATGCCTTTCTTATTTAAGGCGTTAGTAAACGAGCTACCATGGCGAACGTTACGTGTAAGACTAAGATTAGAGAAACTATTCAGCACTTAGCTATTAATCCTACGGGGCTCAAAGTCTGCGGTGGAGGCGAATTAAAAGTAAAAAAGCATGGCATGGGCGGTACACGTCGAGTTTAGCACAAGCCACATTTAGAGGTAGCTATAAATACACATGAAATCATTGTTGCTGAGTTAAGTGCATCAAATATGACTGATGGTGAAGTACTACCTAAGTTTCTCAAACGGACTCAGCAAAGAGCCAAGGAAATATTAGGCAATGGTGCTGACGAGACCAGACAATGTTACAAAACCGTTCGTGTTAAACGAGTGATTTCAATCATTCCACCAAGAAAAGGAGCAACTTTTAGGTAACGAAATCATTCGCATAATTTAGCGGTCAATTACCAGAAGTTATGCGGTTCAAATAAGCATTAGTAAACGAAGTGTGGTTACTATAAATATTCCCTATAAAATGCGATAATATTTTGAGTTGAAAAACTCTTCGGAGGGACATTGAGCTTAAGGAATCACCCTGTACATATTAGGAAACCCTACACAATGATAAAAACGTGAGATAAACTGATAGGGATCGATTATGCCTAAAACGTAAACGATCGTCTGAGAGCTCATCATGTTGGGATTTCCTATCTGAACGTGAATTAGGAAACAATGCCACTTTAAAAGTAAACACTATGTCCAAGAGGCTATCGAATAAATTTTGAATTAATTAAATATAAAGCCGTTCAGCTTAACACATAACAAGGATAAATAATTGTGGCCTTTTTGATTGCCAGCAGCCCACACAGCCACAGTTGTAAAAGCACCTGTGACATTATGATGATAGTTATACTATGCACTTTGCCCGGTATTATTACGCTTTATTATTTCTTTGGCTGTGGTGTTTTGCTACAAGTAGCAATAGCCTCACTTACAGCAGTACTCGCAGAGGCTACTATAATTGCTCTACGTCGTAGGCCAATTATACATTATTTACAAGACAATTCAGCTTTGTTAGCTGGCCTCTTGATTGGCATTGCCGTTCCACCCTTTGCTCCTTGGTGGATAGCAGTCATTGGTACATTATTCGCTATCGCCATTGCCAAGCATTTATATGGCGGACTGGGACAAAATCCATTCAACCCTGCCATGGTCGCTTATGTCGTTTTACTAATTTCATTCCCTGTGCAAATGACCACTTGGCTTCCGCCTTTCTTTTTGCTTTCAACTCCATTGAGCATCATGGACAGCATGTCAACCATCTTTACGGGGTTCAGCACTGATGGTTTCAGTGTTAACCAATTGCTCCTTACTGTAGATGGCATCACCATGACAACACCACTAGATACGGTTAAAACAGCTATTATAACAGGAAGACCCATATCGGACGCTGTTCAAGAGTCAATATTCGGTGGATTCGTTGGCTTAGGCTGGGGTTGGGTAAACGTCGCATTTTTGCTCGGCGGCTTAATCCTACTAAAGCAAAAAATTATTTCATGGCACATTCCTATTGCAATGCTAGTGACCTTATTGACCTTCAGTGTTGTCGGTTATGCAGTTAGTCCAGATACTGTCGCGTCCTCACTTATTCATTTATTCTCTGGTGCAACCATGGTTGGTGCATTTTTTATTGCAACTGATCCCGTTTCAGCATCAACAACGACAACAGGTCGACTAATATTTGGGGCTATGATCGGCATGTTAATCTACCTCATCAGAACTTTTGGAGGCTTTCCAGATGGCGTTGCATTTGCCGTACTAATTGCAAATATGTGTGTACCTTTGATTGACTATTACACCAAGCCTATAACCTACGGCTATAAGAAGGAGAGCAAATGATTCACATCATGAAAAATAATGGAGGAATCCTTGCTCTCGCAGCGTTTCTTTCTACCGGGTTAATTGCAATCACCAATAGTCTCACAAAAGATACCATTACCGAGCAGCAACGTCTGCAATTGCTGCAAGTGCTAAACCAAGTGATTCCAACAGATATTCACAACAATATGCTGTCTCATCGCTGCACTTTGATTCCCAAACTACACTTAAACATTACCCAGCCAATGCCAGTCTATATTGCAATCAAGAATGGTAAACTGCTCGCTATGGCTGTTGAAGCAATTGCTCTTGATGGGTATAATGGGGCTATTAAAGTTCTCGTTGGCGTAGATACTAACAATACCGTTTTAGGTGTCCGCGTGTTACAGCATAATGAAACACCAGGACTAGGTGATAAAATTGATTTAAATATTTCTGATTGGGTATTATCGTTTAGTGGCAAATCAATCGAAAGTGTAACCGACAAACGCTGGGCTGTTTATAAAGACGGGGGGCAATTTGACCAATTCACAGGCGCAACCATTACGCCCCGCGCAGTAGTAAATACCGTTAAAAAAGTAGCATGGTATGCCAGTCAAAATAAAGACAAGATTATTTGCCAGCAAAATAATTATGAAGACCCACAATGAGTCCAAATAAAAAATTAATGAAAAATGGATTATGGAATAACAATCCTGTATTGATCCAACTGTTAGGCTTGTGTCCATTTTTGTCAGTGTCAGCAACAGTAGCTAATGCGCTTGGACTGGGTCTAACTACAACACTGGTATTGGTTGGTTCAAATCTGACTGTTTCATTGGTGCGCCAATATGTACCGAAAGAAGTTCGTATTCCAGTTTTCGTCATGATTATTGCCTCAATCGTCACCTGCGTCCAGTTACTAATGAATGCCTATGCGTTTAACTTGTATCAGTCTCTTGGAATTTTTATTCCTTTAATCGTAACTAACTGTAGCATTATTGGTCGAGCTGAATCCTTTGCATCAAAAAACACTCCAATACTCTCGATACTTGATGGTTTCTGGATGGGTATGGGCATAACAACATCTCTTGTTATTTTAGGCTCAATTCGAGAAGTACTTGGCAATGGAACACTGTTTAACGGCGCAGACCGCCTTCTTGGAAACTGGGCTGCAGGGATGCGTATTGAAATTTTTCATTTTAATAGCCCCTTCCTTCTTGCAATGCTACCACCAGGAGCTTTTCTAACGGTTGGTTTCTTGATTGCCGCAAAAAATATTATTGATACTAACAAAGCAAGGAATCCCAAAAAAAATTATACATGAATATATTTGTGCGCTTTTCGCAGATTAAAAACCTTCTTACGGCTGCAGAAGGAACAGTCAAAACAGCATTATGCTACTAAAATTTTTTCGTGCAATTTTTGAAACTAAAACTTGAAGAAGAAGTTCCAAGAGCTTTCTTCTCATCACCTAAATGCTAGTAATTATTGAGTATCTCAGTGAGGCTTTGTTTCGAATCAAAAACTACTTGAAGGGACACTGCGCTTAAGAAATCACAATGTTCACATTAGTAAAACCTTAGCATAATAAAAGCATTAAATAAGCTAACAGAGCTAAGTATGCCTAACACAAAAGCTGTTACCTAATAGTAAATTAGGTTGGGATTTACTATCTAAACGTGATTTTATCGTTTACATTAAATTAACAATAGTAGTAAATAAAATAGATGCAGTCTTGATGCAAGCATCTTCAATACATACTAGTATGATATACTAAGTGATATTTTTTGTAAAATTGAGTTCATATTGTACGCCTATATTTACATTTTAAGTTGCAATCATTGCTCGTATTGTTACAATATATCATTATGTCTTACAGTATAGAGAGAATATCAAGACATATGAAAGCATAGATAGAAGGAAGCCGTCTAGTCTACTGATCAACGTGCATGTTCAGGATGAAGCTGTTTTTTATTATATCAATGTAGTTGCGCCAAAAAGTTATCTCTTAAAATAAAAATATTTGCCTTTATTTACGATGCTAATGAAGCTATTAAAAATAACTAAAAATACTTTTAAATTTATATAGCGCTTAACTTTACATTAGTGAACAGACGGAAGTATTTCGTTAAGAACAGAAGTGCTAGACCTAATCTAACAATCAGTAGATGGTCAATTTGCTGAGTTAGATGATGATAAGAGCACGAACAATTAAACGTAAACCTACCGTGAAATAGTCAGTAATTTATTTTTTTAAATAGTACCCATGGCAATCTATCTACGGTAATTGATTCAATGATAATAATAGCTTCTGCATATCACTTCATAGATTTAAATAAAAAGAATTGTGCTACACTACTGACAATACAGGGAAAATCTAATCAATTATGTTATTTTTAACGATAGCTAACAAACAGATTTTAACTACGTTTATTTAACGAAACATAAAATGAAAGATGAAGGGTTTAAAGCGTCCCTAGCGGTAGACTGCAGCCACATAAATGCAAAAAAAATTTGCGTCGATAGTCGTTAGTCTCTGAATATATTTTTCATTCAATCCATTCAGGAAATAAAGCCATTATTGGTTTAATGGTAGACAATAATATCAATCAATCTAATCAATCAACAGAATTATCTTAGGGAAAGATAGCGTACAGTATCTCAATCATGGACGTATGCATTGATTAGCAAGATACGGAAAAAAAACTTATCCATGCGTACACCAAATTAACCCTATTTTTGGAACAGCATTCAAAAGGAAACTAAATTCAATGGTTGCAGAGTTGCTCTGTTTACGAGACCAAATTGATGAAGTTGATAAACAAATGATGGATTTGCTTGCACGGCGCTTGTCTTTAGTCGCTGAAGTTGGTGAAATTAAAAGTAAGTATGCCTTACCTATTTATGCCCCAGACAGAGAAGCTGCAATGCTGGCTTCTCGTCGTAAGGAAGCTGAGTCTCAAGGGATTCCACCTGATTTAATAGAAGATATTCTACGACGTACTATGCGAGAGTCCTATGCTAGTGAAAATAGTTCAGGATTTAAATGTTTGAATCCAGAATTACGCTCAATAGTGGTCATTGGTGGTCATGGTCGGTTCGGCAAGTTATTTTGTAAACTTTTTTATTTATCTGGTTACAATGTTAAAATATTAAATAATCATGACTGGGATTGTGCTGGCGAAATACTTATAGACGCTGGGATGGTTGTAGTAGCAGTACCTATTAATCAAACGGAAGCCATTATTCGTCAACTTTGTAACCTTCCTGACGACTGTATCCTTGCGGATCTAACATCGATCAAGAGTGCACCTCTACAAGCCATGCTGGAATCTCACGCAGGACCAGTTATTGGTCTCCATCCTATGTTTGGTCATGAGATTACGAGTCTTGCAAAACAGGTTATTGTATATTGTGATGGTCGAAACCCAGAAACATATCAATGGTTATTAGCGCAGTTCCGCATTTGGGGAGCAAATTTGCACCGTATTAGTGCGATTGAGCACGATCAAGATATGACTCTAATTCAGGCGTTACGTCATTTTACCTCATTTGTGTATGGCTTACATCTTGCAGCAGAAAATCCAAATCTATCACAACTCACTGCTTTAAGTTATCCAACTTATAGATTAGAACTCACCATGGTTGGGCGTTTGTTCGCACAAGATGCGCAGCTTTATGCTGACATCATTATGTCATCATCACAAAATATTAACATGATTAAGCGTTTTCATCGCCGTTTTGGCGATGCAATAAAATTTCTGGATAACCAAGATACAGAAGGTTTTATTGCCACATTTGGACTGGTGAAAAATTGGTTTGGAGATTTTGCACCGCTTTTTTTGAAAGAAAGCCAAAATCTATTACAGCAAGCTCATGACACTGCACAGTGTGATTAGATCTATGAGTGAAAGTGTTCTCCCGTTAATAGCATTCGAAAGTATCCTATTGAAACTTCTTTTTAGTCGCTTCAGTTACACTATTGACTCTATTACTTTGGTTAGTTTTGTTTTATCAATCAACTTTGTTTCCTAATTCAAGTTTAAATAGCAAATTTCAACATAATTCGCTATTAAATAATTACTTTTGTTTTAACCATACTTAGCCCTATTGGCTTATTTAACGTTTTATTATACCGTAAGTTTCACTAATCTGAGCATGCTGATTCCTTAGGTTTAATGTCCCTCCTAGTCGTTTATTAACTCAAAACATTTCCGTCTCTGATAAGGAATATTTGTAGCAATCATACCTCGTTTTCCAATACTGATTTGAACCGCATAACTTTTAATAATTGAGCCCGTCCATTACATGAATGACTTTGCTTTTAAAAAATTGCTCCTTTTTTGGTAGAATGAGTGAAACCTCTCATTTAATACAAACAATTTCGTAACATTGTCTGGGGATGATAAGCTCTATCACTTGATATATTATTGATTTTTCAGAGAGTCTGTTTAAGTAAATTAGGTAGTATATAACCATCAGTCACATTTGATGCACTTAACTTAGCAGCAATGATTTCATACATATTTATATCTATTACTAAATGTCACTTGTACCAGCCTCGCCATTTTTGATTAGTACCATGCTTTTTACTTTACATTAGAGACTTGGTTTTTTAATTCGACTTCAGATAGCATAACCCTACATAATTCACGATTAAACAATCGCTTTCATATTAAGCATACATAACTTTGCTAGCTTATGTAATGCTTTTATCATGACGTTGGTTTCACGAACCTGAGTTATGTGATTTCTTAGACTCAATGTGCATATTAGTAGTTTTTTGACTCGAACTACTACAGTCTCTACTATGAGAGGTTTATGGTAACCTGCTTTATTTTTTAAATTAGGGAACTAAATTTTTAATTGAAACTTTAAACAGTTAGACTCACTAAAATATTCAGATCTATGAATAATTTAGCTGCAAAGCAACTAACTGAAAGCAGTACAACCAAACTTTAATCAATCGCAGCTAACTAATATTCTGGATTAATAAAGCAGCTATTCAGCTATGAAATCAAACTGAGCAGAGTAATCATGGGAGACCCTGTTTATTTAACGACTTAGCCATCACGACGGCCCTCATAGTTAGATGCATATTTTCAATGCCATTATCATACCCTCATTATTCATGCATGAGCAAGCGAGTTAAAACAGTTAACGTCACGTTCAAAGTGAACGAATAAAGGAATGCACAGGACTTAGCCATTGATTATACGGGCCTGCAAAGCAATGGTGAAAGAGAGTAACGAGTTTAGCATAAGTTACATTTAGTGGTAGATATAAATATGCATGAAACCATTACTGTTATGTTCGATGAATTACATATGATTGACGGTGAAGTGCTACCTAATTTACTCAAATAGACCCACCTAAAAATCAATGAAATATCAGGCGATGGTGCTTATGATACCAGACAATGTTACAAAAACATTCGTATTAAACGAGAGGTTCCACTCCTCCCATCAAAAAAATATAATTTTTGAAACCAAAGTTAACCATGTAATTGAATGGCCAGTTACCGACAGTTATATGGTTCAAATCAGTATTGGAAAATGAAGTATGATTATTATAAACACTCCCTATTAAAAATGACAATATTTTAAATTAAAAAACGACTTGGAGGGACATTGAACTGAAGGGCTCACCATGCTCAGATTAGTGGAATCTGCGTCATGATAAAATAGTTCAATAAGCTGACAGGACTAAGTATGCCAAAATGAAAGCGCTTGTCTAATAGTTCATCAGGTTGATGACTTACTATCTGAACTTGCATTAAGAAATAAAGTTTATGCATGCTGATGAATGAAATCATTTGCGTTAAAATGTTACCAATCACTTTAAGGTGTTTTCTTGAATATCACAAGTTATCTTGGAATTACTGGGAATCAAACTACAACTAGCACTAGTAAAGGACCCCAATGATCATTTTATTGTTTAAAAATGCGACGATCGTCAATGAAAATCAAATCTTCGAATCTGACTTGCTTGTTGAAAATGGCCGCATTACTAAGATTGCAAACGATATTAAGGCACCAACAGATTGCCGCGTTATTGATGCTACCGGTAAACACCTTATTCCAGGTATGATAGACGACCAAGTACACTTTCGAGAACCAGGACTCACCCATAAAGGTGAGATTAAAACAGAATCAAAAGCAGCTATCGCTGGTGGCATTACCACTTATATGGAAATGCCAAATGTCAACCCGCAAACGACAACCCTTCAAGCACTTGAAGAAAAATATGCCCGCGCGTTAGATAAAAGTTTTGCGAACTACGCTTTCTACCTAGGTGCAACCAATGACAACATTCACGAAATACGCAAGCTAGATCCAAACCAAGCATGTGGTGTAAAAATATTCATGGGTGCATCAACGGGTAACATGCTCGTTGATAGCGAAAAAACTTTGGCAAAAATTTTCGCTGATTGCCCAGTGCTAATCGCAACCCATTGTGAAGACACACCAATGATTGCGCAGCTTGAAGAAATCTACCGCAATAAATACGGCGAAAACATACCAATGCATGAACACGCACGTATTCGTTCTTCAGAAGCATGCTTAAAGTCATCACAACTGGCAGTAGAGCTAGCCAAAGAATACGGTACTAACCTACATGTTCTTCACCTAACCACTGCAGACGAACTTTATCAGTTTGAACCAGCTAAAACGCTGGAAGAATTGGTAAACAAGCAAATCACCACAGAAGTATGTATACATCATCTATTTTTTAATCGCAACGATTACGAACGCCTTGGCAGCCAAATCAAGTGTAACCCTGCAGTGAAAGAAGAAGACGACCAGAGAGCACTGATCCGAGCGGTGAAAGACGGTATAATTGATATTATTGCAACTGATCACGCACCGCATACGTGGAATGAAAAACAAACCACATATTTTAATGTTCCATCTGGTCTGCCACTTGTACAACATGCATTGCTATCAGCGTTTGAATTTTACCATCGCGGCATCTTTAGCCTGGAACTTGTAATTCAAAAAGCATGTCATGCTCCTGCTGTGCGCTATCAAGTAAAAGACCGGGGCTTCATTCGTGAAGGCTTTTGGGCTGACCTGGTACTGATTGACTTACAAAGCACAGAAACAGTGATGAAAAACAATATTTTTTACAAATGTGCATGGTCACCATTTGAAGGATACACGTTCAGCACGTCAATTAACATGACCGTGTTAAATGGAAATGTTGCATTTGAAAACGGAGAACACTGTGAACAACGTTTCGCACAACGTTTGGAGTTTGATCGTAGATAATCCAATTATTGTTAACGTAAGAAAAGAACAGCGAGCATCAAAAAGCAAAGATCTATTCCTTTTGTTTTTGTAACGGATGCAAACGCGCCTAACCAATATATTGCTAGAAACATAACACTCTTTAATACACAATCTAGGGCTCTGTTTTCTAAACCAGGTGACTTAATTAGTAATCTATGTTTTAAACAGCTAGGTGCACTTAAATATGCAGGTTTATGAATAAATTTCGCTGAAAAACAACTAATTGGGAACGGTATAATCAAGTTTTAATTAATAGTAACTAACTAATTTTTTGGATTGATGAAAAAGCCATTTAACTATGGAATCAAATAAAGCCAAGTGATCATAAAAAACTTTATTTTTTAGCAACTTAGCCATTATGTTTGCATAGTCAAATGTGTGTTTTCAATGCCATTCATAGGTCTACTATAATCTACTACTTTTATTTTTAAACTGATTCAACTACTGTTATTATACCTCATTATTCATGAATTAGGAAACGAACAAATACGGTGAACGTTACGTTCAAGGAGCTTAGTTTCCTAATTCGACTTCAGATAGCAAATCCCAACATGATTCATTCTTGGACAGTCGCTTTTGTTTTAAGCATACCTAGCACTGTTAGCTGATTTAACGCTTTCATCACAGTATAGGTTTCGCTGATCTAAGCATTATAATCTCTTAGGCTCAATATTCTTCCGAGTAATTTTTGACTAAAATATGACCATTTTTGCTAAAAAGGTTTATGGTAACCACACTCCGTTTTCCATTGTAGATTTGAACTGTACAACTGCTGGGAACTGACAACTAAATTATATAGATGACCTCATTCCCTGAAAGTTGCTTCTTTTCTTAGTGGGGCGTGTAGAATCGCTCGTTTAATATGAACAGTTTCGTAACATTATCTGATGCCGTACGAACTATAAAATAATATTTCATTGATTTTCAGCTGGGTCTGCTTGAGCAAGTTAGGGAGTACTCCACCATCAGCAACCTTTGATGCATTCAATTCAACAACAATGATTTCATGCGTATTTATACCTATCACTACATATAATTTGCGTCAAATTCTAGCCGGTTCCCATCAGTGCCATGCTTTTTTGACTTCTCACTCGCCTTCATCGCAGACTTGAAGCTCCGTAGCATTAATGACTGAGGGCAGAATGGTTCTTTTAGTCTTCGTCTTGAACTTAATGTTAACCATTTTGACTCACTTATTATTGCATGATAATGTCAGTTGAACAAGTTTGAAAACAGAATTAATAAATCCTTGCAGACCTCTCAATAGCATTGAAAATATGTGTTTAATCATGAAAATCGTCGTAACCCCTAAGTCACTAAATAAACGAAGTCTTCCATTATTACTCTGCTCAGCTAGGTTCCATAGCTGCATAACTTTTTCATAAATTCAAAATGTTAGTGAGCCCCGATTGATTAAAACTTGATTATACTGCTTCCAGTTCGTTATTTTATAAAGTAGTTTGTTCATAGACTCGAGTATTTAAGTAAATATCGCTGTTTAGCGCGTAGATTGATAATCTAGTTCTCTGATTTAGAAAATCAAGCTTATCTGAACTCAAATTAGGAAATAACACTTGTATACGATACACTTCCCAAGAATAGACACACTGTTGACAAACTCTATACGTAACCGTATTAAAAGGAAGAATTTGACCCACCGCACTCGCTTTAAAATTAAAGAAAATGCATGATAAAGTCATTCGTACCTTCATTGAACATGAGTATTACCTTTCAATCACTGTTAATTATTGAATACATGGCCCTATTGCATATAGCTGATTATTGTCACGCACAGCTAACCTACTACAGAAAACTCATTACATCCGAGATTTGGCAAAAAGCATGAAAAAATATTTAATTTTTTTACACACTCTGTTCATTACAATATTAATATCATCTATATCTATGGCGAAAGAAAAAGAAAATACACCAAAATTTAACTACTTCACACTTGAACCTGACATCACCACTAATTTTATCACTGAAGGGCATAAACTTGGATTCATCAATATACGTGTTGACTTAATAGTCGATGACATCATGTTGATCCATATGTTGGAATATCACCAACCATTAATACGAGATACCATTATTAAAGCGTTGGGTCAGGAAAGTGAAGTACGAGTAAAGTCCTTATCAGGACGTGAAGCAATCCGTAAAAATTGCTTGGAAAAAGTTAATGAAATTCTACTTGCAGAGACTAAACAGAAAGTACTAGTCGACCTTCTGTTTACTATGTATTTGTACCAATAAATAAAGCATACCGGCCATGCATTAGACTTTGTTTCCTAATGCTTATTTAGATAGCAACCTCAATATGATTAACTATTAAACAATCACTTTTATTTTAGCCATACCTAGTCCTGCCAGCTTATTTAACGCTATTATGATAGCGTAGATTTCGCTTATCTGAACTGTATGATCCCTTAGGCTCAATGTTCTTCCCAATGTTTTTTTGACTTGGAACATTGCTATCTCTGCCAAAAAACATTTATGTAACCGACTTTATTTTCTCAATTAGATAACTAAATTTTTAATCAACACTCTAAACAGTTAGATTAACTTAAATATTTAAATCTATGAACCAGCTTAGCTACAAAGCAACTCACTGGAAGCAATATAATTAAGTTTTAATCAACCGGGGCTCACTAAAATTCTGAATTCATGAAAGAACCATTCAGCTATGGAATAAAACTAAGCAGGGTAATCATGGAAGACTTCGTTTATTTAATCACTTAACTATTATAATGGCCCTCGTGGTTAAATGCGTATTTTCAATACTATTGAAAAGTCTGCAAGGCTTCATTAACTCTATTTTTAAACTTGCTCAACTTCCATTTTCATGCCCTCACTATTCATGCATTAGCAAGCGAACCAAAACAGTTAACGTCGCGTTCAAAACGAAGATTAAAGGAGTTATCCAGCATTTAGCCATTGCTGCTACAGGGCTAAAAATCTACGGTGAAGGAAAAGAGAAAATAAAAAAACATGACACTAATAAGAAACTACTAGCCTGCCACGAATTCCATATAGCAATAAATATAAATACACATGCATGCAATAACTACCGCTGAGTTGAGTGCATTAAATGTGGCTAACGGTGAAAGACAACCTAACTTACTCAAACAAAGCCGCTTAAAAATTAATTTGATCTCAGGCGATGGTTGCTTACGAGACTAAACAATGTTATAGGACCGTTTGTATTAAACGAGCGGTTCCATTCATCCCACCACGAAAGGGAGAAATTTTTTAAAAACAATCTCATCCGCGTAATTTAACGGTCAGCTACTCTAAGTTATACGGTTCCAATCAGCATTGAAAAACAAAGTATGATTACTATAAATGCTTTCTATCAAAGAAGGCAATGTTTCGAGTCAAAAAACTACTGGGAGGAGCATTGGACTTAAGAGATCACATACTCAGATTAGCGAAACCTATGCCATGGTAAAAGTGTTAAATCAGCTGATAGTGCTAAGTATGCCTAAAATGAAAGCAATTATCCTAAGTTAAACTGTAAGGAATATTAAATATGGTTATTCAACCTAAAATTAGAGGATTTATCTGTACGACGACACACCCAGAAGGTTGTGAAGCTAACATCAAAGAACAAATTACATTTACTCAATCACAAAGTGCTATAACAAATGCACCTAAAAATGTACTAATCATTGGTTCATCAAGTGGCTACGGCATGTCATCACGCATTACGGCAGCGTTTGGCGGTGGGGCTGCTACTATCGGTGTCTTTTTTGAAAAGCCAGGCACAGAAAAAAAGCCAGGTACTGCTGGTTGGTATAATACAGCAGCATTCGATAAATTGGCTAAAAGAGAAGGTCTTTACAGCAAAAATCTGAATGGTGATGCTTTCTCCGATGAAGCAAAGCGTAAAGTTATTTCTCTTATTAAAGAGGACTTAGGGCAAGTAAATATGGTAATTTACTCTCTGGCATCTCCAGTACGTAAATTACCAAAAACTGGTGAAGTTATTCGTTCTTGTATAAAACCTATTGGAAATGCTTACTCTTCAACATCAGTCGATACCAACCAAGATAAAATTATTGAAGTACACATTGAGCCTGCAAACGAGCAAGAAATCCAAAACGCAGTCACTGTTATGGGAGGGCAAGACTGGGAGCTTTGGATGCAATCTCTAGCTGATGTTGGCGTTCTTGCTGATGGTTGCAAAACCGTCGCGTATAGCTATATCGGTACTGAATTGACGTGGCCGATCTATTGGAATGGCGTATTGGGCTGTGCAAAAATGGATTTAGAACGTGCAGCAAGAGTGCTTAACAAAAAGCTGTCAGCGACAGGAGGCACAGCAAATGTTGCCGTATTGAAGAGTGTTGTAACTCAAGCAAGCTCCGCAATTCCTGTGATGCCGTTATACATTTCAATGGTATTCAAAAAAATGCGGGAAGAGGGTGTTCATGAAAACTGCATTGAACAAATCTATCGTATGTTTAGTCACAGTCTTTACCGTGAGGACGGTGCCGCACCATCTGTAGATAATAAAAATCGTTTGCGTCTAGATGATTGGGAACTGCGCAAAGATATTCAAAAATATTGCTGCGAGTTATGGCCTCAGATTACTTCAGAAAACCTAAAAGAGCTGACTGACTATGCTGAGTATAAAGCGGAATTTTTGAAATTATTTGGTTTTGGTATCGACAGTGTTGATTACGATACGGATGTAAACCCAGAAGTTAACTTTGACGTTCAAATAATGTAAGTTATTTCGGCTATAAAACAAAAAAGCCAGCCTACATAGGTTGGCTTTTTTGTTTTATAGCCGAAATAACTTTATTGTTTACTTCGGGTTCAGATAGCAAATTTCAACATAATTCACTCTTAGACCATCGTTTTTATTCTAAGCATATGTAGCCCTGTTAACTTATTTGACGTTTTTATCATGGCGTAGGTTTCGCTAATCTGAGTATTATGATCTCTTAAGCCCAATGTCTCTCCCAGGAGTTTTTTAACTTGAAACATTGCCTTCTCTGATAGAAAGCGTTTATAGTAACCATACTTTATTTTTCAATGCTAATTTGAACAGTATAACTCTGGTAACAGTTTGCTAAGTTATGCAAATGATCTCTTTCCCAACAATTTGCACTCTTTTTTGGTGGGGGGCGTAGCACCAACCGTTTCATACGAACGATTTAGTAACATTACCTGGTGTCGTAAGCACCATCGCCTTATATCTCATTAATTCTGCACCAGGTCTGTTTGAACACATTAGGTAGTACTTTACCGACAGTCACATTTAATAAACTTAATTCAGTCGCAATTATTTCATGCGTATTTATAGCTACCGCTAAATGTGACTTATGCCAAACTCACCCTTTTTTATCAGTACTATGTCATTTTACTTTCATTCGCCTCCACCATAGACTGTGAGTCCCGTAGCATCCATGGTTAAACATTAAATGGCTCCTTTATTCTTCTTCTTGACCGTGACGTTAGCCGATTTAGCTCGCTTGCTAATGCATGAACAGTAGGGCATGGCCACGGTGGTTGAGCCGGTTTAAAAACAGAATTAATGAATCCTTGTAGACTTCTAGATAGTATTGAAAATGCGCGTTTAACCATGAGGGCCATCGTGATGGCTAACTCGCTAAATAAACGAGGTCTCCCATAATTACTCTGTTTAGTTTGATTCCATAACGGAATAATTTCTTCACCAACCCAAAATATTAGCGCACCACTGTTGAGTAAAACTTGATTATACTGCTCCCAATTAGTTATTTTATAGCGAAGCTTATTCGTAGACCTAAATATTTCAGTAAACCTAGCTGTTTAAAGTAGAGATTAATAATTTAATTTCCTAATTTAAGAAACAAAGCCACCTATCCATTACGACGATCCTCATGGTTAAACGCGCATTTTCAATACTCTCTAGAAGTCTACAAGGATTCATTAATTTTGTTTTTAAACCAGCTCAACCGCCATGGCCATACCCTACTATTCATGCATTAGCAAGCGAGCCAAATCGGTTAACGTCACAGTCAAGACGAAGGATAAAAGAACCATCCAACATTTAGCTATTGATGCTACGGGACTAAAAGTCTACTATGCGGACGAATGGAAAATAAAAAAGCATGGCACTGATAGTAAACGCTAAGTTTGATGCAAGTTACATTTGGGATGGATATAAATACACATAAAATTATTTCTGCTGAATTAAGTTCATCGAATATGGTTGATGATGGAGAGTCGCCTAATTTATTCAAACAGACCAGCTGAAAAATTGATAAGATCTCAAGCAATGATGCCTTACGACACTAAATAATATTACAAATCCGTTCGTATTACATGGTAATGCTACGCTCCCCCCCCACCAAGGAAGAGTGCAGCTTGTTGGAAACGAGGTCATCCGTACAATTTAGCAGTGAGTCACCAGAAACTATACGGTTCAAACTAATATCGGCAATCAGGTATGCTGACCATAAAAATTTTTTATTAAAGGTAGCAATGTTCCGAGTCAAAAAACTGTTCTAAGATACATGGAGTCTAAGGGATTATAATACCCAGATTAGTTAAATCTATGCAAGTATAAAAATGTCAAAGAGGCTGACAGCCTTGAAATACCTAAAACGAAAATGATCGTCTAATAGTTCATTATGTTGGAACTTGCTATCTGCACTAGAACTAAAAAACAAAAACCATACAGGGGTCTACATAAATAAGGCATAAGCTTGATGAATTCATATTTTATTCAACAAATTAAAAGACGCAGAACTTTTGCTATCATATCACACCCAGATGCAGGTAAAACAACGATCACTGAAAAAGTTTTATTGTTCGGAAACGCGATTCAAAAAGCAGGTACAGTGAAAGGTCGTGGTTCTAGCCAGTACGCAAAGTCTGACTGGATGGAAATAGAAAAAGAACGTGGAATTTCCGTCACTACTTCTGTCATGCAGTTTCCTTATAAAGACTGCTTAATTAATTTACTTGATACACCTGGACACGAGGACTTCTCTGAAGATACCTATCGAACACTGACCGCAGTCGATTCATGTTTGATGGTTATCGATGCTGCGAAAGGTGTTGAAGAGCGTACGTGTAAATTGATGGAAATTACGCGCTTGCGTAATACGCCAATCGTTACCTTTATGAATAAATTGGACCGCGAAACTCGTGACCCCATGGAATTACTAGATGAAGTTGAAAGTGAGCTGAGAATTGCATGTGCACCGATATCTTGGCCTATTGGTTGTGGTAAAGAGTTTAAGGGCGTTTATTACATTCACCGTGATGAAACGCTTTTGTATCAATCAGGACAAGGGCGCATTATACAAAAAAAACGTGTTATTAAAGGCCTGAACAACCCAAAACTTAATGTCGTAGTGGGTGAAAATTTAGCACTTCAACTGCGTGAAGAGTTAGAGTTAGTTATTGGTATATCTCATAAATTTAATCAAAAACTGTTTCTAAAAGGTGAGCTGACACCAGTTTTTTTTGGCACAGCATTAGGTAATTTTGGTGTTGACCATATGCTAGATGGATTGACCGATTGGGCGCCTCAACCATTAGCTCGTCAAGCACATGAACGCTTGATTGAATCAAATGAAGAAAAGTTCAGTGGTTTCGTTTTTAAGATTCAAGCAAACATGGATCCTAAACATCGTGACCGCATTGCATTTATGCGTATTGTGTCAGGCAAATACAACCGAGGCATGAAAATGAAGCATGTTCGTACTGGTAAGCTAGTTTCAATCTCAGATGCGGTTACTTTCATGGCTGGTGATCGTTCGCGTGCGGAAGAAGCGTTTCCAGGTGATATCATTGGTTTACATAATCACGGAACTATCCAAATTGGTGATACCTTCACTCAAAGTGAAAATTTTAAATTTTTAGGTATCCCGAATTTTGCACCAGAATTGTTCCGTCGCATTCATTTACGGGATCCGTTGAAGCAAAAACAATTATTGAAAGGGCTTGTTCAGTTATCTGAAGAAGGTGCTGTGCAAGTATTCCGTCCTCTTATCTCTAACGATCTGATTATTGGTGCTATTGGTATACTGCAGTTTGACGTAGTTGTAGCGAGGCTTAAATCTGAGTACAATGTAGAAACTCTTTATGAGCCTATTAAAATTGCTGCAGCGCGTTGGATCAAATGTTCTAATAGTAAAAAGCTGAATGATTTTCAACGCAAAAATCAAACTAATTTAGCGATGGATGGTGGGAATAACCTTACCTATATTGCACCAACCATGGTTAATCTTCACTTGACGGAGAAACGCCATTCTGATGTAATTTTCCTAGCAACTCGTGAGCACTAATTACTGGTAATATTTCAATACTAAGTATTGATATATTCGTTTTTATGAAGTTATAGTTATGGTTACTTTTGATATTACATCTGTTTGGATCAGCACACAAGTACAGTTTAAAAGCATAAAATAGAAATTTTATTTTCTCTTTTGAGTTCAAATAGCAAAGCTCAACATAATTAATGATTAAACAATCGCTTTCGTGTTAGACACGCCTAACCCGGTAAGATGATTTAACGTTTCTATCATGCTGGAAGCTTCGCTAATTTGAAAATAATGATCTCTTAACCTCAATGTTTTTCCGAAAAATTTTTAACCGAAACATTACCGTTCTCTAATAGAGAACATTTATGGTAATTGTACCTAGGTTTTTATGCTGATTGGAACCGTATAACTTCTGGTAATTGACCACTAAATTACTAGTCTAAATGAAACCGCTCATTTAATGCGAACGGTTTAGTAACATTGTTTGGTGTTGTAAGTACCATCAGCTGATGCTTCATTGATTTTTTCAGCGGGTCTATTTAAGCAAGTTAGGCAGCAACTTCACCGTCAGTCACATTTGATGTATTTAATTCAATGGCAATCATTTCATGCGCATTTATATCTACCACTAAATGTAACTCACATCAGACTAGTCGTTTTCTATCAGTATCATGCTTTTTTACTTGTCATTCGCTTTCACGGAGACTTTGAACCCCGTAGAATCAATGGTTAAAGTCGCTAAACAAACGAAGTTTACCATGATTACTCTGCTTAATTTGATTCTATAGCTGAATAGCTTCTTTATCCGTTCAGAATGTTAGTGAGTCACGGTTGATTAAAGCGTGATCATATTACTTCCAGTTGGTTATTTTGCAACTAAGATTGCTCATAGACTTGCATATTTAAATGGGCTTAACTGTTTAGAATGTTGATTGAACATTTAGTTCCCTTATTTAGGAAATAAAGCCGCCCACCATAAACGTTCTCTGGCAAATATGACAATGTTTTGGATCAAAAAATTACGTGGAGGGACATTGAGAACTTCAAAAATTACAGTGCTAAGATTAGCGAAACTTACGCCATAATAAAAACGTTAAATAAATTAATAGGCCTAGGTGTGTCTAAATCAAAAATAATTATTTCATAGTAAATTATGTTGCGATTTACTATCTACAGCTCAAATTAAAAAATAAAACTATTCTTTTAACATCTTCAAGTGTTTGTGTAGTTAATAGTTTTTGAAAACTATCAAATCATATTTTTAACATTGTGTCTATTGTTTATACGGAGTTCAGGTTTAACTACAAATAATAGACCTCTAAAAATCTTTAAAATAAAAAATTAAGTACTTTAAATGTTAGCCAGAATATTACAATAAATATGCTATTAAGATTCAAATCCGTATTATATTTAAAGATAATTATTTTCATTTCATATGATGGTGCCCCGAGCCGGACTTGAACCGACACGACGCGAACGTCGAGGGATTTTAAGTCCCTTGTGTCTACCAATTTCACCACCAGGGCATACGGAATTATATTAAGGCGATAGCTCATTATCGAAGTATGCATCTTGACATACCTCATATAAATAGAATTACAATTTGGAGCGACACACGAGATTCGAACTCGTGACCTCAACCTTGGCAAGGTTGCGCTCTACCAGCTGAGCTAGTGTCGCATATTATCCAGCATTAACTGAATAATAAAATATGGTTGCGGGAGCCGGATTTGAACCAACGACCTTCGGGTTATGAGCCCGACGAGCTACCAGACTGCTCCATCCCGCGTTCGTATTGCATCATTTTAGTATGATGTTAACTGTTTTATATCGATTGTCTGCTAAAAAAAGCAGCACATAAGGTTCAAATTCGTAACCTCAATTTTGGTAAAATTTAGCTCTACTGGCTAAGATAATATCACATATGGAGGCGCGTCACGGAGTCGAACCGAGGTACACGGATTTGCAATCCGTTGCATAGCCATTCTGCCAACACGCCTTTATTATCAGACTTCTAACGTCAAAAAAATTAAATAGACTATACACTCATATGGAAGTTACCTTCCTTTTGGGTACGTGTGGCATTTTACATAAATTTTTGAAGGTGTCACGCATTAATTATAACGTTTTTGTTCGTTTGCTTCTTTATCAACCAAATACGGTAAATATCAGCCACAATGATTAAATTTTAATATTTCTGCGTCTTTGCTTCCTAATGTGAGGTCAGATAACACATCCTGACATAATTTGCTATTATACCATCGTTTTCCTTTTAGGTCTACTTAGCTAGGTCAGCTTATTTAATGCTTTTTACCGTGGCATAGGTTTCGCTAATCTTAGCATTGTGATCCTTTAGGTTCTATGTCCCTCCCGCAGTCTTTCGACTGGAAACATTCCTGTCTCTAATAGAGAACGTTTATGGTAACTATACTTCGCTGATTAAAACCACATAGCTTCTAGTAACTAACCGTTACATTACGCAGATGACCTCGTTCCCCAAAAGTTGCTCCTTTTTTTGAAAAAATGAGTAGAAATGCTCGTTTAATACAAACGAGATTGTAAGTACTCTCGCCTGGTATTTCCTTAATTTTTCGGCAGGTCTGTTTGAGTACATCAGCTAACACTTCACCGTCAGTCACATTTGATATACTTAACTCAGCAACAATAATTGCACGCGTATTTATATCTAGACTAAATGTAACTTAGTCAAACTAGTCATTTTCCATCAGTGTCATACTTTTTTTACTTGCTATTCGCCGTCATCATAGACTCTTAGCCCTCGTATCCACAATGATAAGTGATGGATGGTTCCTTTACTTTTCGTCTTGAATGTGACGTTAACTGTTTTAGTTCGTTTGCTAATGCGTGAATAATGAGGGCATAACAATGACATTGAAAATACGCATTTAACTATGAAGGCCGTCATAATGGCTAAGTCGTTCAATACACAAGGTCTTCCATGATTATCCTAATTAGTTTGATTCCAGTCAGTTGTTTTTTAGTAAAGCTTGCTCAGAGACCTAAATGCTTAAGCGAACCTAGCTGTTTAGAGCGTAAATTAATAATTTAGTTCGCTGATTGAGAAAACAAAGCTGTATCTAATAGCAGAGCAGGTGATTTAAACACACATCTTGTTACAACGCTTGAAGCGTATCATAATACAGGTACACTCACGAGTTCAGATAAAAATTATTTCGCTTGATGAATGTCATCATCGCGTTATTCTCAACGGAGTGAAACACACATTATGAACTACATGCCTGTAGCAGACGTACTGCACGGCAAAACGAAAATTGGCTCTGAAGTCACTGTTCGTGGTTGGATCCGTACACGTCGTGATTCCAAAGCCGGTATTTCTTTTCTTGCCATTTATGACGGTTCTTGTTTTGACCCTATTCAAGCAGTTGTTCCCAATAGTTTAAATAATTATCAAAAAAAAATTTTACGTCTAACCACAGGGTGCTCTGTAGAAGTCACTGGTAAAGTTCAAGAAAGCTCAGGTCAAGGCCAAGTATTTGAACTGCATGCAACGCATGTCAACATAGTTGGTTGGGTTGAAGATGCCGATACGTACCCCATGGCAAAAACGCGCCACTCTATCGAATACTTGCGTGAAGTTGCTCACCTGCGTCCACGTACTAATGTGATTGGTGCGGTTGCACGTGTTCGTAACTGTTTGGCCCAAGCTATTCATCGTTTTTATCACGAAAAAGGTTACTTCTGGGTCTCTGCTCCGCTGATCACATCCTCAGATGCAGAAGGCGCTGGTGAAATGTTCCGTGTATCAACTCTTGACTTAGAAAACTTACCACGCACTGACAAAGGAACCGTTGATTTCAATGAAGATTTTTTCGGTCAAGAGACTTTCCTTACTGTATCTGGTCAGTTGAATGCAGAAGCGTACGCTTGTGCACTGAGCAAGGTTTACATCTTCGGCCCAACGTTCCGCGCTGAAAACTCAAACACTAGACGTCACCTAGCGGAATTTTGGATGGTCGAGCCTGAAGTGGCTTTCGCTGATTTAGATTATGTAGCAATACTGGCAGAAGACATGCTGAAATATGTGTTTAAAGCTGTACTTGCAGAGCGTCATGATGACCTTGAATTTTTCGCACAACGCATTGACAAAAGAACAATCACGCGCCTAGAAAATTTCGTCACTTCTAACTTTGCTCAAGTTGACTACACAGATGCAATTAATATCTTACTCAAATCTGGCCAAATATTTGAGCACCCTGTTGAGTGGGGTATCGACTTAGCATCAGAACACGAACGCTATCTTGCAGAGAAATACTTCGAAGCACCTGTAGTTGTGAAAAACTACCCGAAAGACATCAAAGCGTTCTATATGCGTATGAATGACGATGGCAAAACAGTTGCAGCGATGGACATTCTAGCTCCTGACATTGGCGAAATCATCGGTGGCGCACAACGTGAAGAACGTTTAGTCGTACTTGACGCTCGTATGCGTTCAATGAACATCAATCCAGAGAACATGAGCTGGTACCGCGACCTACGTCGTTATGGCACTGTTCCACATGCTGGTTTTGGTCTAGGTTTTGAACGCTTAGTGTCTTACGTGACAGGAATGGGTAACATCCGTGATGTAATTCCATTTCCCCGCGTACCCCATAGCGCAAACTTTTAAAATAATGTTTTTACATTAGATTGTCTTTGTATAGGCCACTGCGGAGCAGCTTTTTTTAGTCTCCGCATGTCTTTTGTAAAAATACGCCTAATACACCAATAATAACTCTACTATTCGTCGTTAAACTTGAACTTTTCTTGTAGTAGTAAATGTACAATATGCATTTCTGCATTTTTCTTTTCTTTGAAACTAGCCTTGTTCCTAAATTAAAAAACTAAGCTATAAATTTACGCTCTAAACAGCTCGATTCACTTAAATATTAAGGTTTATGCACTTAGCTTTTAAAATCCTAGATTGGTGCTTTAGTTCTTTGAACTAGGGAATTAAGTCTCTTTTATTGCGCTACGTATTTTTTATCGAAAACAGTACAACGATAATTTATTTTGATACTGCTGCAATTGCTTTACACAATGTCCCAATGTTTGAGCGCATCATGCCAGCAATGCTGATACGACCAGAACTAACAATATATACGCTAAATTCATCTTTCAAACGCCCAACTTGTTTTCGGTTTAAACCAGAAAAAGAAAACATGCCATTTTGGCGTTGAATAAAGTTAAAATTACCGTCCACACCTTCTTCAGTAAGAGTCGCAACGAACTGTTTGCGCATCTCTTGAATACGAACACGCATATTAGTCACTTCTTGCTCCCATTCTGCGCGTAGATTGGTATTATTTAGAATCAGCGTTACTATGGCTGCGCCATGTGCTGGTGGGTTAGAGTAAATGACGCGCGCGATGTTTTTTATTTGACTGAATGCAGTAGCTGTGTTTTCTGCGGTTTTACCTACAATAGTAAATGCACCAACACGTTCATTGTATAAACTGAAGTTTTTAGAAAATGAACTCGCAACTAATAGTTCAGCACAAGAATCAGTAAAAATACGTAAACCAGCTGCATCTTCTTCTACGCCAAATGCGAATCCTTGGTATGCAAAATCAAACATTGGCAGTAAATTTTTATTATTACAAAGCACTGCAAGTTGTTGCCATTGCGCAGTATCAAGATCAATACCCGTTGGGTTGTGGCAACAACCATGTAGTAAAACGACATCATTAGCTTCTGCCGTTTTAAGGTCTTCCAGCATTCCAGCGAAATCCATGTCTTTGGTTTCTGTGTTGTAGTAATCGTATGCAGCAACGCTAAGGCCAGCAGCAGCAAAAATGCCATTATGGTTCGCCCATGTAGGGTCACTGACCCATACTTTTACATCGCCAAGCTGTCGTTTAATAAATTCAGCAGCCAAACGCAAAGCTCCGGTGCCACCTGGTGCTTGGGCCGTCTGTACGCGTTTTTCAGCAATCACCATCGCTTCGTTGCCGAATAATAATTTTTGAACTGCAAGACCATACTCGGGTGTGCCTGAAATACTTAAGTAAGATTTGGTGGTTTCTTTTGCTAGGAGAATAGTTTCTGCTTTTTTTACGGTTTTTAAAACAGGAGTATTCCCAGATTCATCCTTGTAAATACCTACGCCCAAGTTAATTTTTTCGACTCGAGGGTCTGATTTGAATTCTTCAGTCAGACCTAGAATAGGATCGTCTGGTGCCGCAACAATTTTTTCAAACATTTCATTTATCCATGGTATTTTTAAAAAAATAGTTTTTATTTATATCATGCTGGTCCATTGTAATAAAATTGAGCTCTGCTGCATTTCAATTGTACTTAGTTCTTGCTATTTTCACGATCTCAAGTTCAAGCTTTTCCGTGCCATAATTACACACCAATATACACTTTATTGTATTTTATGCATGCAGACCGACTGTGTTTCTAATTTGAGTTCAGATAGCAAATCCCAACATGATTCATTATTAAATAATCGCTTTCATTTTAGGCACACTTAGCTCTATCAGCTCACTTAACACTGTTATTATAACGTAGATCTCGCTAATCTGAACATTGTGATCTCTTAGGCCCAATGTCCCTCCTAGTAGTTTTTTTGACTCGAACCATTCCTATCTTTGCTAAGAAACCTTTATAATAACTTACTTTATATCCTAAGTAATGGAACTAAATTTTCAATCAACACTCTAAACAGTTAGGCTAACTTAAATATTCAGGTCTATAAAAAATCCTCGCCACAAAACAACTGACTGGAAGCAGTGTAATCAAAATTTAATCAATCATGGATCACTAACATTTGAGTTTGATGAATAAGCCATTCATTCTATGACATCAAATTAAGCAAGGTAATCGTGGTAGACCTCTTGTATTTAGCGACTTTTCCATTACGATGGCCTTCATAGTTAAATGCATATTTTTAATTCTGTTTTCAAACTTGTTCAAAGAAAATTATTATGCTTTCACTATTCATGCATGAGCAAGCGAGCCAAAACAGTTAACGTCACGTTCAAGACTAAGATTAAAGGCACCATTCCGCACTTAACCGTTGATTCTGCGGGGCTCAAAGTCCTGCGGTGAAGGCAAATGAAAAGTGAAAAAGCATGGTACTTATGGAAAACGTAAAATCTGGCACCAGTTACATTTAGCGGTAGATGTAAATACGCATGAATCATTGCGGCTGAGTTAAGTGCATCAAATGTAACTGACGGTGAAGTGCTGCCTAATTTACTCAAAGAAATTTGCTAAAAAATCAATACAATATCAGCCGATGGTGCTTACGACACCAGACAATGTTACGAAGCCGTTCGTATTAAACGAGTGGTTCCACTCATCCCGCCAATAACAGGAGCAACTTGTTCAGAACGAGGTTATCCGCGTAATGTAGCGGTCAGTTACCAGCAGCTATACGGTTCAAATAAGCATTGAAAAACGAAGTATAGTTACCATCAACGTTCCCTAAGCAGAAACGTCAATGTTTCGAGTCAAGGAACTCTTCGGAGGGACATTGAGCTTGAGAAATCATAATACTCAGGTTAACACAACCTACGCCATGATAAAAACGCTAAATAAACTGATAGAATTAAATATGCCTAAAGTAACCGCGATTGTTTAATAGTGAATCAGGTTGGAATCTATTCTCTGAGTTAGGATGAAGAAAGAAACCCTAACTTCTACAATAAATGATAAGTTTAAAGTAGTTAAGCCTGCTTCTTCAAGTTGATTGAATATTTAAATGAAATAATTTATTCATGTTTTGTGCTCTTATTCTGTTGTTTGCCTTTCTATATAATAATTCATTATTTATTTTGATCAGCTGGCGTTACTTTTTTATACAGGTATTGTTTTTGAAACTAAAAAAATGCGTTTTTATCAGCAAGGGAATACAACACAGTATATAGCAATTAACATTGAGTCTTGAGAATAATGATGATTCGGTTTGAGCTTAGAGACAGTATTGAGTAGTATTGTACAAAATAAAAGGGGATTAACATCGATGCGTTATTAACGCATCTGACACAGTCAAAGAACAACACTATGACAGGACTGCTAATTTATGCATACTGAACTGTTTAAAGAATTCATGTTTGAAGCTGCTCACCATTTACCACATGTGTCAAAAGGACATAAGTGTGGTCGATTACATGGGCATTCTTACCACGTGCGTATTTATGTGACAGGTGAGGTTAACCCCTACACAGGCTGGATCATTGACTTCGCCGAAATTAAAATAGCATTCAAACCTCTCTATGACCGCCTTGATCACTATTATCTGAATGATATTAAAGGTCTAGAAAATCCAACAAGCGAAGTACTAGCAAAATGGATTTGGGAACAATTGCTACCAGAACTGCCTTGCTTAAGTAAGATCATGATCAAAGAAACATGCACTGCGGGTTGCATCTATACGGGGGATTAATTCACCTAACACATATACCCAGCCACACGCACGAAAAAATGAGAGCAATGAGGCTTTTCTTAAGTGTTCCTAGCCCAATAAAATTTAGCGTGTAACGCTATATTATCGCTTAGGTAATGTCAAGATATTTATGAACTTGAATCGACAAACGCCAATTACGTTTAATACATGTTTCAATACAAAGCGCTGTAGTGCGAGATTTCTGACTAATAGGTTGTAATGCTATTTCAGCATCTGGTCGCAGATTAACACCCTTAAGTAACCTGTCAAGTTTTTCTATATCAGTTACAGTGCCGACTGTATATTTTATCTCATTTGCGCGTATTAATACAGTGTTAAGGACAGGTAATTTGCCTCGCATATTTATTTTCGGTGATACTGTAACCCATGTGTTGTCAGTTACGCTCACATGATAGGTACCACTAGTTTCAATTTGGCAGCGATATCCAGCAGCTTCAAGCATGTAGATTAGCGGTTGCAGATCAAATATACAAGGCTCTCCGCCAGTGATCACTACGTGCTTAGCAGTATAGTTTGCTTGCAGATGTTCTAAAATTTTTTGCGTATCAACTTTTGTCCACAGTTGACTATAATCAGTTTTGGCGACTACGGTACTAAAATCTCTTTCGTCCGAAGGTAAAGTGTTCCATGTTTGTTTTGTGTCGCACCATGGGCAACCGACAGGGCAGCCTTGTAAGCGTACAAATATAGCAGGAATGCCAGTAAAGGTTCCTTCTCCTTGAATGGTTTCAAATATATCGTTGACATTGTACATACAGCTTAAACAGTCAAATTTGAATGTGACCAAGATTATGTCAGTTTATAGCCCAAGTGTCTTGAGTAGTTACTTCTTGAAAAATAATGTTCAGTACAGTGACATAATAAACTGTTGATTTTAGTAGAACCCAGGATTTTGTTTCTTCATTTGAGTTCAGCGAGAAAATCTCAATATGATTCACTATTAGACTATTGCTTTCATTTTAGGCATATCTAGTTCTGTCCACTTATTTAACGCTTTTATTATGCCGTTTGTTTCGCTAATCTGAGCACTGTGATTTCTAACCTTAATGTTCTTCTTTGTAAGTTTTTAACGCAACACATGGCCATCTCTGCTAGGGAACATTTATGACAACTATATCTCATACTTTTATGCTGATTTGCACTGCATAACTGTTGGTAACTAACTGCTAAATTGGGCGGGTGACCTCATTTTTAAAAATTGTTTCTTTTTTGATTGAATGAGTTGAACTGCTCGCTTAATACGAACGGTTTCGTGATATTGTCTGGTATTGTAGGCCCCATCGGCTGATATTTCATTGATTTTCGGCGGGTCTATTTGAATAAATTAGGTAACACTTCACCGTCAGTCATATTTGATGCACTTCACGCGCAGCAGCAATCATTTTATGCGTATTTATATCTACCGCTAAGTGTCACTTGCGCCAGACTCGTCATTTTCCATCAGTGCCATGCTTTTTTTACTTTTCATGCTCTTTTATTATAGACTTTGAGCCCCGCAAAATCAATGGCTAAGTGCTGGATGCTTCCTTTATTCTTCATCTTGAACATAACGTTAACCATTCTGGTTCGCTTGCTAATGCGTGCATAGTGAGGGCATGACAATGATAGTTGAACAAATTTGGAAACAGAATAAGTGAATCCTTTCAGACCCCTCAATAGTATTGAGAATACGTGTTTAATTGGCTTTATTTTTTTAATGCAAGTACAGATAACAAATTTCAACATGATTCACTTTTAGACAATCGCTTTCGTGTTAGGCGTATCTAATCTTATCAGTTTATTTCACACTTTTATCATACCGTAAGTTTCACTAATTTGAGTTGTGGGATCGCTCAAGCTCAATGTTCCTACCAGTAGTTTTTTAACTAGCATCATTGATGCCTCGGTTAGGGAACGTTTATGATAATCAGTTTTATTTCCTAAATCAGGGCACTAATTTTTTAATCCACATTCTAAACAGTTAGGATCACTTAAATATTCAAGTTTATGAAGAATCTTCGTCATAAAACAACAAACTGAAAACAGTGTAATCAAGCTTTAATCAATCGTGGCTCACTAACATTCTGATTGATGAAAAAGCTGTTCAACTATGGAATCAAACTAAACAGAGTCATTATGAAATACCTTGGTTTTTAGCGACTTAGTCATTACAATGGCTCTAATGATTAAATACGTATTCTTAATACCATTGAGGGGTCTGAAAGGATTCACTTATTCTGTTTCCAAATTTGTTCAACTATCATTGTCATGCTCTCACTATGCACGCATTAGCAAGCGAACCAGAATGGTTAACGTTATGTTCAAGATGAAGAATAAAGAAAGCATCCAGCACTTAGCCATTGATTTTGCGAGGATCAAAGTCTATAATAAAAGAGCATGAAAAGTAAAAAAGCATGGCACTGATGGAAAATGACGAGTCTGGCGCAAGTGACATTTAGCGGTAGATATAAATACGCATAAAATGATTGCTGCTACGCGTGAAGTGCATCAAATATGACTGACGGTGAAGTGTTACCTAATTTATTCAAATAGACCCGCCAAAAATCAATGTAATATTAGCCGATGGGGCCTACAACACCAAACAATATCACGAAACCGTTCGTATTAAGCGAGCAGTTCAACTCATTCAATCAAAAGAGAAATAATTTTTTAAAAATGAGGTCGCCCGCGCAATTTAGCAGTGAGTTACCAGCAGTTATACGCTTCAAATTAGCACAAAAAAATGAGGTATAGTTGTCATAAATGTTTCCTAGCAGAGACGGCAATGGTTCGAATCAAAAAATTTCTCAGAGGGACATTGAACCTAAGGAATCACACAATTCAGATTAGCGAAACCTACGCTATGCTAGAGGTATTAAGTAAGCTCACAAGGGTAGAGATGCCGAAAACGGTTATCTAATAGTCAATTATGTTAGGATTTGTTTTCTGAACTTTAATTAAAAAAACAATGCACCGCGCAAGGTAAAAAAGGCCGCTAAGCGGCCTTTTTTACCTACGTGAAACTTCAATTTTACGTTCAGTACTTTGGCGATATAATACAAGTATTTTACCAATGTTCTGTACTTTATTTCCTTTAGTTTCACGAATGATTGCAGCTACAATCAAGTTTTTAGTATTGCGATTTTTTGAAATTACTTTTACTTTGATCAGTTCGTGATGGTCGAGAGCTATTTCAATCTCAGCAAGCACAGCTTCTGTCAGGCCATTAGCTCCCATCAAAACGACAGGTTTAAGTACGTGAGCCAGCTCTTTTAGATGCTTCTTCTGTTTTATGCTTAGATTCATGTTGACTCGATTTATTGTTTTATAAGGATTGAAAACGTGGCATTCTACCGTCATCTCTATGCAAATTGAATAAAATTTAACTTAATAGTTCATTATCAAATCAAGGTAATAATGTGGGTTAGGTAAAATATGAGCAAAAAAAAACATTCAGCTAGTTCTGGGCGCTGGTTGAAAGAAAATTTGAATGATAAGTATGTTCAAAAAGCTCAAAAAAAAGGTTTTCGTTCTCGTGCTATTTTTAAATTAGATGAAATCCAAGGTAAAGATAAATTATTTAAGTCTGGGTTAACCGTCATTGATTTGGGGGCAGTTCCTGGCGGCTGGTCACAATATGCTGCCGCAGAAGTGGGTAGCAGCGGTGAGGTTATTGCGTGTGATATTCTCCCTATGGACTCATTGCCAGGCGTTAGCTTCTTGCAAGGGGATTTGAGAGAAACAGCAGTTTTAAATGCTTTGTTGGATTACATTCAACCGGATATGGTAGATGTGGTTATGTCCGACATGGCACCAAACATGAGCGGTAACTTGGCATCTGATCAACCAAACGCTATGTACTTAGCTGAACTTGCTATGAAAATGTGTCGAGAAGTATTAACACCAAATGGCGGATTTATTGTTAAAGTCTTCCAAGGGAAAGGTTTTGAGCAGTATTTGACTGAAGTGCGTCAAATGTTTAAAGCAGCTAAAATTCGTAAACCCAAGGCTTCTCGTGCACGGTCACGCGAAGTCTACATTGTGGCTACAGGTTATACTTTGTAGTACTCTACCACTACCATTATAGTTTTTGCGGAGCTAACACCTTGAGTGACATGGCAAAAAACTTGATTTTATGGCTGGTCATCGCTGTTGTGCTGATGTCAGTATTCCAAAGTTTTGGAACAGGAGATAATGCTAGCCGTCAAGTCGACTACACAACATTTATCCAGGATATCGGACAGGATAAACTACAGGATGTGCAATTCAATAAGCGTGAGCTGAAAGTGCAGCGTCGTGATGGTACAAGTTATGTTTCTTACATGCCTGTACAGCAAGATCCTAAGCTGTTGGATGACTTAATTAATCATAACGTAAGAGTGCATGGTGCGCTTCCTGAAGAAGAGAGCATGCTTGCAGCTATATTTATTTCTTGGTTCCCAATGTTGCTCCTTATTGGTGTGTGGATATTCTTCATGCGTCAAATGCAGGGTGGTGGTGGAAAAGGTGCAATGTCTTTCGGTAAATCGAAAGCACGCATGATAAGCGAAGAGCAAATTAAAACAACATTTGCTGACATCGCTGGTTGCGACGAAGCAAAAGAGGAAGTAAAAGAACTGGTAGATTACTTGCGTGATCCTAGCCGTTTTCAGAAACTCGGTGGTAAAATCCCAACAGGTATTTTAATGGTTGGTCCTCCAGGTACTGGTAAAACATTATTAGCCAAAGCGATTGCTGGCGAAGCTAAAGTGCCGTTCTTTACTATTTCAGGTTCTGATTTTGTCGAAATGTTTGTTGGTGTAGGTGCTTCTCGCGTCCGCGATATGTTTGAACAAGCAAAGAAAACATCCCCTTGCATTATTTTCATTGATGAAATTGACGCCGTAGGACGTCAACGTGGTGCAGGTTTAGGTGGTGGTCATGACGAACGTGAACAAACGCTAAACCAGATGCTGGTCGAGATGGATGGTTTCGAAGGTAACGAAGGGATTATCGTTATTGCTGCAACAAACCGCCCAGATGTGCTAGACCCAGCATTACTACGGCCTGGTCGTTTTGACCGCCAAGTTGTTGTTGGCCTGCCAGATGTCCGTGGTCGTGAACAGATTCTCAAAGTACACATGCGTAAAGTACCACTAAGTGATGATATTGAAGCATCACTCATTGCTCGTGGTACACCAGGTTTTTCCGGTGCTGACTTAGCAAATTTGGTAAACGAAGCTGCGCTATTTGCTGCTCGTGGTAATAAACGAGTTGTGTCTATGGCTGAATTTGAACTAGCTAAAGATAAAATCATGATGGGTGCAGAACGTAAATCAATGGTGCTTACAGAAGAGACCAAAGAATCGACTGCTTATCATGAAGCCGGTCATGCTGTAGTGGGTCGACTCGTGCCAGAGCACGATCCTGTCTATAAAGTGTCGATTATTCCACGTGGGCGTTCATTAGGTGTTACCATGTATCTGCCTGAACAAGATCGCATTCGTATGTCACGGTTGCACTTAGAGTCGATGATATCAAGCTTGTATGGTGGCCGCTTAGCTGAAGAGATCATTTATGGTTTCGATAACGTTTCTACGGGTGCATCAAATGATATCGAACGTGCTACGGATATCGCTCGTAAAATGGTGACGCAATGGGGATTTTCTGAAAAGTTGGGTCCACTGCTTTATGCAGATGACGAAGGGGAGGTATTCCTTGGTCGTTCTGTTGCGAAATCTAAGCATGTTTCAGATGAAACGGCACGCATTATTGATAGTGAAATTCGTGAGCTAATTGACCGGAACTATGTACGTGCACGTAAACTCATCGAAGAAAATATGGATATTATGCATGCAATGAAAGATGCACTAATAAAATATGAAACTATAGATGCTGAACAAATCAATGATTTGATGGAGCGACGTTTAGTACGAGAGCCTGCAGGTTGGGGTGCAGATTCAGATAATGTTAGTAAAACACCGAAAAAACCTGACGCAGAAACGGAGGTTAATGCTACAACTGATTCAGATTCCAAGCCTCTTGACCAAGATAATCAATCAGAAGCGTAACTATTTTTATCGATACTAAACTTAGCCCTTACTTAAAAAATTTTTTTATACAATTTAATTATCTCCTTGAATAAAGTCCAGTGATGATATTGACCAGTAAAAAATTAACGTTAGATCTCAGCTCTCCAAAAGTAATGGGAATTTTGAATATCACGCCTGATTCTTTTTTTGATGGTGGTAAATTTGAACGTCTCGATCGTGCTTTATTGCATGCAGAAAAAATGATCCTTTCAGGTGCTTCTATTCTTGATATTGGTGGACAATCGACGCGCCCTGCTGCAAAAAATATTTCATTGGATGAAGAACTAGCGCGTGTTCTTCCTTCCATTGAAGCCATTCGTGCGCGATTCGACTGCTGGATATCTATAGATACCAGTAAGGCTACAGTGATGACGGAAGCAGTCAATGCGGGTGCTAATTTAATTAATGATGTTCGTGCCCTTCAAGATCTTAACGCGCTGGAAGCTGCTATGGTAGCTGATGTGCCTATCTGTATTATGCACATGCAAGGACAACCTAGTTCAATGCAACTAGATCCAAACTATAATGATCTTTTTGAAGATATTCATGCTTTTTTTGAACAAAGAATCGAAATATGCAAAAAAATGGGAATAGAAAGAAGTAAATTACTACTAGATCCTGGTTTTGGATTTGGGAAAACACTCATGCATAATTATCAGTTACTTGCAAAATTGGAAAATTTTCATTGTTATGGATTACCCGTGCTTGTTGGTATGTCACGTAAATCTATGATTTTTAATTTATTAGATAAAGAACCTACAGATATTTTAGGTGGAAGTTTAACTTGCGCTACTATTGCTGCCTTAAAAGGTGCCCAGATAATAAGGACTCACGATGTGAAAGAAACTGTCAACGTAGTACGTGTGGTGAATAGCATATGCGAAGCAGCAAATTCACTTGGAAAATAAAATGACAGAACGTAAGTTCTTTGGTACAGACGGTGTCAGGGGTAAAGTCGGGCAATTCCCTATCACACCAGATTTTATTCTTAAACTTGGTTGGGCTGCTGGTCGTGTACTTAGTCAACAAGGAACAAAAAAAGTTCTGATTGGCAAAGATACGCGTATTTCTGGCTATATGTTAGAATCTGCATTAGAAGCGGGATTATCTGCAGCGGGTCTTCAAGCCGCGTTTACGGGACCAATGCCAACACCTGCGATTGCCTATTTAACGCAAACATTTCGTGCCGAAGCTGGCATTGTCATTTCTGCATCACATAATCCTTATTATGATAATGGCATTAAATTCTTTTCTTCAGAAGGAACCAAATTACCCGATCACATAGAATTGGCTATTGAAGCTGAACTTGAAAAACCACTAACGTGTGTTGATTCAGCTCATTTAGGCAAGGCCAAACGCATTGTAGATGCTGCAGGACGCTATATAGAATTCTGTAAAGGCACCTTCCCTTCAAAAATGAGCCTTAAATATTTAAAAATCGTTATTGACTGTGCACACGGTGCTACTTATCATATTGCACCTTTGGTTTTTTCAGAACTAGGTGCGGATATTATTGCCATGGGTGTTAAGCCTAACGGTATAAATATTAATGACGCAGTTGGAGCAACAGACGTCAGATCACTTCAAAAACGTGTGATTGATGAAGAAGCAAGACTTGGTATTGCATTTGATGGTGATGGTGACCGGATTATCATGGTTGATCATGTAGGTAACAAAGTAGATGGTGACCAAATTGCTTACATTATCGCTCGTGAATCACTTCGTCGAGGTGAATTAAAAGGTGGCGTTGTTGGTACTTTGATGACCAACATGGGAATGGAAGTAGCATTGAAAAAACTGAGTATTCCATTCACTAGAGCAAAAGTAGGTGACCGTTATGTAATGGAAAAATTAGTCCAACATAATTGGAAAATTGGTGCTGAAAACTCAGGTCATATTATCTTGCTGGATAAGGTAACAACAGGTGATGCTATTGTTGCTGCACTGCAAGTATTGGCGAGCATGGTTGGTACAGGGTTGAGTTTGCAGGAGCTCTGTAACGGAATGAATATGTTTCCTCAAGTCCTTGAAAATGTAAAATTTAGTGGTGAAAATAATCCCTTAAAATCAGATGCAGTGATATCAGCTATCGCTGCTGTTGAAGCCAAATTAAGTAACACTGGTCGTGTTCTTTTGCGTAAGTCAGGCACAGAACCACTAATTCGCGTTATGGTTGAAGGCGAAGATGCTGATGAAGTTAAAATGTATGCACTTGAAATCGCAAATGCAGTAAAAGCAAATTGCTGATTTAATTCAAACGTGAGAGAATAGTTTATGCGTTTGGTCATAAGATGTGCAAACGGGATGAAAAAAGCTAATTTTAGTATGCTTTTTTGTTTAACTGGCTGGCATTCGTTAGTATTCTTAGGGTACTAATCATGAACACTATACTAGTATATTTATATGACTAGTTAGCTCAATAATTAGTAATATAGGTGAACCCATGTACGAAATTTTACTTGTGATTTATCTGTTAGCAGCACTTGGTGTAATTGGTATGGTTCTTATTCAACAAGGCAAAGGCGCAGATATAGGAGCTTCGTTTGGGGCTGGAGCTGCAAATACAGTATTTGGTTCTGGAGGTTCTGGAAATTTTTTGACTCGTATGACTGCAACTTTTGCAGTGATTTTTTTTGTTCTGAGCTTAATACTCGGTAATATGAGTACTAAGAATGCTCAAGTCAGCAGTGAATACAAAAACTTAAATGTACTTCAAAGTGAACTAGTAACTCCAGTGAGTGACATTCCTCAGTAATATAATCTTCAAAAAAATTTACCGAGGTGGTGAAATTGGTAGACACGCTATCTTGAGGGGGTAGTGCCTATATAGGTATGCGGGTTCAAGTCCCGCTCTCGGTACCAATATAAAATTCGTAGTTAAAGTCCACGGTACTTGAAAAAAAATGTAAGACAAAGATATAATATTAAATGCTCGGATACTAGGTAGAACAGCTTAATCATTGTAAGCTCAGACACCACAACTACTTTATTGGTGACTTTGTAGTGAGACCAAAATAGTTGCTAATCATGGAGAAGCATGACATTAGGGTTCAGCTGTATTAAACCCCCGTAATTCGGGGTTTTTTGTTATCTAAAGATGACTATTTTGGATGGATAACTGGGCTTTAGGCCCTTTTTTTATTTCTGGGGTTTGTATGACCGGACTAGAAAAACAGCTTCTGGCATTGTTTGAAGCGCCAGTTGAAAAATTAAACTATGAGCTTGTTGGGCTCGAATTTGTTCGTGCAGGACAACATTCAACCCTACGAGTATTTATTGATCATAAGAATGGCATCACAGTAGAAGACTGTACTGAAGTGAGCCGACAAGTCAGTGCGGTGATGGATATCAAAGATCCCATCACAATAGCTTATAATCTTGAAGTTTCTTCACCCGGGTTGGACAGACCGTTATTTAAAGCAGTTGATTATCAGCGATTTATCGATAATAAAATCAATATTGTGCTAAAAATAGCCATTCAAAACCGCCGTAAATGGACAGGGCTGATTATTTCTGTTGACGGTGAGACCGTTACCATCAATGTAGATGGTAACGAAGAAGCGTTTGCCCTGAGCAATATAGCCAAGGCTAACTTGGTTCCTTCATTTTAAATTTAAATGAGGCATTAATTCATGAATAAAGAAATCTTGTCTGTTGTAGAAGCGGTATCCAACGAAAAAGCAGTACCACGTGAGCGTATTTTTGAAGCGTTGGAAATTGCTCTGGCGACAGCTACAAAAAAAAAATACGCAACTGAAATTGAAGTGCGCGTAGCCATCGATCGTAAAACAGGCGAAATAGCTACCTTCCGTCGGTGGGAAGTGGTTCTAGAAGTTACTCAACCAATGCGTGAAATCACGCTTGATGCTGCGCAGTTTGAAGACGAAACGATGGAAATTGGCAGCTATATAGAAGATGATATTGAGTCCGTATTATTTGACCGGATTACTACACAAACCGCAAAACAGGTTATAGTACAAAAAATCCGCGAAGCTGAGCGCATACAAGTGGTTGATCAATTCATGGATAATGAAGGGGAGTTGATCACTGGTGTCGTTAAGAAAGTCAGTCGTGAAGTGGTTATTGTTGATTTAGGCAGTAATGCGGAAGCGGCAATCCAACGTGACGACCAATTACCACGCGAGAACCTACGCCCAGGTGATCGTGTGCGTGGCTTGCTATATGCTGTGCGCCCTGAAGCACGTGGTTTCCAGTTATTCATGACTCGTTCTAAGTCTGAAATGCTGATCGAATTATTCCGCATTGAAGTGCCAGAAATTGGCGAAGAAATCATTGAAGTAATGGGTGCTGCACGTGATCCTGGTTCTCGTGCAAAAATTGCTGTTAAAACTAATGATAAACGTATTGATCCTATTGGTGCGTGTGTTGGCATGCGTGGTGCTCGTGTTCAAGCTGTTTCTGGAGAACTAGGTGGAGAACGCATTGACATCATTCTTTGGGATGATAATCCAGCTCAGTTCGTTATCAACGCTATGGCACCTGCAGATGTAGCATCTATTATTGTTGACGAAGATACTCATACAATGGATATCGCGGTGGAAGTTGATAACTTAGCACAAGCAATAGGCCGTAACGGTCAAAACGTTCGCTTGGCATCTCAGTTAACAGGCTGGATACTAAACGTCATGACTGTTCAAGATCTTCAAAAAAAATACCAAGAAGAGGCAGGCAGATCTATTGAATTATTCAGTAAGTATCTTGGTATTGACGAAAAATTTGCCACTCTATTGGTTGAAGAAGGCTTCACCACACTAGAAGAAGTGGCATACGTACCTGCTGCTGAGCTTCTTGATGTTCATGGCCTTAATGAAGATACAGCAAAAAAATTGCGAGGCCGCGCGAAAGAAGCGTTGACGACTATTGCGCTGGCAAAAGAAGAAATTTTTGATGGGATTGAGCCTGCTGAAAACTTACTAGGTTTGAATTGTCTGGAACGAGATTTTGCGTTCCGACTTGCAGCAAAAGGCATCTGTACCTTGGAAGCTCTAGCTGATCAAGGGATAGATGATCTTCTGGATATCGAGGGAATGAATGAAGTGAAAGCGGGTGAGCTGATTATGGCCGCGCGCAATATATGCTGGTTCAGCAACGAAGCTTGAATGCAGCAAAGGAGGAGCAGAATGTCAGAGGTTACAGTTAAAGCACTGGCGAACGAAATCGATACGTCAGTAGAACGTTTGCTGAAGCAATTTCAAGATGCAGGCATTCAAAAATCGACAGACGACAGTGTAAGCCAGAATGAGAAACAAACCTTGCTGTCACACCTAAAGCGAGAGCATGGTAATGATGGTAGTGCTCCAATCCGGCTGACGTTACAGCGCAAAAAGCGTAGCACTTTGAGTGTTTCTGGTACCGGTGGAAAAAGTAAGGATGTGCAGGTAGAAGTGCGTAAAAAACGTACTTACGTGAAACGCAGTGAACTAGAAGAACAACGTGTGATTAAAGAGGCTGCACGGCGTGAAGTTGAAAAAATAACAAAGCGCAAAGCTCAAGAACAAACAAAACGTGAGGCAAGAAAGACATCCAATCGTAACACAGAAGAACAAATATGTATTACGACGAAGAAAGAGCCATTATCACAAGAAACAGCAAAAGAAAAAACCGTTCGTGTAACTGCAGAAATGCAAACCAAGAATGAAGCTGATGAACTCAAGCGCCGCCAGGAAGAAGAAGCCAAGCGTAAAGCTGAAGAAAAAAGCCAGCGCCAGCTAGAAGAGGCACGCAAAATGGCAGAATTAAATGCAGAGCGTTGGAGTCAACAAGACGCAGTACCAAACGTAATGGAAACAGCAGATCATCACATTACAACCTCAACACACGCACGTGAAGCAGAAGATGAGGCGGATCGTCGCCAAGAAGCTACACCTCGCCGTCGTAAGAAAAGAAAATCTGCACAAGATAAAGATGACTCAAGTCGCAACCGCCGTGGTCGAACCAAAGGTAAAGGCCGTTTAGCTAAACTAACCACTATGCAGCATGGTTTCCAAAAACCAGCACAAAAAGTTAACCGTAATGTAGTAATAGGTGAAACCGTTACTGTTGCCGAACTGGCTAATAAAATGGCAGTTAAAGCGACAGAAGTGATTAAAGCAATGATGAAGATGGGTGCTATGACTACCATTAATCAGGTTATTGATCAGGAAACGGCAGCACTAGTTGCTGAAGAAATGGGTCACAAGGTTGTTCTCCGCAAAGAGAATGAGCTAGAAGAAGCTATTCTATCTGATCGTGATGACACTGCAATCCGTGAACCACGTGCACCCGTTGTTACTATCATGGGTCACGTTGATCACGGTAAAACATCTCTACTAGATTACATCCGTAAAGCACACGTAGCATCAGGTGAAGCGGGAGGTATTACCCAACACATCGGCGCATACCATGTTGAAACTGATAATGGCATGATTACCTTTTTGGATACTCCAGGACACGCAGCGTTTACTTCAATGCGTGCTCGTGGTGCGAAAGCAACTGATATCGTTGTTCTGGTTGTTGCAGCTGATGATGGCGTAATGCCACAAACTATCGAAGCTATCCAGCATGCAAAAGCGGCAGAAGTGCCACTGATTGTTGCCGTAAACAAGATCGATAAAGAAACTGCTAATCTTGATCAAGTTAAGAATGAACTAGCTCAATACAATGTTATTCCTGAAGAGTGGGGCGGTGAAAATATCTTCGTTCATGTTTCAGCGAAGGAAGGTTTAAACATTGACAGTCTTTTAGAATCAATTCTTCTTCAATCAGAAGTACTTGAGCTCGAAGCAATTCGCGATGGCATGGCAAGCGGTGTCGTTATCGAATCTCGCTTGGACAAAGGTCGTGGCCCAGTAGCTACCGTTCTTGTTCAAGAAGGTACTTTGAAGAAAGGCGACATTGTTCTTTGTGGCCTTGAGTATGGTCGTGTTCGAGCAATGCGTGATGAAAACGGTCAAGACGTTGATATTGCTGGTCCTGCTATTCCTGTAGAAATCTTAGGTCTATCCGGTGTTCCTCAAGCAGGAGATGAAGCAACAGTTGTTCGTGATGAGCGTAAAGCACGTGAAGTTGCGTTATATCGTCAAGGTAAATTCCGTGACGTTAAACTGGCTCGTCAGCAGAAAGCAAAACTGGAAAATATATTTTCTAATATGACCGAAGGTGAAGTCTCTGAACTCAATATTGTTCTTAAAGCTGATGTGCAAGGTTCTGTTGAAGCGATTACTGACTCATTGATAAAATTATCTACTGATGAAGTGAAGGTAAAAATCATTGGTTCAGGGGTTGGTGCTATCACTGAAACTGATGCCGTTCTCGCGGCTGCGTCTAACGCTATCTTAGTCGGCTTCAACGTACGTGCAGATACATCTGCACGTAAAATTATCGATGTTGAAAATTTAGATTTACGTTATTATTCAGTTATTTACGATCTAATTGACGAAGTAAAAAAAGCGATGGGTGGTATGCTTGCTCCTGAATTCCAACAAGTCATTATGGGTCTGGCTGAAGTGCGTGAAGTCTTTAAATCGCCTAAAATTGGTGCAATTGCTGGCTGTATCGCGACTGAAGGTACAATTAAACGCAACAATCCAATTCGCGTTTTACGCAATAATATTGTTATCTATGAGGGTGAGCTTGAGTCACTACGCCGTTTTAAAGATGATGTAAATGAAGTGGAGAAAGGTTATGAATGTGGTATCGGAGTTAAAAACTACAATGATGTTAGCGTAGGTGATCAAATCGAAGTGTTTGAGATTATCGAAGTTAAACGCACTATTAAATAATAGTTATCTCTGAAAAGTTGTCTATCAACACCATGGGGGGAAGGCACTTAGACCTTGCCTCCATTCCATATGAGAAAAAAAGTGATGGCAAAAGAATTTAGCCGTACCCAGCGCGTTTCTCAGCAAGTACAAAAAGCAATTGCTTTGATCTTGCAACGCGAAATTAAAGACCCGCGTATAGGTATGGTAACAGTATCTGGCGTTGATGTTTCACGTGACCTTTCGTATGCAAAAGTACACGTAACCTTTTTTACCATAGGCGGTCAAACCGTTGAAGATGGTTTAACAGTGCTAAATGAACAAGCTTGGTACGTACGTATTCTGCTTGGTAAAGCGATTAATCTGCGTATAATACCTAAAGTGCTCTTTGTTTTTGACCAGTCGCTGACCGAAGGTATACGTATTTCTAGCCTTATTTCTCGTGCCATTACATTAGACAAAAAACATCGTGTAGATGTTAACAGAGAAGAGGAATAGTGGGTCGTAGTCTTCGTCGTAGCGGACGTCAGGTTGATGGAATCATTCTGCTAGATAAACCAAGAGGTATTACTTCTAATGATGCTGTGCAGCAAGTAAAACGAATTTTTTTCGCAAAAAAAGCAGGTCACACTGGTGCTTTAGATCCATTAGCTACTGGCATGTTGCCTATATGCTTTGGTGAAGCAACTAAATTTTCTCAGTTTTTATTGGATTCAGACAAGCGTTATCGCGTAGTGGTGAAATTAGGTGAACGCACAAATACATTAGATTCTGATGGTGAAGTGATTGAAACTCATGACGTTAACGTCAACCTCGAACAAATTGAAGGTTGTATTGCAGGCTTCCGTGGTGAAACCATACAAGTGCCACCAATGTTCTCTGCATTGAAGTTTGAAGGCAAGCCGCTTTATGAATACGCCCGTGCTGGCATTGAAATTTTTCGTGAAGCACGTAAAATTACGATATATGAAATTTCTTTATTGCATTTTGCAGGTGATAGTATTGAGATGGAAGTGTACTGTTCGAAAGGCACTTACATTCGTGCCATCGTGAATGATTTGGGTAAAATGCTAGGTTGTGGTGCACACGTGAGTGCATTACGTCGTATTGGCGTTTCAACATACCCGATAGAAATGATAGTAACTCTGGAACAATTGAAAGAATTGCTTGAGCAAGCGCGTGAGCAACATACCCAACCACATGAATTACTCGATCCACTTCTTTTACCTCTTAATTCAGCGGTGCAGGCTTTACAAGAAATTAATTTATCTCCGGCAGCTGCGAGTTATGTATTACAAGGTCAAGCAGTGCAAGTGTTAAACGCTCCGTCTAAAGGCCGAGTAAGCATGACTGTTGGTGAGCAGCGTACATTTATTGGTGTAGGTGAAATTAATGCTAATGGTTTGATTACGCCGCGTCGGTTGGTAAAAATTCATCAGCACGAAGCATTTATTGAAAACAAAATTTATTAATAGTAAGAATATGTTAGTGTGGGCTATATTGATTGCTTTATTGAGTAAACTCTGTACAATTAATTATTCGAGTGTCAGCTGAATCAGAGATTGGCTGACATAAATTTAACCTTTAATATTTAGGAAGAGACTATGTCTCTGAATGCAGAAACTAAAGCAACAATTGTTGCTGACTATGCACAAGGAACTCATGACACTGGTTCTCCAGAAGTTCAAATAGCGCTGCTAACAGCCTCTATCAACCACCTGCAAGGCCACTTCGCTGAGCACAAAGGTGACCATCATAGTCGCCGAGGTTTGTTACGCATGGTGTCACGTCGTCGTAAGCTTCTGGATTATTTGAAGCGTAAAAATGCTAACCGTTACTTTGAGTTGATCAAACGTCTTGGTCTACGTCGCTAATAAAGCTTTGGCTTTTATGTACCGCATATCAAAAGGAGTCTATACGACTCCTTTTATTATTTATTTTAGCTAGTACACTAGGTCTAAATTGTCAAATCTATGAGAACAATATATATGAATGAACCTTAAAAAAGCTTGATCATTAATCATATACAATCGTGCCATAAGTTATAAACGTTTTTTCAATTGATAACCAAAGATAAAAACTTAAAATGTAGCATAATAAGACTCACAGTGACTATGTGTGTGACTGCATAAACTCAGTATTTTTTATCCTTTAAGGTTGGAATACATCCATAATTTCTTAAGCTTAACGTATTAACTTACCACTATACCTATTAAATGGTTGCCTATGTTTACAAGCCGTTTGGAGTTCACTATACGGCAGCTAGAATCAACAACATAGCTACGTCATAATACGTACAAATTTTATATTACAAAATAAAACAATTTTATTCGTCGCAACGATGCATGGATAGATACGTAAAGAGCAAGATTAAGCTTTCAAAACAACGGCAAATAGTAGTCGTATTCATCTTATTGGTGGCCTAATTTTTAGCAAAGTTGTAGACACTCTGAACAACTCAGATAATACAATAAACCATTACAATATGGCCTGTTTTTTGCAAATTAATAATTTTTATTTATAAGCTGCGTATTTTTAATGGAGCAGAATATCATCGAAGTGACTTCACTAAAAATACAATATTTGTTTTTAAATTGAGCATTCTTGCCTTCCTCTTTATCTTACCAATCTCAATCTAATAGAGCAGATATAGACATTATGAATAAATAGTAAAGGTTATTTTAAAGAAGTTATTGATAAATTTTTTAATAACCTGACTAAATAATAAGTTTTAAACACTAAATTCTGCATTTTTAGGTTGATTAAGTCAAGCTATTTGAATACGTTTTATTTCTTTGTATCACCTAGCCTTAAGTGTGAACCCTAGTTATTCGTGCCTAAACATGCAACTCATGACCATTTGGGTATATAATACTGGCACTTTCATTGACTTTGCAATCTACTAAGTTAACCTTCAGGTTGCTACTATTGAGTAACTATTCATTATTATCTTTGTTTCTAAATAGATAAGTAGCAATAGAGTATTGTCATTAATCACGATTAGTGAAGCCGTTAAAAAAAGTATATGTGCTCAGAATGCGTCAATAAAATAAGGAGTTTATAGTGAATCCAATCGTAAAAACATTCCAGTATGGAAACCATACTGTTACGCTAGAAACTGGCGTTATGGCTCGTCAGGCAACTGCGGCTGTAATGGCAAGCATGGACGATACTTCAGTATTCGTAAGTGTTGTAGGTAAGAAAGAGACTGTTGAAGATCAAGACTTCTTCCCGTTGACGATTAACTACCAAGAGCGTACTTATGCGGCAGGTAGGATTCCTGGTGGGTTTTTCAAGCGTGAAGGGCGTCCTTCTGAAAGCGAAATACTAACATCACGTCTGATTGACCGTCCAATCCGTCCACTTTTTCCAGATGATTTTAAAAATGAAGTTCAGGTTGTTGCCACTGTGGTTTCTGTAAACCCAGATGTTAATCCAGACATCGTAGCTTTGCTTGCAACTTCTGCTGCTTTAGCTATTTCTGGTCTGCCTTTTAACGGCCCTATTGGTGCTGCACGCATTGGGTTCATAAACGGTCAGTGGGTTCTGAACCCAAGCAACACAGAATTAGAAAACAGTCGTTTAGATCTGGTTGTTGCTGGTACTGGTAGTGCAGTTCTAATGGTTGAATCAGAAGCTGATCGTTTGAGCGAAGAACAAATATTACAAGCTATCATGTTTGGTCATGACCAACAACAAGTCACGATTAATGCAATCAAAGAGTTCGCTGCTGAAGTGGCCATACCTTTATGGAATTGGGTTGCACCTGTTGTTAATGTAGAGCTTCAAGTTCGTGTTACTAAGCTCGCTGAAGTACCATTAGTTGAAGCGTATCAAATCACCGAAAAAATAGCTCGACATGCAAAAATTAACCAGATAAAGAAAAAGATTATTGAACGACTGACCGAAGAAAATGATTCACTGAATGTTCGTGAACTTGAAAGTATGTTGGGTTATCTTGAAAAAAAAATTGTTCGTAGCCGTATTCTTGGTGGTAAGCCACGTATTGATGGTCGTGAAAAAGATATGGTACGGGCACTTGACGTACGTACTGGCGTTTTGCCACGTACCCACGGTTCTTCACTGTTTACTCGCGGTGAAACTCAGGCATTAGTTACTGCTACTTTAGGTACTAAGCGTGATGCGCAGATCATTGATTCAATCACTGGTGAGCGTATTGATAACTTCGTGCTGCACTACAATTTCCCTCCATACTGTGTAGGTGAAACTGGTTTTATTGGTTCACCTAAACGTCGCGAAATTGGCCACGGCAAACTGGCGAAGCGCGGCGTTCAAGCAGTTATGCCTTCACAAAACGAATTCCCGTACACAATTCGTGTGGTTTCTGAGATAACTGAATCTAACGGTTCGTCTTCTATGGCATCTGTATGTGGGACATCGCTAGCGTTGATGGATGCGGGTGTTCCAATAAAGAAATCTGTTGCGGGCATCTCCATGGGTCTTGTAAAAGATGATAATAATTTTATCGTTCTTTCTGATATTTTGGGTGATGAAGATTACCTAGGTGATATGGATTTTAAAGTAGCAGGTACAGACGATGGTATTACTGCATTGCAGATGGACATGAAGATTGAAGGTATCACGAAAGACATCATGGAAGTCGCTTTAAACCAAGCTAAAGGTGCTCGTCTGCATATTCTTAGCATCATGGATCAGGCTATTAGTTCTGCACGTGAAGAGATTTCTCAGTTTGCACCTCGCATCCATACTATCATGATTCATCCTGACAAAATCAAAGATGTGATTGGTAAAGGCGGCGCAGTGATCCGTGCTCTAACTGAAGAAACTGAAACTACCATTGAAATCGAAGATGACGGTACAGTGAAGATTGCTGCAACTGATGGTGATAAAGCTCGTGATGCGATTGAACGTATCGAAGCACTGACGGCTGAAATTGAAGTTAATCGTATTTACACGGGTAGAGTTACACGTGTCGTAGACTTCGGTTGCTTTGTATCTATTATCGGTACTAAAGAAGGTTTGGTACACATTTCCCAAGTTGCTGATAAACGTATTGAGAAAGTATCTGACTACGTTGAGCAAGGTCAAGAAGTTCAAGTTAAGGTTATGGAAATCGATCGTCAAGGTCGTATTCGCCTGAGCATGAAAGAAGCATTAAAAACCACTACGATACCGGCTGAAGTATCTAATATTCAGCCAGAAGCTGGCGCATAATGTCAATCTAAACCTGTGTAATTGGGATGTTACGAGTCATTAAATGTGCAGCCATTTCAATCATCCAAAATATAGAAGGGAGCTTTGCTCCTTTTTTAATTGTAGAAATAAAACTAATGCAGAAAACAATAATGGCTGTGTACTTTCGTAAATTCATGATTGTTGTTGTTTGGATATTCTGTAATTCAGTTAACAATTACTATCAACCATGGTTTTAGTGACTCATAGTAACTCAATAAAAAAGTTTAGCTGGCTGGTCATGTATTTCATAGGTTGTTCGTTGTATAAAATACCAATTTCTGCTATGGTGATCATTATAACTACGACGTTAAATATTATTTTTACTAGCAGACAAAACGGTTTAAAAGTACCATCTTGTCCTCAGTGGGTACCAATACTATTTTTGTGAAAAATATTGACTAATCTTCCAGCATGAATATACAGAAACAACGTTTTTAGTGTGAAATTACACTAAGTTTAAATGCCCAGGAATGTCCAAGTTGGAGGCATTGACATCATAATAAAAGCATTAAATAATGCTAGTAGAACTAAGATACTAACAACGAAAGCAATCGTCTAATAGTGAATAATGTTGGGACTTGCTGTCTAAATTCGAATTAGGAAACAAGCCTATCGTTAGTTTTATAATGTTCAATTTCATAGTTTTGAACTACCTTTCTACGCTGGTACAGACAATACTTAACATAAATCATAACCTCAGAAAACAAGCATACTACAATAAGTTTAATGTAATCAATACATGCACACTTAAACGATGACTAATTTACATCATTAAGATTATCAGAAGGCCAACAGGTATATTTTGCCCCGTTAAGGAAACAATTTGGTTACCTTTAATTTTAGCGTTCACTGTCAATATGCCTTCTTTTTGGCTAACAAAACCATATTTTTCAAGCCTGTCAATCATATTTCTTATCTTAGGAAAAATTACCACATAAGCAAGTGGTACACTAATATTAACATCACCTTTAATTTTATTTGGTAATGCTTTAATATTCTGAGATACATTTGAAAGACCTGATTCTAGAGTCAAATCTGCATTCGCATTGATATGCCCTTCCAGTGTACCAATTTCAAGTGAATTTAATTTAATGCTCAAACCTTTCGCAACGAGTGAATCTAATGTGGTTATCATCTGAAGCATATTTTGTTCTGTCAATTCATGACGCATAACATTCGCAATCAATGCTAATGTTGTCATTGCATTGTAAGCGAACGCATTAAAACCTACCACTATCTTACAATTATGCAAAGTGATGACATCTTGAATATTAAATTTTTCGATGGAGATCTTATTTTCAGTGTTAAATCGAAGATCATTTGCTGCAGCTAATTTTACATTACCACCACCCAAAGCATAAAGCATATTCTTCACTTCCATCGTCAAATTATTCATGTTTACTAATATACTACTTTGTGTATCAATATTTATAGCTTCAACATTTATGGATTGAGAACCAACCCATATGTCATCAACAAGACGACCACGACCCGTACCTGTAATATTAATAGCAACAGTCTTGTCACCCAATGGGGAGTTAACATTTAAAAATGGCCAGCTTATATCAAATGTAATGATATGTTTTTTATTCATTTCACCATTAATAATAAGAGGCGCACTGGTTACCATCATTTCTTCATCTTTCGCATTAAGACCTGTAAAGGTCATATTGTACTGTGTATCACCTAATATTGACGTTTCTAAATGCGCAAAAAGTGGAGATTCACCATTTGGCCAAAATTTATTAGTTATGACTTTTAACTCAGGGGTTATTTTTAATGTTGAATCACTACTAATACTTAAGACACCATGCGATACGTGACTGTTTACAACATATGTCGTTGGAATATCGTATACATCTAACTGTTTTTTGACAGCTCCGATCAAGGAAATTTTCGTTACAATATCAGACGACAGATAGCCGCGATCATAAGATTCACGGGTAAGAACTGCATATGGAGTTTGGAATTGTTTAATTTTTTGATCATACATAGATTGACTTATTTGTCCTGACGCTAAAGGCCAAATAACGACTAATGCCACAGCACCTGCAATTGCCGTGTGCTTCCCAAAAATCATATTCACTCCAATGTATTATATAAAAATTTTTCCTTATTGTAGGCTATTAAACTTTTTAACCCCATGGCTTAATACAGTTTTTAACTTAAATGCGTCATTTTACAACTGCTATTCTCAGCTTACATACTATTTATAAAATAAAAAATTTTATTTTATAAATGAGGCAACTCAGTTATTCATCTACGTTCTCAACAGGCTTTGTTTTCTAATTTGAGTTCAAATAGCAAATCTCAACATAATTAAGGATTAAACGATTTCTTTGATTCTAGGCATACCTAGCCCGGTCAGTTTATTTAACGCTTTTATCATACGTGAGTCTCGATAATCGAAGCATTGTGATCTCAGAAGTTCAATATCTCTCCCAATCATTTGTTGACTCAAACATAACCTATCTCTGATAGAGAGCGTTTATGATTACCATACTTCGTTTTCCAATGCTTGTTTGGATCATAGAACTTTTGACAATTGACCGCTACATTACGCGGATGATCACGTTTTTAAAAAATCGCTGCTTTTCTTTGTTAGCTAAGTGGGACCGCTCGTTTAGTACGAATGGTTTCATAACGTTGTCTGGTGTCGTAAGCACCATCGCCTGGTATTGCATTGATTCTGCAACGAGTCTGTTTGAGTAAGTCAGGCAGCGCACACCGTCAGTTACACTTAACTCAGCAGGAATTATCTCAGGCATATGGATATCTATTGATAAATGTAACTTGCATGAGACTCACCGTTTCCCATCAATGTCATGCTTTTTTACTTTTCATTATCCTTCACCGTAAATTTTTAGCTCCGTGGAATCAATGGCTAAGTGCAGTATAGTGCTTTTAGTCTTCGTTTTGAGCATGACGTTAACCGTTTTAATTCATTAGCTCGTGCATGCATAATTAAGCCATGACAACGGCTATTGAATAAATTTAAACATAGAATTAATGAATCTTTGTAGACTTCTCCATGGCATTGCAAATACGCATTTAACCATGAGGGCTATCATAATGGCTAAGTCACTGCGCAACAGTAGTTTCCCATGATTACCTAGCTTAGTTTTATTCCAGCGCCGAACAGCTTCTGCATCAATCCAGCATGTTAGTGAACCACTATCGAGTAAAGCTTGATTATGCTACTTTCAGTTAGTTTTTTTGTAGCAAAATTTATTCGTTGACCTAAATATTTAAGTGAGCCTATCTATTTAGAGCGTAGATTGATGATGTAGTTTCTTAATTGAGAAAACTAAACCGTACTCAAGCCTGAATCTTCAAGTTGATTTAGTATATTAAATAAAGTTTGAAGTATGATTTATGATTTATTGTGCTTTTTGGATCGATGTCAAAATTATGCATATTCTTGTATATAGTGTCTAGTTTTAGATCAGTATTGTGCTATATTCATATGCAGATAGAAAACAACTTAAATAGTAGTATTTTAAAATAAGTAAGTAAATCATATGTTATTTTAATGTAAATGATAATAGTATTATTCAAGTAACACTTATTTATTTATTTAATGTTAAACTTTAATGTTATATTTAGTATAAATCAATGTAGTGAGGTATATATAATATGTTCATTTTTAATATGTTAACTAACTAATAATATTAGAATTGATCAATACCTCTTATCATATTCCTTAATTTAACCTGTTAAGATAATGTGGTGTATATGGATAAATTAATTCCAATGATCATTAATGGTCAGATTGAAAAACAATTTGAAAATACAGAAAAAAATATGAAAATTGATTTCAATAATGGCGCGCTTGTTTACTTACCAAGTATATCTCTATTACATATTAAAAAAATAATAGAATATGAAAATATAAATACTTTAAAATTGCATGACATTATTAATTTTTTATACACAGTTGGGCAGCGATGGAAAAATGAAGAGTACTCAAGAAGAAGAACGTACATCCGTGAACTTAAAAAATTTATGGGTTATTCGGAGCAAATGGCAAAGTTAGAAGCAAATTGGATAGCCATGATTCTCAGCTCTAAAAGTGCTTTATACGATGCTGTTGATAATGAACTTGGATCCAGGCATATTACTGATGAATGGATTCCACAGGATGAATGCTATGTAAGAGCTTTCCCTAAAGGAAAATCTATGCATTTGTTAGCGGGAAATGTTCCCTTATCAGGTATTAGTTCAATTATACGTGCAATATTAACAAAAAATCAGTGCATAATTAAAACTTCGGCAGCTGATCCATTTACAGCACATGCTTTAGCTATGAGTTTTATTGATACTGATCCTGAACATCCAATAACACGCTCTTTATCTGTAGTTTATTGGTCTCATGACGATGATACAAGTTTACCTGAACAATTAATAAAAGGAATGGATGTTGTTCTTGCTTGGGGAGGATCTGCTGCCATCGAATGGGCTGTAAAACATTCACCTCCTATAATTGATGTAATTAAGTTTGGTCCTAAAAAAAGCTTAAGTCTTATTGATAATCCGGAAAATATCTCAGCCGCAGCAACAGGTGTTGCTCATGATATTTGTTTTTACGATCAGCAAGCATGTTTTTCTAGTCAAAATGTTTTTTATATTGGTAATTCCTATCAAGCATTTAAAAGTGAACTAAAAAATAGTCTTAACTTATATAAAAAAATACTTCCAAAATCAAAACAGAACTTTGATGAACAAGCTGTATATTCTCTTACTGTTAAAGAATGTCAATTTGCAGGGCTTAATGTAGATATCGATGCTGAACATGAATGGATGATAATTGAATCTGATCCTGGTGTTGAGTTTAATCAACCATTAGGACGATGTGTATATTTACATCATGCTGTAAATTTCGATAAAGTGCTTAAATTTATTGTTAAATATCAAACACAGACAGTATCAATATATCCGTGGGAGTCATCATTCAAATATCGAGATTATCTCGCATTGAAAGGCGCAGAACGCATTGTTGAATCTGGCATGAATAATATATTTAGAATAGGTGGTTCACATGACACCATGCGTCCACTTCAACGATTAGTTAGATTTATTTCACAGGAAAGACCGTTTGATTTTACTGCTAAAGATGTTGCAGTTAAAATTGAACAAACCCGCTTCCTAGAAGAGGATAAATTCTTAGTTTTTGTCCCTTAATACGAGTAAAATAATATGGAAAATTTAGAAAATACTACTATGATTAATCATGTAATTGATCTCGGTAGTAATAAGTCAATCCGAATTTGGGAAACATTGCCAAAAATAAATACTAAAAAAAGAAAAAATACAATTATTATTGTATCTAGTTTTACTAAAAAAATGGATCATTTTTCAGGTCTTGCTGAATATTTGTCAAATAATGGTTTTCATATTATTCGCTATGATTCATTACATCATGTTGGATTAAGTAGTGGCAATATAAATGAATTTACAATGACTGCAGGTAAAAACAATTTACTCACTATTATTAATTGGTTAAAGACTAGGGGCATCAATCAGTTAGGTTTATTTGCTGCAAGTTTATCTGCGCGTATTGCTTATGAAATTGCAGCTAGTATTAAGTTATCTTTTTTAGTCACTGCTGTTGGTGTTATTAATTTAAGAGATACACTTAAACGTGCACTTAAATGTGATTATTTGCAGTTGGCAATTGAAGATTTGCCAAAAAGTTTTAATTTTGAAGGTCATAATTTTGAAGCAAAATCTTTTGTAGTTGATTGTTTAAATAATAAATGGGATACACTAGAATCAACAAAAAATAAACTTAATAATTTAGATATACCATTTATTATATTTACCGCTAATAATGATAATTGGGTGAAAGAATCTGAAGTAATTGAACTTATAGATAACATTCATTCCGACAGATGTAAAATTTATTCTTTAATTGGTGGTTCTCATAACTTAGGCGCAAATCTTGTTGTATTAAGAAACTTTTACCAGTCAATAACTAAAGCTGCTATTGTAGCAGATCATGGTTCTGTAGATATAGATATTAATATTGATATTAATGAACCTCAATTTGAAACGTTAACCACAGTAACGGTTAATGAACGTCGATTAAAAAATAAAATAGAAAGTGAAATGCTTAGCATTGTTTAACTATTAAATAATCCTAAAGCAGTATATGAAATAAGAGGAAAATATCATGAAATTCGGAAATATTTGCTTTTCATACCAGCCACCAGAAGAAACCCATAAACAAGTAATGGAACGTTTTATTCGACTTGGTGTGGTATCAGAAGAGCTTGGTTTTGACACTTATTGGACGCTTGAACACCATTTCACAGAATTTGGACTCACTGGTAATCTCTATGTTGCGTGTGCAAATATACTAGGGCGCACTAAAACGCTCAAAGTTGGTGCCATGGGTGTTGTTATCCCTACTGCTCACCCTGCGCGCCAGTTAGAAGACCTTCTTTTATTAGATCAACTCTCCAAAGGTCGTTTCAATTTTGGTATCGTTCGTGGATTATATCATAAGGATTTTCGAGTTTTTGGAGTAAACATGGAAGAATCACGTGAAATCTCGCAAAACTTCCATGAGATGATGATGGAAGGTACGCAAACTGGTTCGATACATACGGATGGTACACACATTACCTTCCCAGATGTTAAGGTTTATCCAGAAAAATACTCTAACATTATAGCCACACGCATGACAGCAGAATCAGCAAGTACAACAACTTGGCTGGCAGAGCGAGGTTTGCCAATGGTACTGAGCTGGATTATTACAACAAATGAAAAAAAAGCACAAATGGAGCTTTATAATGAAATTGCGGAAGAAAACGGACATGATATTCATAATATTGACCATTGTATGACATTTATTTGTTCAGTTGATGAAGATGGTGATAAGGCGAGTGAAGTTTGCCACAAGTTTCTTGAAAACTGGTATGATTCTTATGTTAATGCTACAAACATCTTCAATGACAGTAATCAAATTCGTGGTTATGATTATCATAAAGCTCAGTGGAGAGACTTTGTGCTTCAAGGTCATACTGATACTAATCGTCGTGTTAATTATAGTCACGACATTAATCCCGTGGGTACACCAGAAAAATGCATAGAGATTATTCAACGAGACATTGATGCTACAGGAATTACAAATATTACTTGTGGTTTTGAAGCTAATGGTTCTGAAAATGAAATAGTAGCATCTATGAAACGGTTTATGACTCATGTTGCTCCATTCTTAAAAGAACCAAAATATGAAATGCAAAGGACTGTTGCATAGATATTTGGCTCTAAACTGAAGATATATTATTACATTTTATTATTTAACTATTACATATTACACTTAAATATGCTTGGCGATCTTTTTTTATGAATATAATTAATATAAGTCTATTAAGATCGCCTTAATAGCATTATTTCATGGTATTTTTTATAAAAAAGGCATTTATAATGAAATTCGGACTTTTTTTTCTAAATTTTCAACTAGATAATAGCTCAGAAGAAGTATTGGATACTATGATCAATACAGTATCATTTATTGATAATGATAATTATCATTTTGATAATGTTTATATTAATGAACACCATTTTTCTAAAAATGGTATTATTGGGTCACCCATTACAGCCGCAAGTTTTTTACTGGGACTAACAAAAAAACTTCATATCGGTAGTTTAAATCAAGTTATTACAACGCATCATCCTGTACGTGTTGCTGAGGAAGCAAGTTTACTTGACCAGATGTCTGATGGACGATTTATCTTAGGTTTTAGTGACTGTAACTCTCAATTTGAAATGACATTTTTTAAACGAGAATTGACATCCCAACAATTACAATTTGAAGCATGTTATGATATTATCAATGAAGCTATAACAACAGGTTATTGTCAAGCAGAAAATGATTTTTTTAATTTTCCTAAAATATCAATTAACCCACATTGTTTTACAGAAACTGGGCCAAAACAATATGTTATAGCTACAAGTGAAAGTGTTGTCAAATGGGCTGCAAAAAAAGCTATACCATTAACATTTAAATGGGATGATAGTTTATTAACCAAAGAAAAATATTCTTCTTTATATAATATGACGGCAAAAGAACACCATGTTGATATTTCAATGGTAGAACACCAATTACCACTTATTGTTAATATTAATGATAATGGATTTTTAGCACGTGAAGAAACAAAAAAATACCTAGCAAGCTATATTGCTGAAGCATACCCTGACCATGATCAAGAGATAAAAATTGGTGAAATTATTGATGAAAATGCTATCGGAACAAATGATGATTACTATGATTCAACATTGTTAGCAATATCTAAAACAGGTGCTAAGCGAATATTACTATCATTTGAATCCATGGGTGATAATAGTAAGATGCTAAGCGTTATTAATGAAATTAACAAAAAAATAATAAATAATATGTAGTACTAACTATTCTGCATATAGATTAAAATAATCAAAGCTAGGAAGTAAGATACTTATTATCTGTGGTGATTCCGGCCTGTAGTCACCACAAATATTTTAATATAATAAATATTTATTAATGTATATAACCCTTATATTAATTTGGTGGTTTTATGGTATTTAAAGCAAAAACTCAGAAATTAGACATCATCGTTAGCTCTGAATTAGATGATCTTATTTTTATGAGTAACCCAAATATGTGGACACTAGAAGAGCAAGAAGAAATACGAAATCGTCTTATTAAAATGTCTTTTGATTATCACTTTAAAAATAACGAACATTACAGAGCATATTGTCTTTTACAGAATGTAGATGAAAATATTAAGTCTATTGATGATATTCCTGTTTTTCCCACATCAGTATTTAAAAGCCTTAAATTTCATACTGCAAAAGAAAAAGACATTGAAAACTGGTTCACAAGTAGCGGAACAAGTGGTATAAAAAGTTATATAGCAAGAGATAGACTAAGTATTGAACGGTTACTGGGTTCTGTTAATTATGGAATGAAGTATATTGGCAATTGGTTTGAACACCAGATGGAATTAATTAACTTAGGACCTGATCGTTTTAATGCTGCTAATGTATGGTTTAAATATGTGATGAGTTTAGTTGAACTATTATACCCAACAGCATTTACAGCATCAGATGCTGAAATTGATTTTGAAGGAACAATTAAACACTTAGAAAGAATAAAATGTTCTAAAAAGACAACGTGTTTAATCGGACCTCCTTATTATATATTTCTTCTTTGTCGCTATATGCAGAAAAATAAAGTTAATTATAAAGGAGACGATCAGATCTATATTATTACCGGAGGAGGATGGAAAAAAAATGAAAAAGAATCCTTAAGTCGAGAAGATTTTAATAAGCTCTTGATTGATACATTTCAGCTGACTAGCGTAAAGCAAATTAGGGATACTTTCAATCAGGTGGAATTAAATACTTGTTTTTTTGAAGATGAAAATCAACAAAAGCATGTTCCTCCTTGGGTGTATGCAAGAACTTTAGATCCTAAAACATTGTTACCATTAGCAAAAGGAGAAGTAGGATTAATGAGTTATATGGATGCGTCATCAACCAGTTACCCTGCATTTCTCGTAACAGATGACATTGGTATTGTGCGTGAAAGCGATGAGCATCATTCAGGCACAACGGTAGAAATTATTCGTCGTTTAAGTACACGTGGACAAAAAGGTTGTGCATTAATTATGTCTGAATCACTAGCGTAAATAATGAGGGCTGTTGAATGAGAATGAATTGCCAAATTAATGCAATTATTCCTCTCGCAAAGTATATATATAAAGTAAAATTGCGTCCAGATTGCTGTGTTGCATTTAAGGCCGGACAATATATTACTACAGAAATAGAGTTAAAGAAAAAACATTTTTCAATTGCTAGCAGCCCTTTTGAGCTTGATACCTTAGACTTACATATTGGTAGTTCGATATTAGATGAATCAACTGTATTAATGTTGAATATGTTCCAAGACCACTTTGAAAAGGGTAAGGGTATTGATATTGAAGGGCCATATGGTAATGCGTGGCTGCGAAAGGAAAATGGACGTCCTATTTTGCTGATTGCTGGAGGTACTGGTATTTCTTATACATATTGTATATTAAAAAGCTGTGTTTTACAAAAATTGCTTCAACCTATTCATATGTATTGGGGCGTAAAAAATTATAGTCTCTTATATATTCATGATGAATTAATGGACTTAAGTAAACAGTATAACAATATTCGATATATTCCTGTGTTAGAATCTTTCAATAAAACTAAATCATACAAAACTGGAACTGTTTTAGATGTTGTTATGCAAGAGTTTAACTGTTTAAAAAATTATGATATTTACTTATGTGGCTCTGTAGAAATGATTAAATCTATACACCAAAACTTATGTAAAGAAAAAAAGGCTCAAGAGAGTCAGATGTATGCTGATGCTTTTGACTATTTATAGTAAAAATTATTGATGCTTTTATAGGCTCTATGTCCTAAATAAGGAAACTAAGTCACTAATCTGTTCATAGGAACATTGTAATCCCTTAGAAACAATGTCCTATGAACAGATTTTTGAATCGGAGCATTGCCGTCTCTAATAGGAAACAGTTATGGTAACCATACCTTATTTACCAATAATTATGAGTTTTATTTTCTAAATCAGGAAACTAAAGCATCAATCTACACTCTAAACAACTAAGTTCACTTAAATATTTAGATTTATGAGCAAATTTAACTACAAAATAACCAACTAGCAATAGTATAATCAAGCTTTAATCACTCATAGCTCACTAATATTTTGGATTGGTGAAGGAAAACCATTCAGCTATAGAATCAAAACTAAGCAGAGTGATCATGAGAGACTTTATTTATTTAATGACTTAGCCATTACGCCGGCTTTCATTATTAACCGTATATTTTCAATACCATTAAGAGGTCTGCAAGAATTCATTAATTATAGTTTCAAACTTGCTCGACGGTCTTTACTGTGCCCTCACTATTCAGCATTAGCAAGCAATCCCAAACGGTTAACGTCACAGCCAAAGTAAAAATTAAAGAAATCATTCCGTACTTAGTCATTGATTTTACAGGGCTAAAAGTCTACGGTTAAGGCTAATGGAAAGTAAAAAAGCATAGCACTAATGGGAAACGGCTAGTCTAGCGCAAATTACATTTAGTGATAGATATAAATACGCATGAAATCATTCCGCTAAGTTAAATGCGTCCAATATAACTAACAGTGAAGTGCTACCTAGCTTACCAAACAGACCCGCTGAAAAATCAATGAAATATCAGCCAATAGTGCTTATTATACCATACGATATTACAAAACCGATCGTATTAAACGAGCGTTTCCCACTCACACAACCAAGAAACGAAGCAACTTTTTAGGAATGAGATCATCCACATAATTTAGCGGTGAATTACCATACAAGGTATGCTTACGATAAGCGTTCCCTATCAAAACCGGTAATCTTACGAGTCAAACAACTACTTGGAGAGACATTGTTGATCCTAAGCGATTACAATGCCCAAATTGGCGAAATCTACACGATGATAAAAGCGTTAAATAAGCTGACTCGGCTAAGTATGTTTAAAATGAAAACGCACATTGAATAGTGAATCATTTTGGAGTTTGCTATCTGAACTCGAATTAAAAAACAAAACCCATATAAGAGGTACTACTTCTATGCGTTCATACACTAAGCTATCATGAATTTTATCGTATTAAATTTAGAGTTTTTATTTTAACTATTGGTTAAAAAAGCTTCATAAGCTACTACAATATCATTAATAGTTACTAAATGAAGCCTTTTCAATGATTAGTATATGTGGATATGGGATACTTAGATCACAAGGTCAGAAAATGTTGATCTATGTAAATAGCTTCGCTGACTTGGCAATGATATTATTTGTGAAAGAATCCAGTAATATTTAATGAGGTAATAATGCTGACCACGCAAGACAAACCACGGATCAAATGGGCGTGCCGTCGTGGTATGCTGGAGCTGGATATGAGCATTATGCCTTTTTTTGAAGAGTGTTTTGATCATTTAAGTGAATCAGAAAAATACAATTTTATTGCTTTATTAGAGTATGATGACCCAGATCTATTCGCATGGCTAGTGGGCCACACTCACAGTGAAAAGCATGAACTTTCGTCTATAATAGAAAAAATTATTGCATACAATCGAAGCAAGCTGCATTAGTTAACCGATCAGTATTCCCCGTTATCTAATCTGATGTTTGGCGGCAAGGTGTAAGTGCAAGTAATTACCTTTCTATTATTTACAAATACAGTTCTCACTTAAAGAAAATAAAAACATTCAAAGAAACGAGTGAATCATTTTTTACTGTGGCTCCTCTCATAAAATTGCAGGTTTTTTAACGCTCCAAATAAATGGCAAGTTTTCAAGCTTATAACTGAAAGTTGATTGAGCATACACCAAATTTATTTACTTTTTATAACGCTTTTTAACTATATTTAGCAAATGTTTATGCTGACGCGATTGCGAAATGGTTAATTTATTAGTTTTACTTTCAAATGGATTTTCACCACTTTGGAACTGAATACGAATAGGAGTACCCATAATTTTCAGTGATTTACGAAAATAATTCATTAAATAACGTTTGTATGAATCAGGTAAGTCTTTGACTTGGTTACCGTGGATAATAAAGATTGGCGGATTATAGCCCCCAGCATGCGCATATTTCAACCTCACACGCCGACCACGAATCATTGGCGGCTGATGATTATCTTGCGCCATATTCATTATCTGTGTGAGCCTAGCAGTACTGATGCGCTTTGTTGCAGACTCATAAGCTTCTTGAATGGACTCAAACAAATAACCAATACCGGTACCATATAAGGCTGAGATAAAGTGAATGCGTGCAAAATCAACAAATCCTAAACGACGGTCTAGCTCAGACTTAACACGATTCTTCACATCTTTATCCAAACCATCCCATTTGTTAACTGCAATGATAATTGACCGCCCTGCGCTTAATGTAAAGCCTAATAAGTTCAAGTCTTGGTCTAAAAGGTTGTCACGCGCATCAATCACTAAAAGAACAACATTTGCATACTCAATCGCTTTCAGGGTTTGAATAACAGAGAACTTCTCTACTTTTTCGTTAACACGTTTACGACTACGAACACCGGCAGTATCAATGACTACATATGCATGATCATTACGTTCCATTGGAATATAGATAGAATCACGGGTAGTGCCTGGCATATCAAAAACAACGACACGCTCTTCGCCAAGTATACTGTTTGTTAGAGTTGACTTTCCTACGTTTGGACGACCAATAATACCCAACTTAATGGGGCTACTTTGAAAACGTTCAAACGCACTTTCCGTACTCTCTTCTGTTAATTTTTTATATGCTTGTGCCAAGTCAACAAGATCTTTTTTTTCATTTTTAAGCATCAAGTCTGCATATGGCTTAAGAGCACGATCAATGAGACCTAATACCCCACGGCCGTGTGCTGCTGCAATTTGAAACATGTACTTCATACCTAACTTCCAGAACTCTGCACTTGCAGCATTTGCATCAATGCCATCAATCTTGTTTATAATAAGAAAGGTGTTTTTTTTACGTGAGCGTAAATATTGAGCAATCGCTTCGTCAGCAGCAATTAAACCAGCTCGTCCGTCAACCATAAATAACACAATATCCGCTTCTTCAATTGCGGCCAATGACTGTTCTGCTACCTTGACTTCGACACCTTCTTCGGTGCCATCAATACCACCAGTGTCAACCACAATAAACTCGCGCTCACCCAGCATTGCCTTTCCGTATTTACGATTTCTGGTTAATCCAGAACAATCAGCAACAAGCGCATTACGTGTTCGTGTTAACCGATTAAAGAGTGTAGACTTCCCAACATTAGAACGCCCAACAAGGGCTACTACAGGAATCATGCTGACCTCTAAAAATTTTTTATTTATGAATAAAAGCGACTCCTAACCTCTTAAGATCAGGAGCCTAATATTTTTATTACGTTTAATACTCAATGTGTTGAATTAATTTAAGTATTGTATGTTAACTATGGCATCTGTTTTTTGCTAACGTTGCCGTCACGTGTGACAACAATATAACCGTCATCAACAAGCACAGGTGCCACAGCAATGCCACTATTATTTAGTTGTTGCTGGGCAATAAATTCACCAGATTTTGGGTCTAACCAATGCAAATATCCCTCACTGTCCCCAACAACGATATAACCAGAAATAGCAACAGGAGGAGTAAGTTGACGATATTCAAGTTTGTTATTTGACCAAATTTCTGTACCATTGTGCACATTCACTGCTACCACATGATCTTTATTAGTAACAAGGAATAAGTAGTTACTAACAACCAAAATATCAGTCGACGAACTATACGGGCGCTGCCATATTTGGTGACCGGACCGTAAATCAATAGCTACTAGCGACCCATTGTAACCCACCGCATACAGCAATGAGTCATAAATAACAGGAGTCGCATCCACATCTACAATGCGATGAATTTCCCTTGCGCCTTTTGGGCTTGCAATGGTTTGCTGCCAGATTATATTGCCATTTTCAATAAAAGCTGCACCGAGACGTCCATTTGCCATGCCCCAAAATACACCGCCAGAGATCGAAACAGGAGAACTATCACCACGAAGCGTTAGATTAGGCACTTCATTTAAAATCCTCCAGCGTTCTTTACCTGTATCAGCTTCATACGCAGCAAGTACACCATGGCTAAAGTTAACCACAATAACCCCTGCATCAGCCAATGGTTTTGATAAAATCTCACCGCCAGTTTTAACATGCCAAACAATATTGCCTGTTTTTTCATCCAGTGCAATCAAATCACCAGTTTCCGTCCCCAAATAGAGCCTGCTGTATGATGCTGTTATACCACCAGAAATTAATGCTGGCACGTCTTTACCAAGATTGACGCTCCACAGTACTTTACCATTATTAACATCTATCCCACTAACAGTGCCATCTCGATCTGCTGAAAATACTTTTTCGTATGCAAATGCGAGAGTCAAATGACTAAAATATTTACCGATACCATTTCCAACTTTAGAAGACCAGAGAGATATTGGGATGAATTCACTGTCAATAACAGGCAAAGGCGCCATTTGAGTCGAATTTTCTTCACTCGCACAACCAGTAATCAGCGTACCAAATAAGATTGCTGCAGCAAAGTGTTCCCATCGTTTACTCATCATAATCAGACCTTATAGGAGACAGATTATCAAGTTTCATCTGAACAACTGGGTTTGTTGCAGCAGCAATTGACGCAACATATGCAGAACGCGCTGCCGTAGCATCACCTTTACGCAGCTCAATATCACCACGCAGCTCTTCTACTTGAGCAGTCCAGCTTTCTCCCGTTATTTTGTTTAGTTCTTGCAATGCCGTATCGAAATTTTTTAATTCGGCTTCAACACGTGCTAAACGAAAAGAAGCAATTGTGTTAAGCATTTTATTTTTTGACGTTTGGGCGACACGAAATTGCTCAGCAGCTTTGCTTAATTCATTTGTTTCTACAAAAAATTTTGCCAATTGCAAAGATGCAAGAGACACATACGCCTCTTCTTTTTTACGCTCGTCTATAAAGGTTGCCACTTTTTTTTCAGCATTTGCATCTCCAGCAACTAAAGAACTAACTACTAAGTTATATATTTCAGAAGTTTGTTCACGATTAGTTTCTTGCTCTGTCTGAAAATAACGCCATCCATACAAGCTACCCAGGCAAGTTACTACACTGAGGCAGACTACTTTACCATTGTTTCGCCACCACTGTTTAATTGCTACAACTTGTTGTTCTTCTGTGGTGTAGACGTCCACGTTATATCCTCTCTTAAACTAATTTGCCTAATTTTTCAGCTATATCGTCCTGAGAAATGGTTCGTTGCTCTCCTCCTCTCAGGATTTTAAATGTTACCTCATTTTTCGCGACTTCATCTTCACCAAGTACTAGAACAACTGATGCTCCAATTCTATTAGCTCGCTTAAATTGTTTTTTAAAATTACCGCCACCGAAGTGCATCATTATACGCAATCCAAAAATATTTTCGCGCAATGTTTCTGCGAGTTTCATTCCGGCAGCAAGCGTACCTTTACCAGAAGTTACCATGTAAACATCAACCACATGGCGGGTTGCTCTTAACTCAAGAGTTTCCATAAGCAGCACAAGACGCTCCACTCCCATAGCAAAGCCTACAGCTGGTGTTGCTTTACCGCCCAATTGCTCAACAAGGCCATCATAACGACCACCACCACAGATGGTGCTTTGTGAACCTAAGCTCTCCGCAATCCATTCGAATACGGTACGATTATAGTAATCAAGACCACGAACTAATTTTTCGTTAACTGTATATTGAATCCCTGCCTCGTCTAACAGCTCACACAAACCTGCAAAGTGCTGCTTTGACTCATCATCCAAATACTCAGATAACTTCGGAGCATCTGTTAATATCGCTTGGATCTCAGGTACTTTTGTATCTAATATACGTAACGGATTATTATGCATACGGCGCTTACAGTCATCATCCAACACAGGCTCATGCTGCATCAAAAAATTAGTCAACTTTTTACAATAACTTGCACGCGATTCTAGCGAACCAATTGAATTTATTTCGAGACGAACGTATTTAATTACGCCCAACTTGCGCCATAAACGCGTGGTCATCATGATTAATTCCGCATCCACATCAGGGCAATGCAGGCCAAAGACTTCCACACCAAATTGGTGGAATTGACGGTAGCGACCTTTTTGTGGGCGCTCGTGACGGAACATAGGACCCATATACCACAGACGTTGTTCTTGATTATGCAATAGACCATTTTCTATGCCTGCACGTACACAACCCGCTGTACCTTCTGGACGCAGACTTAAACTATTGCCATTGCGATCTTCAAAGGTGTACATTTCTTTTTCTATCACATCGGTAATTTCACCGATAGCACGCCTGAATAAATGTGTCATTTCAACGATCGGCATACGCACTTCGCTGTAGCCGTATGCACTAATAACATCTTTAACTGTGCCTTCAATTTTTTGCCAAAGTGGAGACTGTGTAGGGAGGCAGTCGTTCATACCTCGAATTGCTTGAATTGATTTTATCACTTTAATTCTCGTAACCGACCCGATATTTTAGCGTAAAGTCAATAGGATGCTTACTTCCGAGTATTTACGTCTATGTGAATGCGATTATTGTCATCCAACATTGCAGCTTTTGCCCGAATTTTTGCTTCCAACTGATCAATCAAATGGTCATTATCAAAACGTTCTTTTTGGCGTTTTCCATCATTATAATATGCACTGCGCTTCTTACTACCAGCCACACCAATATGAGCTATTTCAGCTTCACCGGGACCATTTACGACACAGCCAATAATAGAAACATCCATTGGAATTATAACATCTTCCAAACGTTGCTCTAGCGCATTAACGGTAGCAATAACATCGAACTCCTGACGGGAACAAGTTGGGCACGCAATAAAGTTTATGCCACGCGAACGAATGCACAGCGATTTAAGAATATCGAAACCCACTTTAATTTCTTCCACCGGGTCAGCGGCCAAAGAAATACGAAGAGTATCACCAATACCTTCAGCTAACAGCATACCTAGGCCTACTGATGATTTTACAGAACCTGCACGAACACCTCCTGCCTCCGTAATGCCAAGATGAAGAGGCTGCTCAATACGTTGAGCTAGCTGTCGGTATGCTTCAACAGTTAAGAAAACGTCAGATGATTTCACGCTCACTTTGAATTGTTTAAAGTTCAAGCGATCTAAAATGTCAACATGACGCATGGCTGATTCAACCAATGCCTCTGGTGTTAGCTCACCGTATTTTTTTTGTATATCTCGTTCAAGTGAGCCTCCATTTACACCAATGCGGATAGGGATATTTTTATCACAAGCAGCGCCAACCACAGAACGAATACGTTGTTCACTACCAATATTACCTGGATTTATTCTCAAGCAATCCACACCATATTCAGCCACACGGAGGGCAATACGATAATCAAAATGAATATCTGCCACCAAAGGCATAGAGGTTTGCGCACGAATAAGCTTAAATGCTTCTGCTGCCTCCATTGTGGGAACAGAAATACGCACGATGTCTGCACCAACGTTTTTTAAAATTTTTATCTGCGTAACCGTAGCTTCCACATCAGTTGTACGAGTATTAGTCATTGACTGAACAGCTATTGGTGCACCATCACCGATTGGCACACCGCCCACATAAATACGCGTTGACTGACGACGCTTAATAGAACATTTGGTATGCATTAATGTACTCTAAATTACTTCGGAAGGCTCAAACGGACTACTAAACGTGGAGGATAGCTACTAAGATCAATTTTTTTATTATTATAAACTAAATTGACAACAGATGGAGCGCCTAAAATAACTTTAAGCGGTGGCTTACCAAACAAGGTTAATGTTTCACCTGCTGTTTGGATGCCAGCAACTAAACGTGTCCCGTTTGCATCACGTACATTCACCCAACAGTCAGCACTAAAAGTCATGGTAAGCGGAACGAATGAATTAGCGGCTTGATTCTTAGATGTCGTTGCAATAGCGGGCATTAACACTGTTTTAGTTGTCGTTTCAGTTTTTGTTACTAATGGGGTTCGATGAGATTCAGCCGTTTGAGCTGTTGCTGGCTTAGACAACACAACATTAGTGTTATTTGTTATCGCTGTAATGTTTTCGCTTGGTATCACTGCCGTGCTTTTCACTACAGACGTCACCCCTACACTATTTTTAATCGCTTGCGATTCAACAAGATCAGAATCTATTTCATTAACGACTATGTTCGTTTCATTTTCGGTTTCTCCTTCCTTCTGTACAAAAATATTAGCAGCATCTGGAAGGATGGGCAGAGGAACATTTTGTTGATTCTGCCACCACCACAGTATTGTTAAACTTACCGCTACCGCAAAAATGAACCATGTTAAACCCAGCACACGACTATCCTGTTTTTCAAGACGCATTTTACGCGAAAAACTTTGCATTTTTTGGATAGAATTTTCTTCTTTTTCTTCGGCTGTCTGAAAATTGCAGAGCAGTAAGTCTGCATTGAGTCCAAGCAGTTTTGCATAGGACCGAATATAGCCACGCGTAAACGTAACAATTCGTTTTTTATCGTAAAAATCATCTTCTAATTCTTGGATAACAGACGCGCGGAGTTTCAATCGATTCGCAACATCTTGTGCAGATAAACCCAACGCTTCTCTTGCTTCTTTGAGCATGGCGCCTAAATGCTTTGTCTCAATGTTTAACAACTGCTCTTTGTTTTTTTCAATATTCATTCGCTAAGTACAATCTATATTCTTTCGATTGAGGGAATTATTTAGTAAATACTCTTACGTATAGAACCACTTCATGAGGTTGCTCTGCCTTTACTTTTAACTCTATCATTGTCAGCAAACTACTAAAATGATACTTATAACTTTCATGAAAATGGAATAAGCGTAATCTAGCTTCTGTCAGTTCACTATCAACCAGTTCATGTCATGCAAGCTGCAGCGTGAACAACCAATAGTTTAGTACATGAACGATGTTTTTTACAATTATCATTCGGCTCCATCGCATTCTCCTACTTCTTGAAAATAATGGGTAAAACGGATCAATACATGATAATAGGTAGACGTAAATTGAACCGCAGTTTCAAAGTTCATCATGTTTTTTTTCACTGACTTACCTTCAAATAAGTAAACTAGAATGCACTTAGAAGCTCAGGAACTAGAATAGTATCAAACTTTCAACCATTTTGCTCCTCTGTTAGGATCTGTTTTTTAAATAAGCGAGCTAAATCATAAATCTACGTGTTAAACAGCTAGATTCACTTAAATGTTTAAATTCATGGACAAATTTCACTATAAAAAACCAACTGGAAGTAATATAATCAATAGTGGTTCACTAATTTTCGAGGTTGATGCAAAAGCCACTCAGCTATGGAATTAGAATAAGCGAGGTAATCATAGAAGACCTCGTTTATTTGGCGACTGAACCATTACGACGACTTTTGTAGTAAAACGCGTATTTTCAATGCCATTGAGAGGGTCTGCAAAGATTCATTAACTCTGTTTTCAAACTTGCTCAACTACCATTGACATGCCTTGATAATTCATGCATTAATAAGCTAGCTAAAACGGTTAACATCATGTTCAAAATGAAAGCTAAAGGAATCATTCAACAATTCACCATTGATTCTACAAAGATAAAAATTTACGGCCAAAACGAATAGCAAGTTAAAAAGCATAGTACTGACGGTAAATGTTAAGCCTGGCACACGTTAAATTTAGTGGTAGATATAAATACGCACGGAATCATTGCGGCTGAATTACGTTAATTAAATGTGACTGATGGTGAAGTACTGTCTAACTGACTCAAAACAGACCCACCGAAGAGTCAATGAAATATCCTACGATGGTGCTTACAACACCAGACAATGCTGCAAAATCGTTCGTATTAAACTAACGATTCCACTGATCCCACACAAAAAATAATTTTTTGAAAACGGATTCACCTGCGTAATTTAGTGGTCAGTTATCAAAAGTTATATGGTTCAAATCAGCATAAAAAAATGAGTATGATTACCATAGATGTTCCCTATAAAAGACGGCAATCTTTCGAATCGAAAAGTTCCTTAGAGAAGCATTGAACTTAAAAGATCACAATACTCAGGTTAAAAAAACCTCAACAATAATAAAAGCATTAAATAGGATGACAGAGCTAAGTATGCTTAAAATAAAAGCAATTGTCTAATAGTGAATCATGTTAGGACTTGCTATATGCACTTTAATTAGGAAGCAAATTTTCTCCTTAAAGTTATTTGTATTTAATGCTTTTTCATTCAATTGACATCATTGTATTAAGCCACAGATAATGCATACTATTCATATATACATCATTTTTAAATAGTATCTTCCTATGAAAAAGATCATCCATATTGATATGGATTGTTTCTACGCTGCTGTAGAGATGAGAGATAATCATTCTCTTCGAGGAATACCGCTCGCAATTGGTGGCTCAGAAAAACTTCGAGGTGTTATATCTACCTGTAGTTATGAGGCTCGAAAATTTGGAGTGCGATCAGCAATGGCAACATCGCATGCACTAAAGCTTTGCCCTACATTGAAGGTGATTCACAGTGATATAAAAAAGTACAAAGCCGTATCTATACAAATTAGGGCTATTTTGGGACGTTACACAGATAGAATTGAGCAACTTTCCTTAGACGAAGCGTATTTAGATGTTAGTGACTCTTCACTTTTTTACGGTTCGGCGACACTCATCGCCGGAGATATTAGACACACAGTCAAACGCGAGCTTGGTTTAACGGCATCTACTGGTATCGCTCCGGTGAAATTTATTGCCAAAATAGCTTCTGATCTTAATAAACCTGATGGTACATTTGTTATTACTCCAGATGGCGTTGAGAACTTTGTGAAAACATTAGCATTGAAAAGGATTCCTGGCGTTGGAAAAGTAACAATAGCAAAGCTCTATGCAATGAATTTATACAAAGGAGAAGATGTGCAAGCATATGATAAGAATGCATTATTAGTTCAGTTTGGTAAATTTGGCCAATCTCTGTGGAATAGTTGTCATGGTATTGATACTCGCGAAGTCGAAACAAACCATATTAAAAAGTCTATTGGTGTTGAACGTACATTACCCAAAGATATCCAATCTGAAGCAGAATGCTTGTATGTGATGAAATTACTATACGCAGAGATGAAAGTACGGTTAAAACAAGCATGTCCTGATTTATTAATCGCACGACAAGGCGTCAAATTAAAGTTTTCAGATTTTCAACAAACCACGGTAGAGCATCGACAATGGCGCTATAATACTGATGTGTTTCCTGAATTGATGCATGAAGCATTATCACGGCAAAAAAATCGTAGGGTGAGGCTGATAGGTATTACGGTAGGATTACTTGCTACCAATAAAAATAAGACCTCACAGTTGAGCTTTGATTGGTAAATAAACGAGTAACTATTGAAGATGCTTGATATCCTAATAATGGCTTTGTTGTCTAATTCGAGTTTAGATAACATTGAATCGGTCAGCCACATTGAATGAACTTAACTCAGCAGCAATGATGTCATGCGTATTTATATCTACCACTAAGTGTAATTTACATTACACTCGCCATTTTCCATCAATGTCATGTTTTTGATCTTTTATTTTTTTTCACCATAGACTTTAAGCCCCGTAGAATCAATTGCTAAGTGCTGAATAGTTCCTTCATTCTTCGTCTTAAATATGACGTTAACCATTTTGGCTCACTTGCCAATGCATGAATAGTAAAAGCATAATAACGGCAATGAAGCAAGTTTAAAAAACAGAATTAATGCATTCTTGCAGCCCTCTCAACGGCGTTAAAAACACTCGTTTCACCATGAAAGCCATCGCAATCGCTAAGTCACTAAATACACGATGTCTCCCACGATTACCCGGCTTAATTTGGTGCCATAGCTACACGTCTTCTTCATCGAGCCAAGATGTTAGTGAGCTACTATTCATTAAAGCTTGATGATACTCCTTCCAGTTGGTTGTTTTGTAGTGCAGCTTGTTCATAGGCCTGAATATTTCAGTTAGCCTAGCTGTTTAAAATGTTAATTGAAAATCTAGTTCCCTGATCTAATAAATAAAGCAGTTACCATAAACGTTCCTTAGCAGAGATAGCAATATTTCAAGCCAACAAACTGCTGGGAGGGGACATTAAGCCTAAGGGATCATACTGATCAAATGAGCGAAACCTGCGCTATGCTAAAAGCGTTAAATAAACTGACAGGACTAAGCCTACCTAACACGAAACCAATTATTTAATAATGAATCATATTGAAATTTACTATTGGAACTGAAATTAGAAAATAAAGCCCATTTTGCATGCTGAAAAAATGACATTTAATATCAATTATAGCTATAATAATCAGCATGAGTGTAGACATTGCACCCGAAGAATAATTTATTGAAGACAGAATTTAAAATAGCACATTAATCATTATTAACCTAATCTCCAAAATTTTCATATTTTTTTGCTTTTTGGTTCATGCGGAAATGTTAGATTCCAAACAATTATACGTATCAACCCTAATAGGGGTGAATTGGGAGACTCCAGATTGGACACAGTTGAAGACAACAGACAAAGGTAAATGGCTACTTGAACGTCATTCGATGACAAAACGATTGAAGTTGTGTTGCGCAATACTTGACGTAGAAGTGTTGAGTTTGCATCGATGTGACGTGAAGACGCTGACAGAAAGTGAGCGCAATTTATTAGGATACGAAGTATGCTTAGTACGAGAGGTTATTCTTTCCGGTGACAATGCTCCTTGGTTATGCGCACGTACTTTAGTCCCAATGTCAACACTAACGGAACAAGAAGCTGATATTGCACAGTTAGGTGCGGTGCCATTGGGTCAGCGTGTGTTTACTCAAGCTAACGCGCGACGTGATACTATCGAAGTGGCAACGGTCAACATTGATGGAAATATTCTATTGGCGCGTCGTTCCAGGCTGTGGGTAAATGACAAACCTATGCTGGTATCTGAATTATTTTTACCTCGAGCTCCAATGTATCAGGAGGATAACTAAAGAGATGCGATTGAGATGGCTTTATTTCTTAATTCGAGTCCAAACACCAAATCCCAATATGATTCACTATTAAACGATGTTTTTGTTTTAGGTATACCTAACCCGGTCAAATTATTTAACGCTTTTATCATACCGTAAGTTTCCCAATATGCACATTATCATTTCTTCAGCTCAATGTCCCTCCTAGTAATTTTTTGACTCAAAACATCCTGTCTCTGATAGGGAACGTTTGATGAGTGGAAGTCCTCGTTGAATATGAACTATTTCGTAACATTATCTGGTTTGGGGATGCTCCATCGCCTGATATTCCATTAATTCTTCGGCGGGTCTGTTTGAGCAAATTTTAAAGCAGATTGATGAATCCATGCAGACTTTTTCATAGTATTCAAAATACGAGTTTAACCGCCAGTGCCATAATAATGATTAAGTTACTAAATAAACGAGGTCTCCCAAATTACCTGGCATAATTTGACGTCATAGCTGCAGGTCTTTTTCATCCATCTAGCATGTTACTGAGCCACGATTGATTAAAGCTTGATTATACTGCTTCTAATTAGTTGTTTGGTAGCTAAGCTTATGTATAAACCTGAATCTTTAAGTGAACCTAGCTGTTTAGAACGTAGCTTGAAAATTTAGTTCCCTAATGTAGGAAATAAAGCCACTTAAATCAATTTTATAACAGAACTCTTATCCGTATTCTGGTCATTACATTAATATTATTGTGTACATGAATAGTAACGATTAAAATTTTGCAACAATTGACCGACATGCTTTAACGCAATTGATTTGCACTTTGAAAGCTATAATTAGCACATAACATTTAATTAATATCTTGATACAGACGATGAATCCATTGTTTTAATTCAGTAGTTAGAAGAGCAAAAGCCAACGCATCAATAGGTTCTTGTGTTAAGCACTAAACGTATGAGTACTTAATTTTTAACGGCCAAGACGCGCTCAACAGTGTCAACAACTGCCTGCGTCTGAGGATCTATTTCAATATTTAACTTATCCCCCACCTGTCGCCGCCCTATATTAGTTCTTTGAAGTGTCTCAGGAATCAAGTTAACGCAGAAGTGATTTTTTTTAATCTTACCAATGGTCAGACTAATACCATCTATGCCAATATAGCCTTTTTCAAGCACATACTTTGTGGTGTTACTAGGTACTTCAATCCAAATTTGATAGGCGCTTTCAGTCTTAATGACTTCAACAATATCAGCCATACATGTGATGTGACCTGACATACAATGCCCACCAATTTCGTCGCCGAATTTAGCAGCACGCTCAACATTGATTCTTTCACCCACCTTCAACTGGCCTAGATTAGTCAATGCCAGAGTAACTTGCATAAGATCAAACCAAACAATGTTATCATCAATGCTAGTAACCGTTAAACAACAACCATTATGTGCAACGGATGCTCCCAATGCCAACTCTGCTAATATCTTTCGTGGAAAAATCACAGCATAACGTTGGAAATTAACACTTTTGACAATTTTAATAATTTGACCTGAACTTTGAACAATACCAGTGAACATTGCTAGTCCTTTTTATGTGCTTTGCACTGCGAACATTTTATAGTAATGAAGTAATTTTAAAAGCATAGTGTAAAGAATAAGTTAGAAAGATACAAAACTTCTCCTCTTTCATCTGCATCGAATTAAACTCACGAATAACCTATAAAATAGGGCGTTTTCAAGGGCTTTATTCCCTGATTCGAGTTCAGGTAACCAGTCTCAACATGTTTAACTATTAGACGAGCACTTTCATTTAATACATACTTAATCCGGTCAGCTTATTTAACACTTTTATCACGGACTAAATTTTGCTAATTTGAGCATTGTAATCCGTAAGGATCAATGTTCCTCTGAGCAGTTTTTAATTCAAAACATTGCCATCTTTGATAGGAAGAGTTTACGGTAGCCATAAACCTTCCCTATCAGAGACGATATTTTTTTGACAAGAGCGACACTGATATCAACGGTATTCACAATAATCTCTCCAATAAAATAGGTATATTATACTCAATTTAATTTAATTTAATTTAATTTAATAACTATATGATCAGTAAACGCGGTTTACTAATCGTTAATAATAGTTAGCGAACTTAATAAGCTAACATTGAAATCACCGTTTTTTATGGCATCTGAAATATTGCGTGCGAGGCTAGCAATACGCCTGCGACGAAAATCATTCATTGGATAAAGTTGCCTTAATTGTGTTTGGTTTGCCACAGGCAGATCCAATTGAGAACCAATCAATGCCCAGAGGTAAGCATCATCCATATTGCCTAGAGAATGATTAGCCGTTGCGAGCGATTTGATTACTTCTGGCACAACGTTATCCCGAGTATGACCAGCTCTACCATCATAAAGTGACAATGCTTTCAGCAAAAGACTTAAAGTATGAAGTTTGTCTTTATCAAAATAGTATGTGGCTAATCCTAGCTGCATTTCTGATGTATCTAAGTATCTTGTTTCTTCCAGTTTGAGAAATTGCTCAAGAGCTTCATTGTCACCTTGTGTCCAGCGATAATAGATAATTGAAGGTTGGTAAGAGTTTTTAAGATCTCGTTCAATACGATCAATAGAATCAAAAGCGTGGAAAAGTGCTTCAGTGCGTTTTGTTTTCTTTGATTTAAGAGTGGTTGTTTCAATCTGTGCAACTAACTCCATGCACCGAGCATACTTTTTGGTTAGTACGAGCTCATCAAACTTATTAAGGTCTGTTGGCTTTTTCATCACGTTATATCGCTGCCAGATTAAGTCTGTCCGCTCATGACGACACTGACCGTCTCTAACATTAAGTTTTGCACATAGTTGAGAATTATTTTTGCATAGCTGTGCAGTGCTGCGGTTATTTTCAAAACAGCCGTTAAGTCCAGACGTAACAAACAGTGTAGCTGCGAATTTGAAACTAAATGTAGTTCGACTTATCTTCATAACCAGTACTACTATTATTTTTTATCTCTTACAAATCACTTATAATATAGATATATTTCTTTAGTCTAAGTGCAACTTCTAGTTTTACGTAAGTATAGACTGAAAAAAAGTTTCGCTGAGTTTAAGGCCACTATCTTAAGAACGAGTGACTTTTTTATTATTAATTTTTGTTGGGTATTTCATTATTGTTCTTAACATAGCCCAAGGGTAGATTTCCTTACTATTTTATTATCCAGCGTCAACCGTTTTCCATTGCCACATAATATGTTTAATACCTTTAGTATCATTCTTGGATTTTATCCATCAGGCCAGATAAATTGAACCTATCGTAATATACTTTTTTTATTAGGCTTTGTTTCTTAATTTGAGTTCAGATGGCATATTTAAACATGGTTAACTATTAGACAGTCACTTTCGTTGCAGGCAAAGTAAGTCCGGTCAGCTTAGTTCATGCTTCGAACATGACATAGGCTTAGCTAAGAATTATGTTCCCTTAAGCTCAATGCCAAGATTAGCAAACCCTACTCAATCATAAAAGTGTTAGATAATCTGACAGAGCTAGATATATCTCAAATGAAAGCGAGCATTTAATCATGAAGAATATTGGGATCTGCTATCTGATATTCAGAGTGTCAGTGAGTCTAGCTGTTTAGATCATATATTGATGACTTAGTTCTCTTATTTAGGAAACAAAGCTCATTGACAGAGGTAATTTAACTCTTCATACACGCTTGAAACAACCTAATAGAGAAATGAACCGATACTTAAAATCAAAGGTAATACACGATAAAGTCATTGGTACATTCATTGCAGTATGAACATTACCTTTGCATCAAAATTAATTCAGTGAATACATAATCGACTGTATTGGTAGAATTGGTATGGATTAATAAACTAAGCAATTCGTCGCGACGTTGTGGTGTAATCACTGACCAATATATCCTTTCAATAGCCCCTTCAAGTGCCCACAGCAGTGCAAAATTTAGTGCGTTGCTGTGAAATTTTTGCAATGCTTGATAAGCGCATACAGAACCTTTTGCTTGTAATTGCTCAACACTAGTAATACCTGCTTTTTTTAGCATACATTCAGTTGCCAGACGAAGGTTTGGCAGATCTTTAATACGAGTAAGGATAGCTGTTTTTTTCTTTTTTTTATCATAACGAGCGATGACCAGTGCTTCCGTTGTAAAATTCATCAAAATATCGGTTTGTTCCCACCAGTTATCAGGAACACTGTAGTATTTGGTTACAACTGGAAATCTACGTTTTTTGTAGATGTAAGGCTGCATATTAAAGCGTTTAAATTTAATTTCATTTTTCTTTCATGCTCAAATATGAAGACAATCATTTATGACCAGGGCAAACGTAGCTTGATCACAAAAAGCGCCAAAGCCACCGAACATAGAGCGTGACTTAATTATACCCAGACGTTCAAAAAATTTTAGAGTGTTCTTAAGCTTAGGTTTGTCCATTTGACTTATTCTCAATCAATACGTTTTTTGAATGATGGCCAAGGGGTAACATAGCCAAGTGAACTCATAGAATTGTCAACAATCAGGATTGATCCAGTATATGAAGGCTAATGTCACCAGTAACTCCGCTATCAATAATACACGTTGTGTGATGTAAGGCCGGCAGCTTTTTACCCTAGATTTTCATTATGGTTTGCCTTTTTCTTGACAGTATTTAGCTTAACCGAAACGTTTTAATTTGTCGTTATTACTAATCTAAAAAATGTGAAATTCCTTCAAATATGGTATTTTAATGACTTTTAAAATATGCTCTTGTCTTTGTAATTACAGTATTTTTGCATAGTAAACGCAATTTTTCAGTGGAATGAAGGAGCTTATATTCAATGATTTAATCGTGATATAAAAGTGATGCTACGTTTCATGAATGTACAATGATTTAGTAATGTATTGCCGTTGACTTTGAACACCTGAGAGGTTTTTATTAAGTTCTTGTAAGCGAATGTAAAGGATCAAATTATCCCTACTATTCGAGGGAAGTGGTGTCCACCACTATTTTAAAGACATTTGGTGGGTTTTGGTAAACCAGCCAATTTGGTGGCTTGTTTAGCTGGCCCTTTAGGAAAGAGTGTAAACAGATAACGGCTACTGCTTTTTTCTGGACCGTATTGTTTTTCTATCGCTTTTACTAGTATACGTACTGCGGGTGATATGTGAAATTTTTTATAAAATTCTTGCACAAAATATATGACTTCCCAGTGGGCGTCAGTCAACCTAATATTCTCTTGCTCGGCAAGAAAAACAACAACTTCTTCACACCAGTCTGAAAAATTACTCAAATAGCCTTGAGCATCGATATTAATATACTTACCGTCTACTTCCAACATAGTTTATCTCATTCTTCGATCTGACAAAACATATCTACTTATGGAGTCAATCATAAAAATTATGTATAAAATAATTCAGTAAAAAAACAAACATAAAAGCGCACGTAAGCGCTTTTATGTTATTTTTAACTTATTCGTCACCACTGAAAAGACCTAATAGCTGCAATAAATGCAGAAATAGACTGTAGATAGACACATATAGACTAACTGTAGCAGAAATATAGTTCGTTTCACCACCTCGAATGATTGACTGCGTCGTCAATAAGATAACGCCTGTTGCGAATAAAACAAATGAACCACTGATAGCAACAGAAAGCATTGCCATTTGCAGGAAAATATTTGCAATCATACCAACAACTATAACAATGAAGCCAGCTAGTAACATACCATTCAAAAACGATAGATCACGCTTAGTTGTTAGTGCATAAGCAGAACATGCCATAAAAGTAAGCGCGGTACCACCTAGCGCTGGTGCAATTGACCAACCAAGACCTGCACCTACATACATGTTGAGAATAGGCCCTAAGGTATAACCCAAGAAACCTGTAAGCACGAATGTAAACACGATACCCAGTGAGTTATTTTTGTTTTTTTCAGTCAAAAAAAGTAGACCATACAAGCCCACTAACATGATGATAATATTTGGAGATGGCATGCTCATTGCCATCGAAACACCTGCTACAATTGCAGACCATACAAGGGTAAGTGACAATAAAAAATAAGTATTCCGTAATACTTTGTTGGTAGCAAAGTGACTCTCTTGTGAGTACTCATTAACAACAAACCGATCGTTCATAGCTTTCTCCCAGTGGGGTACATATATTATATCTTATATGATAGTTATTGCGTGTTTCACTCTATTTTTCAAGTTATATTTGTCGCATTACTGATACTAAATTAGTTTACCCTTTGAGAATACTCATATATTTCTCTAGTTAGGCCTATTTGATCTTGTAAATAAATGTAAATGATCGATTATCTTAAAAGGATCATAGTCATAGTTTACAATATTAATGATGCAAAATTTGGCTCAAGGACAGTTGAGTGTGATTTAATTGCAGATTATTAAAAAATTCATTAAATTTATTTTTTCAAAAACCTCACCAGCATCCCTGAGCATTACTTGATCTGCTACCTTTTTAATAAATTCCACTTTGTGAGTTACACAAAGCATTACCATACCTTCTTCAGCCAGTTCAATCATTACATCTAATACTTCGCGCACTATTTCTGGATCTAAAGATGAGGTTGGTTCATCATATAACACTGCGTTTGGGCTCATGCAGAATGAACGTCCAATTGCTACGCCATGTTGTTAATGACCTAAAAGCTGACCAGTGTACTTATTTGTTTACTCTTGAATTTTTACTCGTACCAGATAATTCATCGCAATAGTTTCAACTGCTTCTTTCGGTACTTTCTTGACTTAAACTGGAGCGAAGATACAACTTTTAAATACTATGAAATGAGGTAATAAGTTGAAATATTGGAAGCAGATACCGACCTCTTTTCTCACTAGCTAGATATTTTTTAAATCATCTGTGCGCTCTGTGCCTGCGATAATGATGGAATCTTCATGATGTTCTTCTAAACGGTTAATACATTGAATCATAGTTAATTTTTCTGAACAAGATGAGCCATAGATAATAATTTTTTGTTTCAAATACTGAAAAATTAACGTTTTTTAATCCGTGAAACTGGCCGTACCATTTATTTACATTGCTCAATTAGATCACAAATAAATCCACTCGTTGCACCATAATGGCCTTGTTTCCCAATTTAAATGTAAATAGTAAATCCCAGCATGGTTGACGATTAAACAATCGCTTTTATTTTAGCCATACCTCACCCAATCAGCTTATTTAACACTTTTATAATGCTGTAGGTTTCCCTAATCTGAGCATTATGAACTCTTAAGCTCAATATTTCTCTGAATAGTTTTTAACTTGAAGCATTGCAATCTCTGATAGAAAACATTCATGGTCATCATACTTCGTTTCCCAATGCTGATTGGATGCTTATAACTTTTCGTATAACTTTGGCAACTGACCGCTAAATTGCATGAATGATTTCGTTCCCCCAAAGTTATTCTTTTTCTTGATTGGATGATTGGAACTACTCGCTTAATACGAACGGTTTCGTCGCCTTATTTAACGTCGTAAGCACCATTAACTAATATTGCATTAATTTTTCGCTGGGTCTGTTTGAGCCAGTTAAGTAGCACTTCACCGTTAGTAATATTTAATGCACTTAACTCAGTAGCAATTATTTTATGTGTATTAATAGCTATCGCTAAACGTAACTTATGTTAAGCTCACCGTTTCTCATCAATGCTCTACTTTTTACTTTCCATTCGCCTTTGCCGTAGACTTTAAGCTTCGTATAATCCATGGCTAAGAGTTGGATGGTTTTTTATTCTTCACCTTGAACGTAAGGTTAACTATTTTAGCTCGCTTGCTAATGCATCAATAGTGAAGGCATAACAACGGCTAGTGAGCAAATTTGAAAACAAAATCCATGAATCCTTGTAAATCTTTGTAATGCAATTAAAAATACGCATTTAACCATGAGGAGTATTATAATGGCTAAGTCGCTAAACACACGAAGTCTCCCATGATTACGCGGCTTAGTTTCATTCCATATCTCGATGTCTTATTCATCAATCCAGAATATTAGTGAGCCACGATTGATTAAAGCTTTATTATACTGCTTCCTATTAGTTGTTTTGTAGTAAAACTTGTTTATAGACTTAAATATTTAAGTTATTTTAGAATGTTCATTAAAAATTTAGTTCCATAATTTAAAAAATGAACTTAATTAGTTATAAACGCTCCATAGCAGAAACAACAATAGTGCGAATCAAAAAACTACCGAAAAAGACATTAGATCTAAGGGATGATACAGTTCAAATGAGTGAAACTTACGCCATGATACAAGCGTTAAATAAGCTTATATAACTGAATATGCCTAATATAACAGTGATTATTCAATAATGAATCATGTCGGGATCTGCTACATGAACTTAAATTAGGCACAGAACTCATCATAATGCAATACTTGTTTTCTACCTCTTGTAGTCAGTCTAAAGTTTATTTTTAAGATAAATGCTATAATGAGACATACCGAAAGAGAATACCCTGAATGTAAAAGTTACGAATACGTAACTCTCCGTTGCAAAACCGAACAACTCAGAATCGGTATTGACAGATTGACCAATACCAATGATCAGGATAAAACTCATGTCTTTGAGCCGCCCAATAAGAGTGATTATGATAGCAGGAATGGTAATCTTCCATGTCTAAGGCAAAATGATAAATCTCATTTTTTTAAGTAAGTGAAGCCTAGCGCATCAGCGACTTCATATTTTTTTAAAAATAGCCTACAATTCATCACGCACCACTTCCATCATATATGCCTCCAAAAATCATACCATGCTAATCAGCACGCGCTAACTTATTGGTTTCAAATTCGTCAGGCATAAACGGTGGCAACATAACAGATGCCATGAAACGTACCATTATTAAGGGGGGCGCCACGCCAAACTTCAATGTAAACAATAGATAAACTGCGTATCATACGCATATCTAAGCGACGATCAAGTGCAAGCACAATGCTAATTGGCAACGCAACTATAATACTGATGATGACAATGATCATAGTGATGAATAAACCCACCCAAGGTGTATTTCAATCTTTGACAACCCAACAACATCACCAAACAGTAAGAGAATCATCAGTAATCGAATACAATAACAAATGAAAGCAGTATCAAAGGACGTTTCGGTGTTTTCTCGTAAACCAGTAGAAGAATAAAGATGACTAAGATTGGATAGAATAATTTTAGACGCCAGAGTTATTCGAATGAGTAAAAATCGAGCATCAATCATTCGAAGCGCACGTTGATGAAAACCCAACACACTCCTGCATATGAGCATGCATCATGAGTAGAGCCAACCCAGTCGAAATTAATAAACGCCCACTTAATAACAGTCCACAGTTCTTCAAACACAATAAACGGCAAGATAAAAACTATTCTAAAGTTTTTTTGGGTTGAGAACAGGTATTTTTTCATCCATCCAATTGCACCCACAGTATTTGGTGATAGCAGACTTGGCTGAAACTCATGTTGTGATGTCATGAATTTATTTTTCTATTAGCGCGACTTTGGCATTATAGATGTTCATTAGCGGTAATGTTAGGTTACGTGCTAGACTAAGCGCCATGAAGACTTGAATTTAGCCGTAGTTCACTGCATCTATCCCGAAGTGTACAATTTCGGTAATGAAAGATGCAATATAAATAACCAAAGCTAACATCAGCGCTGTAAGCTCTATGCTGATGGAGAAACTACCACAGAAATTAAATCCTTTCAATTCAGGATACTCCAACGATACTAGCATTCCAGAGGTAATAAATGCTAACAGCGAGAGACCAATAATGATTGACAAAGAAAATAGCATAATAAATATTTATTTCCCTGCAATTTTTTATTTATCTTTTTCACAATGTATCAGTATAAAACTCAAGATAAGAGCAACAATCAACGAAAGAAAGATCCAGGTGGAACCCTTCTTCAAAAACAGGACATATAAAAAATAAATCATGCATGTTTAAAAAAATAATTCACTAATGTTAAAACTTTGTTTGAGTAATGGCAATGCTTGAAGAACTACGAAGTACCAAAAAAATATTTAAAAAAATATTTCGAAAGTTTCAATGCAGACAGCAGCAATATGGTCTAAAAACCAGTTTTTGAAAGACTCGCAATCCCAATGAGTAAACTAATTGTGGTTACCAACACTATACTCAATACAGACACCCATGCCGTGTTAAAAAGATCCACAAATAAATGTTCTGCCATAAAAATATTTTTCATCATATTCAATGAGCGTTAAACCAATTCTAAATTCGGCTTCTTGGCTAAAAAAGCTAAAAGCGGTAGCAATCTAACGTATGTCCACATTTGTTAGGACATTCTTTACAATTGTATGGACAACAAACATTAAGACCAGAATCGCAATAACTTGAAATATGGTGGCACGGCAGGTTGGATTGTAGATCAAACTTTGCTTTTTATAAAAATTTGGTATCTTTTCTGAATGCAATACATTTCCTTTAAATGCCATATAACTGCCCCTCTATCCATAGACGTTTAGACATAGGGGCACAATAAGATGCCTCGGTGCGTGTCAGAGGTAGCAATATTACTTAACGGATAGGTGGTGCATAAAGGATACCGCCATCACTCCACAATGCGTTCACACCCCGTGGAATGTTCAACAATGAGTCTGAACCAACAGTGCGTTGGAAGCTTTCACCATAGTTACCTATTTGCTTGATAATTTGGTAACCCCAATCATGATTCAAACCAAGACCTTTGCCGTTAGGGCCATCAAGGCCAAGGATACGACGGATGTTGGGATCTTTCGATGTTTTCATCTTATCTATGTTTGAAGATGTGATTTTAAATTCCTCACCATTTATCATGGTGTTCAGCGTCCATTTTGCAACGTCAAACCAGTTGTCATCGCCTTGACGAACAACAGGCCCTAATGGTTCTTTAGAAATAATTTCTGGTAGTACGACAGCGCTTGCTGGATCGGATAGTTTGATGCGTGACGCATACAAACCAGATTGATCAGTTGTGAGCGCATCACAACGACCAGACTCGAAACCTTTCACAGTTGCATCATATGTATCGTAAACAACAGGTTTGAACGACATACCATTAGAGCGAAAATAATCAACAAGATTAAGTTCTGTCGTTGTACCAGATTGGAGACATACAGATGCGCCATCTAAATCAAGCGCACTATCTATGCCGAGAGTTTTTTTAACCATAAAGCCTTGGCCATCATAGTAATTAACACCTACGAAGTTCAAGCCTAACATGCCGTCGCGTTGAAATGTCCAGGTAGTGTTACGGGAAAGAACATCGATTTCACCTGATTGCAATGCAATGAAACGTTCTTTTGCAGTCAAAGGTACATATTTAACTTTCGATTTATCACCTAGGACTGCGGCGGCTAATGCTTGACAGTATTCGACGTCAATTCCTTCCCATTCACCGTTTAACGTTAGACTTGAGAATCCAGGCAACCCTGTACTTACGCCACAACTAACCCTATCAGCATTCTTAACCTTATCTAATGTGTTATCACCCTGTGCAGATGATGCCAATGTCTGAGCTGCTCCTATTTTAGCATCAAAAATCTGTTTCTCTAAAGAAACAATCTGTTTTTGCAGTGCGTCAACTTGCTTTTGATTATTAGCGCTGTTTCCGTCACTGTCACAACCTGCAAGCAGAAGTGCTACGCATCCCAATGTTAACTTCAGGTAATTCATATTTATTAATCCTTCATAGGTTATAATTGGCTACTATTTTTGGCAGAAAGTCATCCAACGTAAAACGATTGAAAAAATAATGAAAATTCCGAAAACCATGAAAAAATAATCATTAGCTGTAAAATATTTATTTTTTGAAATAAATTTCAGTATAAAACTTAAGGTCTCGCCTGCAAATCAATCAAGTAATCCGTGTGATCTAAACAATAATTATTTAAAATAAATGCAAATTAACTAACTTATAATACCTTATTTTTACATGGCTCTTAAAAATAGCAGACTTTAATTATGTAGCTTATGGCGTATGCATTTCGTGTATGCAATACGATACCTGCAATTTAAAAATAATTTTGACTATATTTCCTAAATCATGGGATAAAATCATAAAATTACGCTCTAAACAACTAGGTTCACTTAAATATTTAAATCTATGGAGAAGCTTCGTTACCAAAAACTAACTGAAAGCAGTGTAAGTGTAATTAATAGTTAATCATGGTAAACTCAACCATTAGTTAGATTTAATGCACTTAACTTAAAAGTAATAACTAAGTGCTATATGCTTCCTTTATTCTTCCTTTTGAACGTGACGTTAATCATTTTGACTCGCTTGCTAATGCATGAATAGTGAAGATATGACGCTAGCAATTGGGCAAGTTTAAAAACAGAGTTAATGAATCCTTGCAGACCTCTCAATGGCATTGAAAATACGCACTTAACCATGAGAGCCGTCGTAATAGCTAAGTGGCTAAATAAATGAAATTTTCCATGATTACCCTGCTTAATTTGATTCCATAGCTAAATAGCTTCTTCATCAATTCATAATGTTCGTAAGGACAATTTATTAAAGCTTGATTATACTGCTATCAGTTAGTTATGTTGTCGCAAAAATTATTCATAACCTGAGTATTTAAGTGAGCCTAACTGTTTAGAGTATTGATTGAAAATTTAGTTCCCTTATTGAAAAAATAAAGCTGATTATTATAAATGTTCCATAGCAGAGACAGCAATGGGTCGAGCCAAAAACTACGGTAGGGGCATGGAGTCTAAGAAATCACATAACTCAGATCAGTGAAACCGACGCCATGATGCAAACGTTACATAAGCTGACAAAACTAGGCATCCCTAACACGAAAGCGATTACCTATATAGTGAATCATGTGAGGATTGGCCTCTCAACTCGAATTAGGGAACAAAGCAATCTGCAAAATTAATTAATTTTGCTTTTTAAACTTGCTCAAAAGCCGTTGACATGTTCTCGCTATTCATGCATTAGCAAGCAAACTAAAACGGTTAACGTCACGTTGAAGACGAAAAATAAAGGAACTATCTAGTAATTAGCCATTAATTCTACGGGGCTCAAAGTCTACGGTGAGGGCGAGTAAGAAAAGAATGGCACTGATAGGAAACGGAGAGTCTGACGCAAATTACATTTAACGGTAAATATAAATGCGCATGAAATCATTACTGCGGAGTTAAGTACATCAAATGTTACTGACGATGAAATATTATCTGATTTATTCAAACAGACACACCAAAAAATAAGTGCAATATCAAGCGATAAAACTTTCGATACCATTCGTATTAAACGAGCAAGTCTACTCATTCCACAAAAAAAGAACAATTTTTTAAGAATGAAATTATCCTCGGTAATCTAGCAGTCAGTTACCAGAAGTTATACGGTTCAAATAAACATGGGCAAACGAAGTATAGTTAACATAAAAATTTTTTTATCAAAGACGGCAATGTTTCGAGTCAAGAAACTACTCGAAGGTACATTGAACTTAAGAGAACTACATTGTCAATCAACACTCTAAACAGTTAGGCTCACTTAAATATTCAGGTCTATGAATAATTTTGACTACAACACAACTAACTGGCAGAAGTATAATTAAGCTTTAATCCATCGTGACTCACTGACATTCTGCATTGATGAAGAAGCTATCCAACTATAGCATCAAACTAAGCAGGGTAATCATAGGAGACCTCGTTTATTTAGCCACTTAGTCATTACGATGGCCCTCATGGTGAAATGCGTATTTTTAATGCCATTAATATGTCTACAAGGATTCATTAATTCTGTTTCCAAACGCACTCAACAGCCATTACCATGCCCTCACCATTCATGCATTCGCAAGCGAACTAAAATGATTAACGTCACGTTTAAATACCATATATTATGCGGTTTAAATAAACCTTAGCAAGCAAAGCTACTCAAAATAAACACAAATGTATAATTAAATAATTGGTGTATTTAGTGGCTGAAAATACGACGTTCAAAACGTAATTAGCGTATTGCATGCACGACCTTGCTCCTTGTTACAAATACCTCCTAAGGATCGTTCAATTATCTGAAATAAATGAAATTAATCCTATAGTATGCCTTGTTTCATGATATTTTGTATTATACATTCAGTGAAGAAAATACAGGCTTGTATTCTTGTAACGTTCTCTCAAACATGGCAACTCCTTGAGGTAAGTTTGCAGCACCCCCTAATTCTTTAATGGTAGAGCCAAGTGCATGCAGAGTGCGGAATATGTTATGAACGCGGCATTGTTCTCCCATCTGCCCAATACGAATAATGTCTAATCCAAATGAACCGGAAATTTCAACCTGATACTCTCGTGATATATGCTTCAATATGTCTTTTTGATTTAATTCATCAGTAACGTGTATGCCAATAACTGAATTTAAGCGGGCAGCTTTATCGACAGAGAGAGAAAGCCCTAACCCTAGAATACCAGCTTGCAGGGCAAGAGAACATTTTAGATGGCGATCAAAACGTGAGGGCAAAGATTCTTGACAAACTAGACGTAATGCTTCGTGAATTGCCATGATTCCTGAGACAGGTGCTGTATAATGGTACGAACTTTGGTACCAAAACTTATCAGCGAGTTTTGCATCTAGGCACCAATGGTGCAGTGTATCTGAACGAGTGGTAATTTTATCCCATGCATTGTTAGAAAATGCCACTAGCGATACACCTGGAATACAACTCAGGCCTTTTTGTCCCCCTGTAATCACTGCATCAATGCCCCACGCATCCATGTTTAGTGGCATAGCACTTAAGGTACAAACCGCATCAACAATGACTAAACAGTTTGCGATTTTGGCTGCTAGACATATTGCTGGCAATGCTGCATTACATACTGTGTTGGACGTTTCACCTTGCACAATGGTAAGAATTTTTGGGTGGTGTGAAATGATTGCTGCTTCTACAAGCTGAGGGTCTGCGGCTTGACCTTCTTCAATTTTTAAACAGATAACGTTACCACCAACGCGTTCTGACATATCAGCTAAGCGATCACTAAAGAAACCATTACTCACAGACAACACTACATCATCAGGTTCAATCAAGTTTGCAATAGCCATTTCCATAGCAGCTGAACCTGGACCTGCTACTCCCAAAATGTGTAATGACTCAGTTTGAAATACATAACGCGACATGGCTTTAACTTGTTCTATAATGCGCAACATGGCGCCACCTAAGTGGTTTATTACTATGCTATTCGCGGCGGCTACTTTGGCTGGAATAGGCACTGGACCTGCTCCCATCATCAGTAATGGTTCGTCTGGTAAAATTGAGTCTAACGACTCGACGACTGGGGCGGATACGTGCACGCAATACTCCTATCTAATCACAATATTTTTGTTATAATATAGGCTGTTATTTAACCATAGTTAAATAATATCTCTTGTTTAGACACAAATGCCTAGATAGCATATAGCTTTGTATTTTAAAATAGGAGAATGACGAGTAATACTTTTATATGCGAACGCGACATGATTTTCAAGTACTCCTATTGTAGACTTTATTTCCTAATTTAAGCTCAAATAGAAAATTTCAACAGGATTAACGATTAAATAACCGCTTTTATTTTAGGCATACCTAGTCAAATCAGTTTACTTAATGCTTTTATCATAGCTTAAGTTTCGCTAATCTGAGCATTATAATCTCTGAAGTTCAATGTTCCTCCTAAGTAATTTTTTGACTCAAAATATTGCCATCTCTGATAAAAAATATTTATGGTAACCATACCTCGTTTTTCAATGCTAATTTGAACCATATAATTTCTGGTAACTGATCGCTAAATTACGCGGCTATTCTAGTTTTTAAAAAAGTTGCTCTTTTTCTTTAGGAGATGAATGAAACCGTTCGTTTAATACTAACGGTCTTGTAGTGTTGTCTGGCGTCATAAGCATCATTGGCTGGTCTTTCATTAATTTTTCAGCGGGCCTGTTTGAGCAAGTTAAGTAAAACTTCACCATTAGCCACATTTGATACACTTCACTCAGCAGCTATGATTTCGTGCGTATTTATATCTACCGCTAAATGTAACTGCGTCAGACTCACCGCTTTTCATCAATACCATGCTTTTTTACTTTTCATTCTCCTTCACCGTAGACTTTGAGCGCCGTAAGATCAATGATTAAATACTGGATGCTTCTTTTATTCTTCATCTTGAACGTGACGTTAACCGTTTTGACCTGCTTGCTAATGCATGAAGAGTGAGGGTAAGACAATGGCAGTTGAATAAATTTGAAAACAGAATTAATTAATCCTTACAGACTTCTCAATGACATTAAAAATACGCATTTAGCCATGAGGACCGTCGTAATAGCTAAGTAGCTAAATAAATGAGGTCTTCCATGATTACCATGCTTAATTTGATTCCATAGCTGAATCACTTTTTCATCAATCTAGAATGTTAGTGAGCCACTATTGCTTAAAACTTAATTATACTGCTTCCAATTAATTGTTTTTTTAGAGAATATTATTCACAGACTTGAATATATAAGTGAGCCTAACTATTTAAAGTATTTATTGAAAATTTAGTTCCGTGACTTAGGAAATGAAGCCGATTACCATCAACGTTCCCTTGCAAAAACACCAATGGTTCTAGTTAAAAAACTACAGGGAGGGACATTGAGCCTAAGGTATCACACAATTCAGATTAATAAACCTACGGCATGACAAAAGCGTTACATAAGCTGAAAAGACTAGGTATGCCTAATACGAAAGCAATTATTTAATAGTAAATCATGTTGGGTTTTACTATCTGAGTTTTCATTAGGAAATACAGCCAGGTAGCATTAATGTCCATATAGTCTATTTCAAACTGTTAAACTACATTTCTTTGCTTCCAAAAATGGCACTAGATATTAACGGTAGCCACCATAATTACTCCATAAAAGACGGTACATTACACTAAGTACAATGGATGAAATATATGACTGTACGAAGGCTATAATGTGACTATTTTATATTTATCTTTCGATATTACTCAACCTCATCAATATGCGCACAGAATATCATAGACAAAAAGTGCAAAAGTAGAATTATAGAACCATATCTACTATACTGAGTATAGAGTGTTGCATATTCACGTGTTACAAATATGACATTAATCAAACATATTTATACTCGTAATTATTGAAGATGCTTACTTTATTGATGATTTAGTATCATACTATAAACTATAAAATTTCATTAACCAATAGTCGAAAATACAAATTCAAAACTCATTATAATAAAATTAGTAATGGTCGAGTGTGTTACCGCATAGTATGCAGTGCTCCTTATATCCAAATTGGAGTATGGCCATGATGTCTCAATTTTTACGTCTCCGGAGACAACGATCCTTATTGAGCACCTCAGCTAATTAACTCATCAGCCTATCTAACTTAATAGGTGGGTATGGGGTTGACGTACATAGGAGCCATAATGAACAAGTGGTTTCATCATAGTGTGTTCAATTATAAAATACCGAAAGGGATTTAACCCAAGTTTAATATCAAAAAACAAGAGGATATTACTCGTTATTATGTATGCATTAAGAGCCGCTTGTACTATGATACGTTCATTAATGGATACGTAAATGGCAAGATAAAGTTCTCAAAAAGAAGGCTAATCATAATCTTCTTGATCTTATTAACTCCTTAGAGTTCTATTGTTCTAAATGAAGCAGAATGCCATCGAAGTAACTCCATAAAAAGTACAGCATTTATTCTTAATATTAAGTTTCATAATCCTCTTATTCATAACTCAAGTTTTAATCCGGTAGGGCTACTATGAAAGATGATGAATAGACAGTTAAGAAACAACGGTTATTTTAACAATAAATATTCTTTCAAAAAGAAAATACTGAGTAATTTTTTACTGTACTTTTTTTAAAATTACCAGCTTCTTGAGGTCCAAAATAACCAATAAATTCCAGGTGTTTAAGCCTGTATCTTTAAGTTGATTAAGTATAGGAATAATTGTATGACTGAAAGACGTAAATTTTCTCGAGTCGTTTATTACGCTACTGCGACTATAAAACAGGCCAATAGGACTTGGTCATCTAAAATTTTAGATTTATCTTTAAAAGGTGCATTGTTAAATTCTCCTTTAGGATGGCAAAATGGTAACAACGATAAATATAGCATGCACTTTCAACTACATGAATCAGAAGTATTCATTAGCATGGCATTAAAGCTCATTCAAGGAAATAACGATTACTTACATTTTCAAATTATTTACATTGGTATCAACAGTGCTAGCCACTTAAAACGCCTTATTGAATTAAACGTAGGCAACGACGGTTTACTCCACCGTGAATTAGCACAACTCATAGATATGAAAAGTATAGTATAGTCTTTGCTGTACATTGCGTATATGTTTAATCGTCACCACATTGCTTTGTTTCCTAATGCGGACTTAGATAGCAAATTTCAACATGGTGCACTATTAGACCATCGCTTTTGTTTTAGGCATACCTAGCCCGGTCAGCTTATTTAATGCTTTTATCGTGACGTAAGTTTCGGTCAATCTAAATGTTGTGATCTCTTAAGCCCCATGTCTATTCCATAAATTTTTTAGTTCGCACCATTGCCGTCTCTAATAGAGAGAGTTTATGCTAGCCAGCTTTATTTCCTAAATAAAGGCATTAAATCTTCAATCAATATTTTAAACAGTTAGGCTCACTAATATTCTGGATTGATGAAGAAGCTGTTTAGCTGTGGCATCAAACTAAGCAGAGTAATCATGAGAGACTTCGTTTATTTAGCAACTTAGCCATTACGACGGCACTCATGGTTAAATGCGTATTTTCAATGTCGTTATCATGCCATCACTATTCATGCATTAGCAAGCGAGCCAGAACGGTTAACGTCACGTTCAAGACGAAATAATTGAAGCATGCAGCATTGAACCATTGATTTTACGAGGCTCAAAGTCTACGATGAGGGAGAATGGAAAGTAAAAAAACATGGTACTAATGGTACTAATAGAAACGATGAGTCTGACGTAAGTTGCATTTAACGGTAGATATAAATACGCCTAACATAAAAACGACTAAATAATTTAACGTGGCTACGGGAGCTGGATTTGAACCAATGACCTTCGGGTTATCAGCCCGACGAGCTACCAAACTTCTCCATCCCACGCTACTATAAAAGTGTATTCTGGAACAGAACTGAAGTACACAAAATTGCAATTAAATGCACAACTACTCTTTAGCAGCTTCCTTTTAACTTTACTTGAAGGAGTATACCTTTCACTATCGTATGAATCAATATTTTATAAATTTACATCATCTAGCCAACACAAATGAGTTAAAAAATTCATTCACTTAAATTCACAGTATAAATAATATAACATAGTATGGTCACAAAAGTGGTACTAATCTGAGTTATGTGATCCCTTAGGTTCAATGTCCCTACCAGTAGTTTTTTTGACTCTAACCATTGCTGTCTCTGCTAGGGACGTTTATGGTAACCGGTTTTATTTTTTACATAAGGGAACTACATTTTCAATCCACACTCTACACAATTAGGCTAACTTAAATATTCAGGTCTATGAACAATTTTCACTATAAAACCACTAACTGGAAGCGGTGTAATCAAACTTTAATGAATCGTGGCTCACTAACATTCTAGGTTAATGAAAAAAGTTATTTAGCTATGGAATCAAACTAAGCAGGGTAATCATGGAAAACCTTATATATTTAGCAACTTAACCACTACGACGGCCCTCATGGTTAAATGCGTATTTTCAATGACATTGAGAAGTCTGCAAGCATGATTAATTCTGTTTGCAAACTGATTCAACTGCCTTTGTCGTGCCTTCACTATTCATACATTAGCAAGTGATCCAAAACGGTTAATGTCACGTTTAAAACGAAGAATAAAGAGGCATATAGCACTTATCCATTAGTTTTACGGAGCTAAAAGTTTACGATGAAGGAGAATGGAAAGCAAAAAAGTATGGTATTAATGGGAAATAGTAAGTCTAGCACAAGTTGCAGTTAGCGGTAAATATAAATACGTATGAAATCAGTGTTGCTGAGTTAAGCGCCTCAAATGTGACTGACGATGCAGTGCTGCCTAGTTTGCTCAAACAGCCCCGCTGAGAAATTAATGCAATATCAACGAATGGTGCTTACGACACCAAACAATGTTACGAACTTGTTCGGATGAAATAAGCAGTTCCAATTATACCACCAAAAAAAGGAACAATTTTTTAGGAACGCGGTCATCCGTGTAATTTAGCGGTCAGTTACTAGAAGTTATACGGTTCCAATCAATATTGGGAAACGAAGTATGCTTATACTAAACGTTCCCTATCAAAAACGGCAATGTTTCAAATCAAAAAATTACTGGGAGGGATATGGAGCTTAATAGCTTATAATGCTCAAATTAGCAAAACTTACACCATGATAAAAGCGTTAAATAAGCTGGCAGAGCTAAGTGCATCTAAAACAAAAGCGATTGTTTAATCTTTAATCATGTTAAAATTTGTTATTTGAACTAGAATGAGAAAATAAAACCACATAGAACGATAATTTAGCTCTCTACTTTAGGAAGCAGGGCCATAATTTAAAAATCATCTCTTTTTGCATATTGTGGCTGCGCAATATGCATTTTAATGGATAAAGTAAAAGTTCTACCCCGTGATCACATTTTTACTTTGTTAACGGTGTTATACTAAAAATAGTAAAAGCCTATATCAAATATAAACTAACCCAAGATCACAGTTCTGAGAATGTTACGTCTATGTACCTGTACTCATCGAACGTAGGTTTACATTTACATTGCTCAAAAAATTCAGGAATGAACACTCAATGATAAATCAGGCCAATGTAGATCCAGTTGAAATGCAAAAATTTAAAAATATAGCTTCTAGCTGGTGGGATTTAGAGGGAGCATTTAAAGCCTTACATCAAATCAATCCACTTCGTCTGAATTATATCATTGAGCATAGTAACGGGATCTTTGGTAAAAACATTCTTGATGTGGGTTGCGGTGGTGGCATTCTTACAGAAAGTATGGGGAGAGAATACGCTGATGTTACGGGTCTTGATATGTGTAAAGAGCCTTTAATGGTTGCTCGCTTGCATGCCGTAGAAACTAATATACAAGTAAAATACATCCAATCGACAGCAGAAAAACATGCAACATCAAATATTAAACAATATGATATCGTTACCTGTATGGAAATGCTTGAACATGTACCTGACCCAGCTTCGGTCATTACCTCTTGTGCTCGCATGGTAAAATCAGGCGGACATGTATTTTTTGCAACACTAAATCGTAACATTAAGTCTTGGCTTTTCGCCATTGTGGGTGCCGAGAGCATAATGAAAATAGTTCCGAAAGGAACGCATAACTATAATAAATTCATTCGTCCTTCCGAATTATTGCGGATGATAGATTCAACCCGACTAAAAGAACGTCATATAACCGGACTGCACTATAACCCGCTCACTGAACGATATTGGTTGTCTCCAAAAAACGTGGATGTTAACTACATCATACATACTGATCACCCAGCATGAGTCGAAATTTTTTAAATTGTGTATTCAATAAACTCGACTTAGTGTAATGTCCCATTTATTGAGAGATGATTATTGTTGCTACCATAATCCAAACATACTGAATAGGTCATACTCAACACTAACGCTACCATTGAAAGCAATGCTGTCAATCTTTTTCGCTTAAACATACGGATTTGTTTCCTAATTCTAGGTATAGAGCAAATCCAAACATGATTTACTGTTAAACATTGCTTTCAGTTTAGACATACCTCGCTCTGTCAGCTTATTTAATGCTTTTATCACTTCGTCACCTGGTGGGGAATAGTAGTCCCTTAAACTTGTTAATGTTCCTCGCGTAGTTCTGTTACTAAGGACTTTGCCGTTTGTAATAGGGAACGTTTATAGTAACCATACCTCATTTTTCAATGCCAATTTGAACCGTATAACTTCTGGTAACTGACCGTTAAATTATGCGAATGACTCCGTTTTTCTAAAGTTGCCCCTTTTCTTAGTGGGATGAATGGAACCTCTTGTTTAATACGAACGGTTTTGTAATGTTTCTAGTGTAGTAAGTGCTATCGCCTCATACTTCATTGATTCTTAAGCTGGTCTGTTTGAGTAAGTCAGGTAGTGCTCACCGGCAGTCACATTTAATGAACTTAACTCAGCAACAATGATTTCATGCATATTGATATCTGCCACTCAATGCAGCTTATGCTAACTCCCCCCGTTTCCCGTAAATGCCACGCTTTTTTACTTATCATTTGTTTTCACCGTAGCCTTTCAGCCCATGGCCTTGGTAGTTGAACGAGTTTAACAAGAGAATTAATGAATTCTTGTAAACCTCTCAATGGCATTGAAAGCACTTGTTTAACCATAAAAATCGTCGTAATAGTTAAGTAGCTAAATAAACAAGGGTTTTCACGATTACCCTGCTTAATTTGATTCCATAGCTGAATGAATTTTTCATCAATCGGCTTTATTTCTTAATTCAAGTTCAGAGAACAAATTTGCACTTGATTCATTATTAGAGAATCGCTTTTGTTTTAGACATACTGAGTTTTATCAAATTAGCAAAATTTATCCTTATTTGCCAATAAGTTATGTTAATAACTGTAGGGATACTGCCATTAATAAACTGATATAACGTGGGAGCAACATGAAGTTATTATAGCTCTTACGAATAGTTTCTATACATGTTATAATAGATATATAAAAGCAGCACTATATAGTAAATTGTAGATAGCATGCGTAATCCGAATCAAAGTCTGTAATTTGACTCCGGGCAATCTAAATCATTAGCAATCGTGGATCTGACTGCCGTAGTGTATTCATAACTGAGATGAAATCATAACATGGCAACCCTAGTGTAACCTTAGAATTTATAATCTTTTTAATAATATTATTTTTGCAGGTGTCCATACAGGTTGATAAGTAAAAATATAATTGAAGTCTTAAAAACTTTATGCGTTTGTTGTTCGCTTAGTTGGGAGAGCCCTCCTCACCAGGAAGAGGATCATTGTTCGAGGTTAGTATTACCCACTATTTAATTTTGAGGTTGCTACCATTGATAAACTAAATGTTAAAATGCAGTTTTTACATAAAGAAAAGCTTAATTTGGGGCTATAGCTCAGAAGGGAGAGCGCTTGTATGGCATACAAGAGGTGGATGGTTCGATTCCGTCTAGCTCCACCACTTTCTAATTCGAGTTCAGATAGTGAATCATGTTAAAATTTATTATCTGAACTCGAATTAGGAAACACAACTGAATATTGCATCTATAACACGCGATGAATTAACAATTAATGCATAATGTTTATTTTAAAAGTAAACGTTATTTCAAAGAGGTTACTACATCATTTTTCACCGGTAATTTTTTTACAATTTGCAAGTTCTTTGACGTCCCGCATAAATGATAAGTTTCTGGTGTTCCAACCTGCATCTGCAAATTAGTTGAATATAAGCTGGTTAAAATCCTCCACGTAAACTTCCATAATCTCTTGCATTGGTCGCAAAATTTTTACATAATATATTAAATTTAAAAATTTATTTGATTTAATGTATTAAATCTATGGAGGCCTCGTTAGTTCTCCCGCAACATTATCTTGTGAAATGGGTCAGATCCGGAAGGAAGCAGCTCGTACTTGTGGTATGTGTGCAGGGATGTAGCTGGTGAGGCTTCCACTCATGCTGTATTTTACATTTTCAAAAGTATACATTTTTTTAAACTCACGCATAATATAGTGCGACAACTAAAATAAATAGTATTGGAATACCTGCAACCTATTATTTACGCGGGACGCTAAAGAACCTGTTTTGTCCCTAATTCAAGTTCAGATAGCAAATCCCAATACATTTCACTATTAGACAATCATTTTCGTGTTAAGCATACTTAGTCCTGTCAGCTTATTTAATACTTTTACCATGGTTAGATTTCGCTAATTAAAGTTATGTGATCCTTTAGATTCAATGTCTCTCCCAGTAATTTTTAATTAGTATTTTAAATAACTAAGCTCACTTAAATATTCAAGTCTATGAAAAAGTTTCCCTGTATAGCAACTAACTGTATGCAGTATAATGAAATTTTAATCAATCGTGGCTAACTAACATTCTAGATTGATGAAAAAGCTATTCAGCTATGGAATCAAACTCAGTAGAGTAATCATGGAAAACCTAATGTATTTAGCGATTGAGCCATTACGACGGTCCTGATGATTAAATGCGTATTTTCAATGACATTGAGAGGCCTGCAAAAATTCATTCATTTTGTTTTTAAATTTATTCAACTGCCATTGTCATAACCTCACTATTCATGCATTAGCAAGCAAGCCAAAATGGTGAATGTCACTGTTCAAGGTTCAAGACGAAAAATAAAGGAACCATCCAACACTTAGTCATTGATTTTACGGTGAAGGCTAATAACAAACAAAAAACATGGCACTGATGGGAAACAACGAGTCTAGCGCAAGTTACACTTAGGTGGTAGCAGATATAAACACGTATGAAATCATTGCTGCTAAGTTAAGTGAATCAAGTGTGGCTGACGGTAAAGTTTTACCTAACTTACTCAAGCAAACCCATCGCAGAATCAATGAAATACTGACCGATAGCACTTACGACACCAGACAGTGTTTATGCACCCGATCATATTAAACGAATGGTTCCACTCATTCCACTAAAAAAAGAAACCACTTTTAGGGACAGAGGGTATTAGCGTAATTTAGCACTCAGTTACCAGAAGTTATACGGTTCAATTCAGCATTGCAAACGAGGTATAATTATTATAAACGTTCCCTATCAGAGACAACAATGTTCCGAGTCAACAAATTTTTAGAAAGAACATTGTGCTTAAGAAATCACAATACTCCAAGTAGCGAAACTTACGCCATGATAAAAGTGTTAAATACGCTAACAGAGCTATGTATGCCTAAAATAAAAGAGAACGTCTAATCGTGATTCATGTTGAGATTTGTTATCTTAACTTGAATCAAGAAATAAAGCTGTGTTAATGCAATAATTGGAGAAGTTAAATGATAGCAAATGCTTAAAAAAATAGATAAAAAACATGGGTGGCATATTCATTTGTGCAAATTTTATGCATTAGCGACTGAATTGTATTCTACTAATAAAGATGTAGTTTTTAACAGTTTAATTATAAATATTTTTAAAGATAAAAAAGATGCGAATTAATGACATGTAACAACTTAAATAGTATTAAAACATATTTAAATTAATCAATGGAGTAAATAATAAGTTTAAAAAACGTCTACTAGGCACTTTTACTTACAGACAAAAAATCAATTAAATACGGATGAAATCCATATGCATAACTTTTGGCTTAAATGGATGACGTTGTATGTCTTGTGGTTTCACGTTCACTTCTTGGCCGTCAATTATAAGAGTAATACCTTCGTAAAACTTAGCCTTATCCATTTGGTTGATTATGGTGTTGTGCTGCAAAGAGATTGCAATTGGCGCTATTCCGCCACCGTAAATTACAGCGGGCAATTGCTCAGAGTGGCGCAGGCGGCGGCTCGCACCTGTACCATGTTCCGTACGTATTATTGCTTCGAATTTCATACTATATACCCTTCAAAATAACAAGGTTAAAAATAAGTATCAGCTTGCGAACAATCTAGATACTAAGTAAATCGAACGTAAATATTAACATTCAACATCTGTTATGACAAGAGTATTAGAGAATAATACACTCTTTCTGTACTCTCTAAATAGTTTGAGTACAATGTGCACCCAATCCTTACACATACACAATGCTTTTTAAAAAAATGGTCAATCACTTGTCGTAAAAAAGATTCTATCAACTTTGTTGCTTCATTTTAGTTCCAAGAGCAAACTAAAAACATAATTAACTATTAGGTGGTAATGCTTTGAGCTTGCTCTCTGAACTCGAATGAGGAAACAAAGCTATTATGTATCAATGTGTTGTATTAAATTTTAATTTTACGCAATTTAAATCAGTTTTTTCCTTGCATGACTGGTATCGATTCTGTAATTTTACTATCCATTCTCTTTCACTAGATATTAAATCGTGGAGCAACATAATGACTATCAAACTTGGTATTAACGGTTTTGGTCGTATTGGCCGTTTCGTATTTCGTGCATCGATTGAGCGTAACGACATCGAAGTTGTAGCAATTAATGACCTGATTGATGTTAAGTACATGGCATACATGCTCAAATACGATTCAACTCATGGACGTTTCAGTGGCACTGTTGAAGTTGTAGACGGTAACTTAATAATTAACGGCAAAACTGTTCGCGTTACTGCTGAGCGTAATCCAACTAAACTTCAATGGAATGTAGTAGATGTTGACGTTGTAGCCGAAGCAACTGGCACCTTCCTTACCGACGAAACTGCACGTCAGCACATCATGGCTGGTGCAAAAAAAGTTGTTTTAACAGGTCCATCTAAAGATGCGACTCCAATGTTCGTAATGGGTGTAAACCAAGACACTTATGCTGGTCAAGACATTGTTTCTAACGCGTCTTGTACTACGAATTGCCTGGCACCAATCGCTAAAGTACTAAATGATAACTTCGGTATTGCATCTGGTCTAATGTCAACTGTTCACGCAACGACAGCTACGCAAAGAACTGTTGACGGCCCTTCTGTTAAAGACTGGCGTGGTGGGCGCGGTGCTTATCAAAATATCATCCCATCATCAACTGGTGCAGCTAAAGCAGTAGGAGTAGTAATTCCAGAACTAAAAGGTAAACTGACTGGCATGGCGTTTCGCGTACCAACTGCTAACGTTTCTGTTGTTGACCTGACTGTTAACCTAAAAAAACCTGCTACTTACGAAACAATTTGTTCTGCTATGAAAACTGCTTCAAAAGGCAAGATGGCTGGTATTCTTGGCTACACTGAAGACGAAGTTGTTTCTCAAGATTTCATTGGTGAAGTTCAAACTTCAGTGTTTGATGCTAAAGCAGGTGTTGCTCTCACTGATACATTCGTTAAAGTTGTATCTTGGTACGATAACGAAATCGGTTATTCAAACAAAGTGCTGGACCTGATTATTCACATTTTTAAGTAATTAATATAAAACTGCCGCTAAAGAATGAGTAATAAAAGATAATTTATTAATTAATACTGGTCATTGTAAGTGGTTTAATGATTTTAAAAATGATTGCAGGTTACTACTGTATTATTGCAAATAAAATCAACCTTAATCAACTCACAGATGCAGGCTTAAACACCTAAAACTTATCATTTATTTGGGGTGTTAAAGAGCCTGCAATTTTTTAAAAATCATAGTAAAAATAGTTCACAGCTTCTTTAAATCAATTTTCAGCTTCAAAGTAAAAATTATTTCTAAGCTATTCATTCATCGCCTTATATGGCCGCACTATTAAGTTAAACTTTAGGCTATATAGAAGAAAGAAAGTAGTGAAGTTTAATATTAAGCATAAATGTTGTATTTTTGACGAAATTATTTTTATATATCTGCTTTGTTTTCTAATTCAAGTTCAGATAGCTAGTTTCAAAAGGACTAACGATTAAATAATTGCTTTTATTTTAGGCATACCTGCCCTGTTAGTTTCTTTAACGTTTGTACCATGGCGTAAGTTTCGCTAATCTGAACATTATGAGCCCTTAAACTCAATGTCTCTCCCAGTGATTTTTTTACTTGAACCATTGCAATTCTTAATAGGGAACGTTTATGGCAACTATACCTCGTTTTTCAATGCTGAGTGGAGCCGCATAGCAATGATTTCATCCGTATTTATATCTACCACTAAATATCACTTACGCCAGATTCGTCGTTTTTCATCAATACCATGCTTTTTTACTTTCCATTATTCTTCATCGTGGACTTTGAGTCCCATAGAATTAATAGTCAAGTGCTGGATGCTTCATTCATTCTTCATCTTGAACGTGACGTTAACCGTTTTGGCTCGCTTACTAATGCATGAATAGTAAGGATATGACAATGGCAGTTGAGTGAGTTTGAAAACAAATTTAATGAATCCTTTCAGACCTCTCAATAGCATTAAAAATACACTGTTAACCATGCAGACCATCGTGATGGCTAGTCGATAAATAAACGAGGTCTTCCATAATTACCCAGTTTAGTTTGATTCCAGTTAGTTGCTTTGTAGCGAACATTATTCATAGACTTGAATATTTAAGTGAGTCTAACTGTTTATAGTGTTGATTAAAAATTTAATTTTTTATTTAAAAAAGAAAGCCGATTACCATAAACGTTTCATAGCAGAGACAGCAATGGTGCAAGTCCAAAAACTACTCAGCGGACATTGAGTTTAAAAAATTACACAATTCATATTAGTGAAACCAGCACCATGATAAAAGCGTTCAATAAGCTGACCGAGATAAAGATGTTTAAAATGGAAGCGATTATCTAATAATAAACCATGTTGAGATTTGTTATCTGAGCTCGAATTAGGAAACAAAGCTATTTTAAATAGGTTATGAAACAATTTTTTACTGTGGCTCTTCCTGCCATTGTAGACTACAAAATACCCATAATATATAATAGGTTTAAGATGATTACGTTTGTACCTTTAAGTTAATTGAGTATACGAATTTTATTTGTGTAAAATTTTTGATGAAAATATGAACAAAAAACACTTACTTAAAAGTAAGTGTTTTTAAGTAAATGCTGCGTATGCATTGATGACACTAAATAAAATTAATCTTTGTTTTTTTCATCATCGTCTATATCTTCCATCAGCCCGATTTCTTCTGGTTCATCAATATGTTGAAGACCAACAACTGCTTCATTTTGGCTAGTACGTATCAGAGTAACGCCTTGAGTATTACGGCCAACTTGACTCACTTCAGATGCGCGAGTACGAACCAATGTGCCCGCGTTGGTGATCATCATAAATTCATCACCTTCGCTCACCTGAATGGCGCCTACTACAGAGCCATTACGTGCAGACACCTTAATAGATACAACGCCTTGTGTTGCACGGCTCTTAGAAGGGTACTCAACTAGTGCGGTACGCTTACCATAACCATTCACTGTGACGGTAAGAATATCACCATTAGCACGCGGAACAATTAGTGAAACCACCTTATTATTTGGTGCAAGTTTAATACCGCGTACACCCGCAGCTGTACGTCCCATTAAACGTACACCTTTAAACTTGATCTCTGGATTACCATTCTCATCAAGTGCTGGCTTACCATTCTCATCTAAAACTGGAAACTCTTCAGCTTCTTTAAAACGAACAACTTTACCCGCATCAGTGAATAACATGATTTCATCATCACCATCAGTGATATCAACACCAATAAGTGAATCACCTTCGCGTAAATTCACAGCAATAATACCAGCACTACGTGGACGGCTAAAATCAGTCAATGATGTTTTCTTGACGGTACCATCTGCAGTTGCCATGAAGACAAATTTGTCATCTGCATACTCTCTGACGGGCAGAACCGCAGTAATGCGTTCGTTCGGTTCTAAAGGCAGAATATTAACAATTGGTTTACCACGCGCTGTCCGAGACGCTAGAGGTAATTGATATACTTTCATCCAATACATGCGACCGCGGCTTGAGAAGCACAGAATAGTATCGTGGGTGTTAGCAACTAACAGACGCTCGATGAAATCTTCTTCTTTCATGCGAGTCGCGGACTTACCTTTACCACCACGACGTTGTGCTTCATAGTCATTCAGAGGTTGATATTTCACATAACCTTCATGAGACAATGTAACAACCACGTCTTCCTGATTGATAAGATCTTCAATGTTGATGTCTGCACTTGCCACAGTGATTTCAGTGCGACGTGCATCACCATATCCATCACGAATCGTTTCAAACTCTTGACGGATAACTTCCATGAGACGAGTTGGAGTAGACAGGATATACATTAACTCTCCTATCAGTTTCAGCAGTTCTTTGTATTCCTCCAAAATTTTCTCGTGTTCGAGACCAGTCAGTTTGTGTAGCCGCAAATCTAAGATAGCTTGTGCTTGTTGCTCAGTTAAGAAATACTTCCCGTCACGAATACCATATTCATCTTCTAACCATTCAGGGCGAGCTACATCAACACCTGTCGTTTCAAGCATTGCCGCAACAGTTCCCAAATTCCAACCACATGGTTGAAGCTGTTCACGAGCGATTGCCGGAGTTTGTGTGTTACGAATCATTTCTATAATTTCATCGATATTTGCAAGTGCAATTGCTAAGCTTTCCAAGGTATGTGCGCGATCACGCGCTTTGCGTAATTCATAAATCGTACGTCGCGTTACTACTTCACGTCGATGATTGACAAAACACTTCAGCATGTCTTTCAGACCAAACAAGCGGGGTTGGTGATTATCCAACGCGACCATGTTAATACCAAAAGAGGTTTGAAGTTGCGTTTGAGAATACAAGTTATTGAGAATCACTTCACCGACTGCATCACGCTTACATTCGATAACGATACGCATACCATCTTTATCAGATTCGTCACGCAGCGCATTAATACCCTCGATTTTCTTATTTTTAACCAGCTCGGCCATCTTTTCGATCAGGCGCGCTTTATTTACTTGGTAAGGGATTTCATAAACAATAATCGTTTCTTTACCGTTCTTATCGACTGCAATCTCAGCACGAGAACGCAAGTAAATTTTACCACGGCCAGTGCGGTAAGCATCTTCAATGCCTTTTCGGCCATTAATCATCGCTGCAGTTGGGAAATCTGGCCCTGGAATATGAGCCATCAATTCTTCAAGAGTAATGTTTTCATTTCTAATATATGCCAAACATCCGCTCATAACTTCAGTCAAATTGTGCGGAGGAATATTGGTTGCCATGCCTACAGCAATACCCGACGAGCCATTAATCAACAAGTTTGGCACACGAGTTGGCATAACTTCTGGGATCTGTTCTGTACCATCATAATTGGGTACATAATCAACAGTATCTTTATCCAAATCCATCAATAATTCATGGGCAATTTTCGACATACGCACTTCTGTATAACGCATTGCTGCCGCGGAGTCTCCGTCAACTGAACCGAAGTTACCTTGTCCGTCGACTAGCATATAACGCAGCGAAAAAGGCTGTGCCATACGGACGATGGCATCATAGACCGCACTGTCACCATGTGGGTGATATTTACCAATCACATCGCCGACAACACGTGCAGATTTTTTATATACTTTATTCCAGTCGTTGCCCAACACATTCATCGCGAAAAGAACACGGCGGTGTACCGGCTTTAAACCATCACGCACGTCAGGAAGAGCTCGGCCAATGATGACTGACATCGCATAGTCTAGGTAAGAGCTTTTCAGCTCATCTTCAATGTTGACGGGCGTAATCTCTTTAGCAAGATTGCTCATGGAGCCAATATCCCTCAGGTAAGTATGTCAAAAATGACTACGTGCAAGCTAATAAGAATATCATAAAAGTGGTCAAATAGTTACAGTCTAAACTAGAGATAATTCATGGAATACTCTTTTTTAAATACTCTGACGTTCGGCGTGGCCAACAAATATTCAACTTCATGGTAGAAATTGAAAACATAATGATCATCGAATAAAAGAGCACTGGTTATTTATTATGCTTAGTACAAAACACATTGAACTCACAAAAAAACATGTAAACAAATAAAATAGATGCAAAATTTATTTTCTGCATCTTTCAGTTGCTTCAGTATATGCGGAGTGTTTGTGGATACACTGCTTAACTTATTCAAAATATAAATTAGATTTGGAGAAAAGAATGTCTACCCAAGCGCATATAATTACCGTTGATGGTCCAAGTGGAGCTGGGAAGGGAACTCTATGTATGCTTTTAGCGAAGAAGCTGGGCTGGAATTTACTGGACTCAGGGGCGATTTATCGTGTTCTTGCTCTAGCGGCCATTCATCATAGTCTTGACTCTACATCTGAAGATGAGCTGGTACCTCTGGCTACTCATCTTGATGTGCAATTTAAAGCGGAAGGTAAACTTATAAAGGTTATTTTAGAAGGTAAAAATGTTTCCGATGAATTACGTAAAGAAGAAACAGGCATGGCGGCTTCAAAAGTAGCTGAATTGCCACGCGTGCGTGAAGCATTACTGCGTCGTCAACGTGCATTCGCTGAGGCGCCAGGCTTAATCGCTGATGGTCGTGATATGGGAACAGTTGTTTTTCCTAAGGCAGAAGTAAAAATTTTCTTAGATGCTAGCACAGAAGAGCGCGCTACACGTCGCATGAACCAGTTGCAACAAAAGGGGTTAGATGTTAAATTTAATTGCCTTTTACATGCAATCAAGGAACGTGATGATCGAGATCGCAACCGCTCAATTGCGGCATTACGTCCCGCAGACGATGCATTATTGCTAGATTCAACCGTTATCAATATTGAGAAGGTACTTGAGTATGCTTTGTCTTATATTGAAAGTAAATTTACCGTCACTTTTTGAAACAGCGGTAACTTCTTTGGTCGCAAGGATGATGACCAACATTAATATCAACCCCATACGGTAGGATACCAGTGGACGTTTAAATAATTGAAGATCAAATTAATGACTGAATCTTTTGCTTCACTCTTTGAAGAATCTCTAAGAGAGATTGAAACTCGCCCTGGTGCCATAGTTAAAGGTACTATCATAGCTATTACGAACGGTTACGTCCTTGTTGATGCTGGCCTGAAATCTGAGTCTTCTATCCCTGCAGAACAATTCAAAAATGCTGCTGGCGAGCTAGAAGTTGTAGTTGGTTCTGAGGTTGACGTAGCGTTAGACGCGATCGAAGATGGTTTCGGTGAAACGCAGCTTTCTCGTGAAAAAGCAAAACGTCATGAAGCTTGGATCCAACTAGAAACAGCTTACGAAGAAGCTGAAACTGTTCTTGGTGTTATTAACGGTAAAGTTAAAGGCGGTTTCACTGTTGAGCTAAATGGTATCCGTGCGTTCCTCCCTGGTTCACTGGTTGACGTTCGCCCAGTTCGTGACACTTCTCATCTAGAAGGCAAAGAGCTGGAGTTTAAAGTTATCAAGTTAGACCAGAAACGTAACAACATTGTTGTTTCTCGTCGTGCTGTGATCGAATCCGAAAACAGTGTTGAGCGTGATGAACTGCTTGCATCTCTACAAGAAGGTATGGAAGTTAAAGGTATTGTCAAGAACTTAACTGACTACGGCGCATTCGTAGATTTAGGAGGTGTTGACGGCCTGCTTCACATCACTGATATGGCTTGGAAACGTGTTAAGCATCCATCAGAAATAGTTAACGTTGGAGGCGAAATTTTAGTTAAAGTTCTTAAATTTGACCGTGACCGTACACGCGTATCACTAGGTCTTAAACAACTTGGTGAAGATCCATGGGTAGCAATTGCTAACCGTTACCCAGAAAGCCACAAATTGACAGGGCGGGTAACTAATTTGACTGATTATGGGTGCTTTGTAGAAATCGAAGAAGGAGTTGAAGGGCTAGTACACGTTTCTGAAATGGACTGGACTAATAAAAATATTCACCCATCTAAAGTTGTTAACGTGAATGATGAAGTTGATGTTATGGTTCTGGACATTGACGAAGAGCGCCGCCGCATCAGCTTAGGTCTGAAACAATGTAAAGCTAACCCTTGGCAGTCGTTTGCAGAAACGCAAAACAAGGGTAATCATGTTACTGGTAAGATTAAATCAATCACTGACTTTGGGATATTCATCGGTTTAGACGGTGGCATCGATGGTCTGGTACACCTGTCTGATATCTCTTGGCATATTATAGGCGAAGAAGCAGTACGCGACTTCAAAAAAGGTGATGAAATTTCTGCAGTAGTTCTTCAGGTTGATGCTGAGCGTGAACGTATCTCACTTGGCATTAAGCAAATGAAAGAAGACCCATTCAACAGCTATCTGGTTGATTTTAAGAAAGGTACAATTGTTAAGGGCAAAGTAACTGCTGTTGATGCTAAAGGCGCAACTATTGAACTTATTGAAGGCGTTGAAGGCTATCTACGTGCTTCTGAAACATCACGTGACCGTGTTGAGGATGCAACTCTTATTTTGGCTGTTGGTGACGAAGTTGAAGCGAAATTTACTGGTGTAGATCGTAAGAATCGCATGGTTAACCTCTCTATTCGAGCGAAAGATGAAGCCAACGAGCAAGAAGCTATGACAACTCTTAATAAAGTAGATGATACTGTCTTTGGTAATGCAATGGCTGATGCTTTCAAAGCTGCGAAAAGTGAATAATTTAGTGCCGTGGAAAAAATATTTTTCTATGATTATGCTGTTGATAAACTTACTAAAAGTGGGGTATCCATGACCAAGTCTGAGTTAATCGAGAGACTATGTAGTCAGCAAACTCATCTTTCTGCCAAACGAATAGAAGATGTCATCAAGGAGATCCTTGAACACATGGCCACTGCACTCGAAGAGGGTAACCGAATTGAGATCCGTGGCTTCGGTAGTTTTTCATTGCACTATCGCGCTCCTCGCATTGGGCGCAATCCAAAAACTGGTGATAAAGTTGAGTTGGATGGTAAATACGTTCCTCACTTCAAACCAGGAAAGGAGCTTCGTGATCGCATCAACCTTAGTTGATTTGCTTTTGAATAAAAAAACGGCATATGTTATGTATGCCGTTTTTTTATATCTCATGGAATGGTCTGACAAACCAAATTACGGAATAATCAGACATAAATAGTATGACTACTATTTAGTGAATGTTTATTGTTTACTGAAATTTTATAGGAAGTGATTGTGAATATTATTGGTATAGTAATACTCGTTCTGTGTTTTTTTATCACGCTAGCCCTTGGTGCTCAAAATCAAGAAATAGTTAAAATTAACTATTTAGTCGCTCAGGGAGAGTTCAAACTATCTTTACTTCTGGGTGTCATATTCGGCACCGGATTCACACTCGGTTGGTTAATATGCAGTATTCCTTATCTCAAAGTTTGTATGTCTGCGGCTATACTCAAGAAACAAGTAAATAAACAGCGCAAAGAACTGGATAAACTCCGTACTGACCCAGTTAAGGAATAATTTTAAATGCTTGAACTGTTGTTTCTATTACTACCGATCGCCGCTGGATATGGTTGGTACATGGGTAATAGGAATACTCGTTACCGTCGTCAGGATCAATCTCATCATTTGTCACGCCAATATGTAGCTGGTCTTAATTTACTCTTATCAGATCAATCTGATAAAGCAGTCGACCTATTCATTGAACTGCTCCAAGTTGACAATGAGACAATCGATACTCACTTAACACTCGGGAACCTGTTTCGTTCTCGTGGCGAAGTCGATCGTGCTATCCGTATCCACCAAAATTTAATTGCTCGTCCAAACCTCACACAAGATCAACGTAATCTTGCCTTACAACAACTTGCCAAAGACTATATGGTTGCAGGTTTCTTTGACCGTGCAGAAAAAATTTTCCACCAGTTAATTGGAGAGCCTGATTATAAAGAATTTGCCTTGCAACAACTACTTGCTATTTATCAGCAAACTCGTGAATGGGAAAAAGCGATTGAGATTGCTAGTCGATTAGTTAAAGCGGGAAAAAATAAACTTAAGCGTGACATCTCTCATTTTTACTGTGAACTTGCAATGCAGTCCACTACGGATAGTGATGATAAGGTTGTCAGGCAACTCCTTCGTAAAGCATTGTCAGTAGATAAATCATGTGTGCGAGCATCGTTAATATTGGCACGCTTAGACATTGATGAAAAAGACTATAAAGGTGCTGTAAAACTATTAGAATCGGTGCTCGATCAAGATCCTGACTTTGTCAGTGAAGCACTTCCAATGCTTGAAGGCTGCTATCACGATATGGAGAAAAACATGGCATTCGTCCGTTTCCTTAAACTTTGTATCGAAAAAAATACCGGTGTATCTGCTGAATTGATGATGTCAGATATTATTAACTGCCATGAAAACGCAGCAATGGCGCAGACGTTTCTCACTAGGCAATTGACGAAAAATCCTACAATGAAAGGTTTTCATAAGCTTATGGAACTTCATGTAGAGCAAGCGGAAGAAGGCCGTGCAAAATCGAGCTTAAATACACTAAAGCATCTCGTTGAAGAACAGCTCAAAATAAAGCCTAATTATCGTTGCTGGAAATGTGGTTTTTCAACGCATGCGTTGTACTGGCACTGCCCTTCTTGTAAAGGGTGGGGCTTAATTAAACCTATCAAAGGGTTAGATGGAGAATAAGTAAAAATGCTGGACCCAAAAATAATTGTTGCATTGGATTACCCAAATATTAATAATGCACTAACATTTGTTGATCGCATAGAACCTGGTAGTTGCCATCTGAAAGTGGGAAAAGAAATGTTTACCCTATATGGCCCAGATTATATACGCCAATTACACACGCGCGGTCACACCGTGTTCTTAGACCTTAAGTTTCATGATATTCCAAATACGTGTGCGCGGGCCGTTGCTGCGGCAGCTGAATTGGGCGTGTGGATGGTTAATATTCATGCCATTGGTGGCGAGCGAATGATGGTTGCAGCACGTGAAGCATTAGAGTCTTATGGTAAAGACAAACCATTATTGATTGGTATTACGGTACTAACTAGTATGGAACAAAGTGACCTTGATGGTGTTGGTATTAGTCACGCTACTCAAGTCCACGTTATGTCTTTGGCAACCTTAATGTATAACAGTGGTTTAGATGGTGTCGTTTGTTCTGCACATGAGTCCAGCATGCTTAAATCAGCATTGGGAGCTGAATTTCAGTTGGTAACGCCAGGTATTCGCCCAGTAGGCAGTGATGCTCATGATCAGCGTCGAATTATGACACCAGTTGAAGCTGTTGCTGCTGGTTCTGACTATCTCGTAATAGGACGTCCTATTACGCAAGCGGATGACCCAATGTCAGTGTTGACAGCAATTAACGCTATGTTAGCGTAATTCTTACTATACAAAATATCCAACAAATGGCTTGTAACGGAATGAGCTGCAATGCAACCTACATATATAGTAATGTCAATCGAATGAAGACATTGAATACTCCTAGGATGGCTTCATCATAAATCTCTCACTCTTGAGATACTCGCTTTAAAGTGGCTCGAAGAGGCTATTCAGCAAACTAAACATATCTTGGTGCGTAAATATTATTTACCTCCAAGCAAGTTATGCGGATGGTTTTAGACATTGGGCTATTCCGTAATTGCTCTATTCTAAGATTCTGCGTAAGCAATTAATAAACCTTATATACCAATCAGTCACATGCTTTAACATAGTGTTTTCGTTACAAGAAGAACTAAAAACTAAGAACAAAAATACGCATATTGAGCAATAAAAACAAAGCCACTGTCCAAGCAAGCAATTTAGCATGGATAATGGGCTTTATTTCCTAATTCAAGTTCAGGTAGCAAATTACAACATGATTAGCTATTAGATAATCGCTTTCGTATTAAGCATACCTAGTCTTGTCAGCTTATTGAACGCTTTTATCATGATCAAAGTTTCGCTAGTCTGAGTTTCATAATCCCTTAGGATCAATATCCCTACTAGTAGTTTTTGACTCGAACCATTACTGTTTTTGCTAAGAAACGTTTATGGTAGTCAGCTTTATTTCTTAGATAAGGGGACTAAATTTTCAATAAGCATTCTAAACAGTTAGGCTCACTTAAATGTTCAGATCTATGAATAATCTTCACTACAAAACAAATAACTGGGAGCAGTACAATGAAGCTTTAATCAATTGTGGCTCACTAACATTCTGGATTGATAAAGAAGCCACTCAGCTATGGAGTCAAACTAAGCGGATGGTCATCATGAAAGACCTCGTTTATTTAGCCACTTAACCATTACAACAGCTCTCATAGTTAAACGCTTGTTTTCAATGCCATTGAAAGATCTGCAAAAATTCATTGATTCTGTTTTCAAACTTGCTCAACTGCTGTTGTCATACCCTCACTAGTCATACATTAGTAAGCGAGCTAAAACAGTGAACATTACGTTCAAAACGAAGACTAAAGGCACTATCTAACACTGAACCATTAATTTTACAGAGCTCAAAGTATACGGTGAAGACGAATAAAAAGTAAAAAAAGCATAGCAATGATGGGAAACGGTAAATATAAATGCACATGGGATCATTGCCGTTAAATAAGTGTATTAAATGTGACTGACAGCGCAGTGTTACTTAACTGACTCAAACAGACCCGCCGAAGAATCCATGCAATACCAAGCGATGAGTGTTCATGACACCAGACAATATCACGAAACCACTCGCATTAAATAAGCGGTTCCCATCATTCCACAAAAAAATAGCCACTTTTGGGGAACGAAATCATCCACGTAATTTAGCGGTCAGTGACCAGAAGTTACACGGTTCCAATAAGCGTTAGAAAATGAAGTGTGGTTACCATAAATGTTCCTTGTAAGAGATAGTAATGGTTCGAATCAAAAAATTTCTGAGAAAAACATTGAGCCTGAGGGATCAGAATGCTCAGATGAGTGAGACTTACGCCATGATACAAGCGTTAAACAAGCTGACAGAACTAAGCATGCCTAAAACAAAAATGGTTGCCTAATAGTGAATCATCTTGGGATTTGCTATCTAAATCCGAAGTAGGAAATAAAATCATGTGGGACCCTCAAAATACGTCGTTTTTTTCATTCAAAATGGAAGATTAGAAGGCAAATGCAATACCGCTAAAGAAGCCATTATTTTGGAATTTACCGTTATTAGTACCGAAGTAATTGAATTTATAATTTTGAATACGGTAACCCACCCTGAAATTTAAGTCTGCCGCAACTAAGCCTAGAGTAAACAAAATACCCGCTTCACCATCAACGGTGTTGGTTTCATTGTAACTACCAACACTACAGCTACCAAATAGAGAAACAAGCGTTGTTGGAATGCCTAGACGTACATCACTGTATATGTTTGGCTGCCATTCGTCGAAGTTTAGGTTGTTAAAACGGCCTGTAAATTTTTGCAAGTTCAAGCCGATGTCAAAAGAGATGAGATTATTATCTAAAATTTCATAATACGTAATGAAATCATATTGCGTAAAATCAGTCTTAGATTTTTCTGACGCAACACCAGTGTAACGCACTTTTGCATTAGGGATCAGCGGAATAAAGTGCTCAAACGCAATGTAATAAGAAGATTGAATACTGGCATCATCCACATGAATATCATTGGTTTTAGCACCCGCGTACCAAGCATCAGTACCGATTTTGGCCCCTAGAAGTACTGCAGATTGCGCTGGTATTGCAAATGCTCCAGCAGCTGCTAACACGACAATAGAAAGATTAATTTTTTTCATTGAAAGGGTCCCGCCTAACTTTATTAAAATATGTTTATACTAACTATAGCAAAATATAATTAGTTATTAAAACCACTGGATATTTATGCGAGACAGTTCATATTAATAACAGTGTAAACCTTTGATTTTAAATTAATATCCGCTTGCTCATTGATAGAGACGAGCACGCTTTGAGTATTAATCACGGTACTAAGTTGCATGCTTATTACTGCCTTTCAACAACCACATCACCACTACAATCAATACAAGCCAAAACAGCAGTTTAAATATCAGGTCAATCATGCCAACAAGCGCCATTATAACGAATCCAAATGCTACCGCGACAATAATACCGATAAGGCTCCACCCCATCGCCAGCAATACAATTGTAAATCCTACCAAAAATAAAGATACAATCATTATATCATCCTAACACTCCTTGATCGATTAGATTGCAGGAAGCGATCCAACTTTAATAGTTAAATAATATACATTATAAATAAAGCCCTGTTTAGAGTATGGCTTAATAATTTAGTTCCCTAATTTAGGAAACGAAACCCAACTAACTTAGTCGTACTCGTTCACACTTATATATTCAGCTCAGAGGATATTTTTGTCAGTGCAGTTTCTAACACTTCAATGCCTGAACCAGGCTTGTGAGCATTCTCACTGATGTAACGACGCCATTGACGTGCACCAGGAATATTTTGAAAAACACCAAGCATATGGCGACTAATATGGTTCAAGTAAGAACCATTACTCAGTTGTACCTCAATGTATGGGAACATCGCTTTTACCGCATCACTACGCTTGATGATTGGAGCATTACTACCAAACAGACGCTGATCCACTTCTGCCAACATATATGGATTTTGGTATGCTGCACGACCAATCATTACACCATCCATGAACATCAGGTGTGTTTTCGCTTCTTCAAGTGATTTAATACCGCCGTTAATGCCAATAGTTAGGTGTGAGCAATCTTTCTTTAATTGGTAAACGCGCGAGTAATTCAGTGGTGGAATTTCACGGTTTTCTTTCGGACTTAAACCAGAGAGCCATGCTATACGCGCATGAATGGTGAAATTACTGCAACCGGATCTCTCGTGAACAATGCGCACAAAATTTATCAAAAATTCGTAGCTGTTTTGGTCATCAATACCAATGCGAGTCTTCACTGTCACTGGGATATCCACCACTTCTTTCATAGCGGAAATGCACTGCGCCACTAGATTAGCTTCACCCATCAAGCATGCCCCGAAGCGACCATTTTGCACACGGTCAGATGGGCAACCAACATTTAGGTTAATTTCATCATAACCACGTTCAACCGCCAGCTTGGCACACATCGCCAGATCAATCGGGTTGGAACCACCTAACTGTAATGCAACCGGATGATCTTCATCATTACAGCGCAAAAGATTTTTTTTACCATGGATCATGGCACCCGTGGTTACCATCTCTGAATAAAGTAGTGTATTTTTAGAAAAAAGACGGTGGAAATGTTGACAATGATGGTCAGTCCAATTCAGCATTGGTGCAACAGAAAAATGGGTAGTAGTGAAAAACGGCTCTAAATCAGGTGTAACCTGTGTATTCGATAGTTGAGTCATATTTTTCAATTGCCTATAATTACTGTAAAGTCACTAATTTTTTGTATATTTCTGGTTGGTTTCCTAATTTAAGTTCCGATAGCAAATCCCAACATAATTCACTATTAGACAATCTCTTTCGTTTGAAGCATACTTAGCCCTGTCAACTTATTTAACGTTTTTATCATTATGTAGGTTTCTTTAATCTGAGCATTGTGATCCCTTAGGCTTAATAGCCCTCCGAGAAGTTTTTTGACTCGCAACATTGCTGTCTCTGACAGGGGACGTTTATGACAACTATGCCTCACTTTACAATGCTAATTTGCACCGTATAACTGCTGGCAACTTTGTTTCCAAAAGTTGCTCCTTTTCTTGGTACAATGAGTAGAAACGCTCGTTTAATACGAATGGTTGCATAACATTGTCTGGTGTCGTAAGCTCCATTACCTGATATTTTATCAATTCTTTAGCGAGTCCATTTGAATAAATCAGGTAGCATTCATCGCCAGTCACAGTTGATGCATTTGACTCAGCCGTAATGATCTCATGCGTCTTTATATTTACCGCTAAATTTAATTTACACCAAACTCGTTGTTTCCCATAAATACCATGCTTCTTTAGTTACCATTCGTCTTTACCGTAGATTTTGAGCCTCGTAAAATCAATGGTTAATGCTGGCTGGTTCCTTTATTCTTCGCCTTGAATACGACGTTAACTCTTTTAGCGCACTTGCTAATGCATGAGTAATGAGGGCATAATCACGGCAACTGAGCAAGTTTTAAAATATAACTGATGAATCCTGACAGACCCCTCAATGGTATTAAAAATACATATTTAACCACGAGGGCTGTCGTAATGGCTAAGTCACTCAATAAACGAGGTCTCTCATTATTACTCAGCTTAGTTTGATCCCATAGCTGGATGGCTTCTTCATCACTCCAACATGTTAGGATCTGCTATCTGAACTTGAATTAAGAAACAAAGCTCGTCTTCATAGAATTTAGTCATTACTTAAAATAGTCAGCATTAAATTTTTATACCCCGGTTTTTTATCTTCAATGATTAGCTTTCATTTTAGCCCAGGTATCGCGAAGACCAACTGTTCGATTAAAAACAAGTGTATCTTCATTACTGTCTTTGCGATCAAGACAAAAATATCCTATGCGCTCAAATTGGAATGCGCGTTCTTTGTCTGCTATTTTAAGGCTTGGTTCAACGTATCCGCGCATTACAATGAGAGACTTATGATTTATTAGTGACGCAAAATTATTTGCAATGTTTGGATTTGCTTCTGTAAATAAATAATCATACAAACGTATTTCAGCTTCAACACCTGCATCAGCAGATACCCAATGGATAACCCCTTTAGGCTTATGGTCATCTATAGGATCTTTACCTAAGGTTTCTGAATCATAGCTACAGAAAATAGTTGTAATATTGCCATCTTCATCTTTTTCACAGTGCTCAGCTTTCACCATATACGCATTACGCAAACGAACTTTTTTCCCTAATACCAAACGCTTGTACTTCTTATTCGCTTCTTCGCGAAAATCTTCACGTTCAATCCAAATTTCACGGCTGAACGGAATTTCACGAGTACCCATGTCAGGTCTATTCGGGTGGTTCGGTACAGTTAATATTTCAATCTTATCTTTTGCATAATTTTCGATAACCACTTTAACGGGATCAAGAACAGCCATGGCGCGTGGTGCATTTTCATTTAAATCATCACGTAAACATGATTCCAATGCACTCATTTCAATGGTATTGTCTTGCTTCGTTACACCGATTCGCTTACAGAATTCACGAATTGCCGCAGGCGTATAACCTCGGCGACGTAAACCGGCAATGGTCGGCATACGCGGATCATCCCAACCATTAACCAAGTTTTCACTCACCAGTATACTCAGCTTACGCTTTGACATCACAGTATATTCAAGGTTTAGGCGGCTAAATTCGTACTGGCGTGGATGACGTTCAATCATAATATTATTCAGTATCCAATCGTAAAGACGACGGTTATCTTGAAATTCTAATGTACACAGGCTGTGAGTAATCCCTTCAAGAGCATCTGAAATACAATGAGTGAAATCATACATCGGGTAAATACACCATTTATCACCAGTTTTATGGTGCTTCGCAAAACGCACACGATAAAGAACGGGATCACGCATCACCATAAATGAAGACGTCATATCAATCTTGGCACGTAGGCATGCTTTACTTTCTGCAAAATCTCCGTTTCTCATTTTTTCAAATAACGAAATATTTTCTTCTACGCTTCGATCTCGGTATGGACTGTACTTCCCTGCTTCCGTCAACGTCCCGCGGAATTTTCGTATTTCCTCGGGACTCAACTCTTCAACATATGCCAAGCCTTTTTCAATTAGCTCGATAGCATAACCATGCAGACAATCGAAGTAATCTGATGAATAACACACTGCACCATCCCACTGAAAACCAAGCCAATTAACATCTTCTTTGATTGATTCAACAAACTCTATATCTTCTTTTGCAGGATTTGTGTCATCAAAACGCAGATTACACTGACCTTGATAGTCTTTTGCAATGCCAAAATTCAAACAAATAGATTTAGCATGACCAATATGTAAATAGCCATTTGGTTCAGGCGGAAAACGCGTGTGGATGGTCACATGAGCACCACTCGCTAAGTCTTTGTTGATGATTTGGCGTATAAAGTTGCTTGAATAAGCCCCACATTCACTCATCAAAATACCTCATAAGAAGATCAGCATTTAGCTTATTAAAAATATTATTAAATAATCTCAGATTCTGGTTATTTACTCAACCACTCCTAAGTGTTGAAGCACCAATCAAGCAAAAAAATAGGCTAAGTACAGGATTCATGTAGCTTTGTTTCCTAATTTGAGCTCAAATAGCAAATCCCAACATGATTCACTATGAGACCATCGCTTCTGTTATTAGGCATACCTAGCCCTTGTAAACTTATTTAACGCTTTTATCATGCCGCAGGTTTCGCTAATCTGAACATTGTAATTCCTTAAGCTCAATGTCCTTTGAAAAATTTTTTAACTCGAGATATTACCATCTATGATAAGGAACATTTATGGTCACTATGTTTGCCAATGCTACTCTGAACCACATAACTGCTGGCAATTAACTACTAAATTATACGGATAACATAATTTCTCAAAAGTTATTCTTTATTTTGGGTGGGATGGTTGGAGCTGCTCATTCAATTCGATGAGTTCGTAATATTACCGGGAATCATAAGCACCATTGCCTATATTTTATGAATTCTCTGGCAGGTCTATTTGAGCAAGTTAAATAGCACTACACCATGAGTCATATGTAATGCACTTAACTCAGCAGCAATGGCTAAGTACTAGATGGTTCCTTCCGTCTTCGTCTTAAACACAACGTTAACCGTTTTGGATCACTTGCTAATGCATGAATAATGAGGGCACAGTCACGGTAGTTGAACAAGTTTGAAAACAAAATTAATTGATTCTTGCAAACCTCACCATGGCCTTGATTGGCAATACAAGCCGTCATAATGGCTAAGTTGCGAAATGAACGAGGTCTCCCATGATTACTTTGTTTAGTTTGATCCTATAGCCGAATGGTTTTTTTTATAAATCCAGAATGTTACTGAACTAGAATTGATTAAAGCTTGGTTATACTGCTCTCAGTTAGTTCTTTTGTAACGGAACTTGTCCATAAACCTGAATATTTAAGCAAGTTTAGCTATTTTGAGCATAAATTGATAATTTAGCTTCCTTATTTAAAGAGCAAAGCCACTGGCTATTTGAGTAACAATGAGACAATAGAGTTATTGCATAATATTATTACATTTTTTATTGATATAGCTATTTAAGCCTTTTTGACGCAACTTGCAAGCAGAACAATCACCACAACCGCTTCCGATAACACCATGATAACAAGTTAATGTATTATCACGAATATACTCAAATTTATTGAGCTTGTCGGCTAATGCCCACGTTTCTGCTTTGTTCAGCCACATTAGAGGGGTGCGTATTTCTAGTTGGTGATCCATGCCAAGTACCAAGGCCTTATTTATTGCCTGAACGAAATCATTCCGGCAATCTGGGTAGCCGGAAAAATCTATTTCACACAAGCCAGTAATAACGGTTTCTGCACCTAACTGATACGCATAAATACACGTCAAAGTGAGAAACAAGATATTACGTCCAGGTACGAAAGAATTAGGTAATCCATTCTCTTGCAATTCATGGGATACAGGAATATTGTCACACGTCAGCGAGCTGCTCGTCAACTCATTTAATAGGCTAACATTCATAATTTTGTGCGATGTCGCACCAAGTTCTTTGACCACAGCTTCAGCAACCTTAATCTCTTGTTTGTGTCGCTGGCCATAATCGAAGGTCATGCAATGTACTTCGTCAAATTCAGGCAATGCCTGAACTAGACAAGTGGTAGAGTCCTGCCCACCACTAAATGCAATTACGGCTTTTTTCATAACAAAATCCTTAACCAATTTGTAGAGAGCTTCTTAATTGTGGAGTTTAGCGCAGAAGTGAAAGCAGCTCCACGGGTATCGTGCTTTTGAATAAGTTATATCAGTGGATTTTATTTACTAAACCAGGTAACTAAATCATTAATCTACGTTTTAGACAGCTTAAATCCACTGAAATATTTAAGTTTATAAGCAAATTTAGCTACAAAACAACCAACTGGAAGCAGTCCAATTGAACTTTAATCAATTGTAGCTAATTAGCATGCTAAATTTGTGCAGAAATCATTCAGCTATGAAATTAACTTAAGCATGATAATCGTGGGAGACCTCGTTTATTTCGTAACTTAGCCATTAAGATTGCTTTCATGGTCAAACAAATATTTTCAATGCAGTTGCAAGGTCTGTAAAAATTCATAATTTTATTTTACGCTTGCTTAACTGCTGTTGTCATGCTCTCATTATTCATGCATTAGTCAGCAAGCAAAAAGGATTAATATCGCGGTCAAAACGAAGAATCAAGGAATAATCCAGTACTTACCCATTAATTCTATGGTCCAAAAATCTACGGTTAAAGCGAATGAAAAATCAAAAAGCATGGCACTGATGGTTAAGTGCTGCTTAACTGCTCAAACCGCCACGCCAGAGAAGCAATGAGATAGCAGGAGATGATGCTTACGACACTAAACTGTGTTACGAAGCCGTTCGTATTAAACAAGCGACTTCACTCATCTCACCAAGAAAAGACGCTTCTGTTTGGGAACGAAGTCATCCGCGATAATGTAGAAGTTAGTTACCAAAAGTTATATGGTTCAAAGCAGTATTGGCAAACATGGTTACCATAAACGTTCCCTATCAGAGACGGCAAGATTCCGTGCTAAAAACTGCTCAGAAGAACATTGAACCCAAGGAATAATAATACCCAGATTAGCAAGGCCTACGTAATGATAGAAGCATTAAATAGGCCAACAGGATGGTATGCCTAAAATGCAAACCATCGTCCGAGAGTTAATCGTGTTGAAATATTTTATCTGAACTCGCATTAGGAAGCACAGCCAATATAATGACAGTACAACGACAAGGTATTAAGTAATATGGCAGAGCAACGCAACAAGCAATTTAACTCTAATCAACCCAAAGATCGTCAGATTGATGCCCTGAAAATGCCGCCACATTCTTTAGAAGCCGAACAATCAGTATTAGGGGGGTTAATGCTGGATAATGATCGCTGGGAAAATGTGGCTGGAAAAGTGGTTGCATCTGATTTTTACAGTCATTCACATCGCATGATCTTTGAAAGTACGAAACAGTTGCTTGATAGCGGTAATCCTCTAGATCTTATTACTCTGTCGCAACACCTCGAAAAACAAAATCACTTGCATGATGTGGGTGGTTTCGCTTACCTAGCAGATCTTGCCAAAAATACACCGAGTGCTGCTAACATTATCGCATACACTGATATTGTTCGTGAACGAGCGATAGTACGTAACCTTATCAGAGTCGCAAATGAAATTGCAGATGCAGGTTATGAACCTGAGGGACGTTCATCAGAAGATCTGCTTGACATGGCAGAGAGTAGAGTATTTGCTATCGCTGAAGAGCGTACCAGCGAAGGTGAAGGGCCTCAAAACGTTGAAGTAGTGCTGGAAAAAACCTTAGCGCGGATTGAATCACTGCTCAAAATTCCACATGATGGTGTGACAGGAGTGTCCACAGGTTTTACCGACTTGAATAAGAAAACAGCCGGCTTGCAAGAGTCAGATTTAATCATTGTCGCAGCTCGCCCATCCATGGGTAAAACAACTTTCGCGATGAATTTATGTGAAAATGCCGCAATGGATCAGGAAAAATCTGTTCTTATCTTTTCTCTAGAAATGCCGGCAGAACAGTTGATGATGAGAATGCTTGCGTCGTTCTCTCGTGTTAATCAAACCAAAATTCGGACTGGCCAGTTGGACGATAATGATTGGGCGCGTATTTCAACAACAATGGGTGTATTAACTCAAAAGAAAAACATGTACATTGATGATAGTTCAGCTCTGACGCCAACGGCTTTACGCTCACGCGCACGCCGTATTGCTCGTGATTGCGGTGGTCTTTCAATGATCATGGTTGATTATCTTCAATTGATGCGCGTTCCTGGCATGCAATATAATCGTACGTTAGAAATTGCTGAGATTAGTCGCTCTTTGAAGGCATTAGCAAAAGAACTGCATGTACCTGTTGTTGCTTTATCACAGCTTAACCGATCATTGGAGCAACGTGCCGACAAACGCCCAATTAACTCTGATTTGCGCGAATCAGGCGCGATAGAGCAAGACGCTGACCTTATTATGTTCATCTATCGTGATGAAGTTTATAATCCTGAGAGTCCGTTGAAAGGTATTGCCGAAATTATCATCGGTAAACAGCGTAATGGCCCTATTGGTTCAGTACGCTTGACCTTCCAAGGTCAATATTCACGTTTTGACAATTATACAGGCCCTGCGTTTCACGAAAAATAATGACGAGGTATTATGAAGGCGGCAACCGCTTATATTCAACTAAACAACTTGGTGCATAATCTTGGCATTGTTCGTACAAAAACAGCTAATAGTCGTGTATGGGCCACGATAAAAGCGAATGGCTACGGTCATGGTTTGTTGACTGTCGCGAATACGCTTGCATTCCATGCAGATGGGTTTGGTGTTGCTCGTTTAGAAGAAGCTCTGGCGATTAGAGCAGATAGCATAGAAACACCAATTTTATTACTTGAAGGTTTTTATGCTGCGAAAGACTTATCCCTATTGGTTAAGCATCAACTGCAAACTGCAGTGCATTGCATAGAACAGTTAGAAGCGCTTGAGCAAGCTATATTGGTAAGACCTCTACGAGTGTGGTTAAAAATCGATTCAGGCATGCATCGTATCGGTGTGCGTCCTGAGAATGTCAACATGTTCATCAAAAGATTAAATGCATGTCCAAATGTGGCGAAACCACTGCATTTTATGAGTCATTTTAGCTGTGCTGATGAGCTTGAAAATTCGGTAACACAGAAACAAATGATAGTGTTTTTTGATGCTATTGCAGGGCAGAAAGGTTACCGTTCACTGGCGGCATCATCAGGATGCTTCTTTTGGCCAAAGAGTCATTTAGACTGGGTAAGACCCGGTATTTGTCTTTATGGGATCTCATCGGTCTCATCTATCACGAGTAAAATACTTGGTTTGAAACCCGTGATGACCATGACGTCAAGTTTGATTGCCATTAAAAAAATAAAAAAAAGAGAATCGGTTGGTTATGGCGGGCGTTGGATAGCCGAAAATGATACCAGTATTGGTGTTGTCGCTATTGGCTACGGGGACGGATACCCGTACGTTGCTCCGGATGGCACGCCAGTGATAATTAACGGGAGAAGAGTGCCATTGGTTGGACGTATCTCAATGGACATGCTAACCATCGATTTAGGCTCGTACTCGCAGGATTGTGTAGGTGATGAAGTAATCTTGTGGGGAGAAAATCTCCCTGTTGAGGAGGTAGCTGCTCATATTGGAACAATTGGTTACGAGTTGGTCACCAGCATCACTTCGAGAGTTAACCTTGTATATACTTAAATCATGTAATCGGTAACTTTAAAAACGTCATCACTATTGTTAACTGCAACAACGGTTGCAGCTTGCTTATGTTTATCACTAAGCTAGAGTGAAAGTGATAAAATTACTGCCTAGGATATTGCAGTAACTTTTTTCAAAAGATCTAATGAAATTTTTACGAGTTATATTTTCTATAAGTTGATTATGGTTTAAAGGTAATACTCACATTCAATGAATGTAACCATGACTTTGCCGTGCATCTTTGCTGATTTTAAATACGCGCTAATTTTTCTATCAAGGTGTTTCAAACAAGTACAGGAGAGCCGACTTTCCCTCTCAATACATTGCATATAGAGTTACCAACAGTATGTTTATACTAAAAAATTGTATGCAGTAAAATCATCTGTACACCATAACGTAACTTTACATATAGATAAAATAATCGCAAAGTACATTGAATATTTTTTCTATGATAATCAAATACGCAAGCATTGATTTTTTAATCGGAATTCCCATGCAGACCAAAAACAACTGTCTCCTAATTTTCAAACATGACAGCCACATTAATACTAATGTGTAATACTAATGTGCAATACTTAACACTTAACACTTAACACTTAACACTTAACACTTAACACTTAACACTTAACACTTAACACTTAATACTTAATGCTGATTGCTAATATCGAATCGGTTATAGTCATACTTTTCTTCCCTAAATTAGGGAAATCAATTATTAACCTACGTTCTAAACAGTTAGCTTCACTGAAATATTCAAGCCTATAAACAAGCTACGTTACAAAAAAACCAACTGGAAGCAGTATAATCACGCTTTAATCAATCGTGGTTCACTCACATTCTTGATTGATGCAGAAGCTATTTAGCTATGAAATCAAACTAAGCAAGGCAATAATGGACGACCTCGTTCATTTAGCCACTTAACCATTACAACAGCACTCATGATTAAATGCGTATTAAATCATTGTTGCTAAGTTAAATGCATCAAATGTGACTGACGGTGAAATCCTACCTAACTTACTCAAATAGATCCGCCGAACAATTAACAAAATATCAGCCGATGGTGCTTACGACTAGACAATATCACGAAACCGTTTGTATTAGACGACCGGTTCCACTCAAACCACCAAGAAAAGGAGTAACTTTTAAGAACGAGGTCATCGCGCAATTTAGCGGTCAATTATCAAAAATTATACGGCTCAGATAAACACTAAAAAACGAGGTATGGTTACCATAAACGTTCCCTATCAGAGACAGCAATGTTTCGAGTCAAAAAGATACTTGAAGGGACATCAAGCTTAAGAAATTATAATACTCAGATTAGCGAGGCTTACACCATGATAAAAGCGTTAAATAAGCTGACCGGCTAAGTATGCCTAAAATAAAAGTAATTATTGAATCGTCAATTATGTTGAAATTTGCTCTTTAAATTCAAATTAGGAAATAAAACGTAACCTTTAGGCTTTGCTTTGTGGGCGCATAGACGGGAATAGAATCACGTCACGAATGGTGTGCGTGTTAGTGAACAGCATAACCAAACGATCGATACCAATACCTTGACCTGCTGTTGGTGGCAGACCATATTCTAGCGCTGTAATATAATCCCCATCATAAAACATTGCTTCTTCATCTCCATATTTTTTTGCATCAAACTGAGCTTTAAAACGGTTATCTTGGTCTTCTGCATCATTCAACTCAGAAAATCCATTCGCCACTTCACGGCCAGCAATGAAGAACTCAAAACGATCGGTAATGAAATTATTTTCATCGTTACGACGAGCTAGTGGAGAAATGTCCGCTGGATATTCAGTAATGAACGTCGGCTGAATCAGATTAGGTTCAACTGTTTCACTGAAAATTTTTTCAAGCAACTGACCATAAGTCCAAAATTTTTTGACGTAAATACCAAGATTAGTCGCAATACCAGCCATCAGGTCACGATCTTGCACGCCTTCGTAAGTTAGCGCTTGGATAATTACATTATTAAGATTATATTCCTTAATAGCCTTCAACATGCTTATACGTGTGTATGGGTAATTAAAGTCTATATCTATTTCTCCATAAGGTATGATAGCGCACCCTAGAACGCTAAGTACTATACTCTGCAGCATTTTTTCGGTCAGATCCATCAGATCATGATGATTTGCATAAGCCATATAGAATTCCATCATAGTGAATTCTGGATTGTGACGTGGAGACACACCTTCATTACGGAAGCTACGGTTAATTTCAAATACACGCTCAAAACCACCCACAATCAAGCGTTTTAAATAAAGCTCCGGTGCAATACGCAGGAACATTTCTTGATTCAGCACATTATAATGAGTCACGAACGGACGTGCAGAAGCTCCACCTGGGATGCTTTGCATAATTGGAGTTTCCACTTCCATGAAACCTCTTTCCGTCATAAAGTTACGAATAGCCATAACAACTTTAGAACGTATAACGAACACATTACGAGAATTTTCATTAACTATAAGATCAACGTACCGCTGGCGATAACATTGTTCTTGGTCTGCAAGACCATGAAACTTTTCTGGTAATGGGTGCAGTGATTTAGTGAGTAGTTGACATTCTTCTATGTTCACATAAAGATCACCTTTACTTGACTTATGCAATGCACCCTTCACACCGATAATGTCACCAATATCTAGACCGTGAAATTTTTTTTTCAGATCATTCTGTACCTTTTTTGATGCATAAGATTGAATACGACCGGAAGCATCTTGTAATACAATAAATGGTCCACGTTTCGCCATGATACGGCCAGCAATGCTTACTTTATGACCAAGCCTATTTAGTTCTTCCTTGCTCTTATCGTTAAATTCCACTTGAAGCTCTGCAGCTATATGCTCACGACGAAAATCATTCGGGTGGCCATTTGCGTTACAAGTTTGACGAATGTGGTTCAACTTAGTACGACGCTTCGCAATTAACTTGTTTTCATCTAGTAATTGATTAGTCATAATTAACCTTTAATCAACGTGAAATTACAACCCAGATTTCAGGCTGGCTTCAATAAATTTATCGAGATGACCATCAAGCACGGCTTGAGTATTCCGGTTTTCTACGCCAGTGCGCAAGTCTTTGATTCGTGAATCATCCAGAATATAAGAACGAATTTGGCTTCCCCAACCAATATCCGCTTTTGCATCTTCGCTCGCTTGTTTCTCAGCGTTTCTCTTATACATTTCTAGCTCAAACAGTTTTGCGCGAAGTTGTTTCATCGCTTGATCTTTATTTTTATGCTGACTGCGATCATTCTGGCACTGAACCACGGTATTTGTCGGTACGTGTGTGATACGTACGGCTGATTCAGTAGTATTTACGTGCTGTCCACCTGCACCAGAGGCACGATAAACGTCAATACGTAAATCAGAAAGATTAATATCAATATCAATGTTGTCATCAACTTCAGGGTAAATAAACACTGAAGCAAACGATGTATGACGACGACCACCTGAATCAAATGGTGATTTACGCACTAAGCGATGAACACCAGTTTCAGTACGCAGCCAGCCATAAGCGTATTCACCACTAACAAGAATTGTAGCTGATTTCAATCCAGCCACATCGCCAGCTGACACTTCAATAACTTCTGATTTGAAGCATTTTGTATCAGCCCATCGCAAGTACATACGCAACATCATAGATGTCCAATCTTGCGCTTCTGTACCACCTGAACCTGCTTGCAAATCGATATAGCAATCAGAGTCATCATGCTCCCCCGTGAACATACAACGGAACTCTAGTTTCACCAGTTTCGCTTCTAATTCACTTAAATTAGGTTCAATTTCATCAAAGGTGTCTTGGTCACTTTCTTCCACGGCCAATTCCAGCAAATCGTTAATATACCCGCCACCCTGATCTAATAAATCAATGGTTACTACTACTGCTTCAAGCACAGAGCGCTCGCGACCTAGCATTTGAGCATGCTCTGGTTCGTTCCAAATATCAGGTTGTTCAAGTTCGACATTAATTTCTTCTAGACGTTCTTGCTTAGTGCCATAGTCAAAGATACCCCCGAAGGATATTTACACGTTCAACAATGTTCACTAAGCGATTTTTAATAGGATTGATTTCAAACATGGTCACTTCTCAATTCAGAACAAGCTTTAACTGCAGAATTCTATCGAATTACGAACAAAATAAACAGAGTGTCCTGAAAATCAAAAAAATTTTTGCAGACAAAAACATAAATGTACACAAGGATCTAATTGCAAGAGGTCGAACCAGAGAATGTTTGATTAACGAAATATGTTAACAAGCCAGTAGCACTCAGCTTCTGCGCTATCTCTGCGTTTTCTGTTCTCTCTAGTAATCCCACATCTAAAGACTTAAAAAGCTACGATACGTTCTTCCATTAATTATGTGGTTCTCATTATAGATTACCGCATTATTTTAATGGGTTTAACACACACGAACTTTAGGTATGATATTTCAAAGAACCTATTAAATATAGGTTTTAGAAATTTTTATCCACTTGAGACACCAGACTGCAAGATTTTTTCACTTCTAACAAATCCTTGTCGGCAACGATTAAACATTTAAAAAATGCATATTTTTAATTCATCTTCGCTAATAGAGTTTCTAACAGAGCCATCAAACATATGACAGAAACGAGCTTTGTTTCCTAACTAGAGTTCAGAGAATAAATTTCAACATGATTAATAATGAAACAATCATTTTTATTTTAGGCATACCTAGCTAGGTCAGCGTATTCAACGCTTTTATCATGGCGCACGTTTCACTAATCTGAGTGTTGTGCTCTCTTAAGCTCAATATCCCTCCAAGTAGTTTTTTAACTCGGAACGTTGCCGTCTCCGATAAGAAACATTTATGGTAACGATACCTCGTTTTTCAATGCTTCTTTGAACCATATTGCTTATGATAACTGACCGCTAAATTACGCGGATGATCTCGTTCCCACAAAATGACTCCTTTTCTTGATGGCATGATCGGAACCGTCGCTTAATACGAACGGTATCGTAAGCACCATCGGCTGACATTGCATTAGTTTTTCGGCGGGCTGTTTGAGCAAATTAAGTAGCACTTCACCATCAGTCACATTTAATGCACTTAACTTAGAAACAATGATTTTATGCGTATTTGTATCCGTTGCTAAATATAACTTACGTCAGACGCCGTTTTCCATCAGTACCATGATTTTACTTTCCATTCGCCTTCATCCTAGACTTTCAGCCCTGTAGAATCCATGGCTAAGTGCTGCATGAATAATGGGGGACATGACAATAGCAGTTTAACAAATTTGAAGATAGAATTAATGGATCCTGGCAAATCTCTCAATCGCATTAAAAATACGCATTTAACCATGAAGGCCATCGTAATGGCTAAAGCGCTAAATAAATGAGGTCTCCCATGATTACCCTTCTCAGTTTGATTCCATAGCTGAATAGCTTCTTCATAAACCCAGAATACTAGTGAGCCACGATTGATTAAAGATTGATTATACTGCTTTCAGTTAGGTCTTTTGTAGTGAAGCTTGTTCATAGACTTGAATATTTAAGTCAGCCTAGCTGTTTAAAATCTTGATTGAAAATTTAGTTCTTTTATTTAGGAAATAAGACTGGTTATTATAAACGTTCCATAGCAGAGACAGCAATAATTTGAGTTAAAAAAGTATTGGTAGGGACATTGAGTTTAAGGAAGCACACGACTCAGATTAGTGAAACCGGCGCCATAATAAAAGCGTTAAATAAGTTGACAAGACTAGATATGCCTAACACAATAACGATTATATATAGTGAATCATGCGGAGATTTACTCTCTAAATTAGAGTTAGGAAATAAATCCAAATAAAATCATAAGTATGAGCTCTTATCGACTAACGCATGGCCGTAGAAAAAAGTTTAAAAAAATTTTCAGTAGTGATCTTTGCCACCTCATCACCTGACACACCTTTTAATAAACCAACATATTCGGCTACATCACGAACATACGCGGGCTGATTCTGTTTCCCACGGTGAGGAATCGGCGCCAAATAAGGAGAGTCCGTCTCTACCAATAATTGATTTAGCGGTAGACGACTGACTACGTCTTTTAACTCATACGCATTATTGAACGTCACAATGCCAGAAATAGAAATATAAAAGCCAAGTTCAATCACCGCTTCTGCCATCTCATAACTTTCAGTGAAGCAGTGCAAGACTCCTCCCACTTTCTCTGCATGTTCTTCACGGAGAATACGTACGGTGTCTTCACGTGCCATGCGAGTATGGATGATTAATGGCTTACTGAGTTCAACAGACAAGCGAATATGTTGACGAAATATATCTTTCTGTATATCAGCTAAATCAGGCTGGTAATAATAATCCAATCCTGTTTCACCGATGGCAACAACACGATCATCCGATGCCAAGGCTCTCAGTTTCTCGTAATCAAAACCTTCAGCAATCTCCAAAGGATGAACACCACAAGATGCAAAGACATTTGTATATGGACGAATTAAATTCATCATTACTGGAAAACTACGCAGTGTAACTCCCACAGACAGTAGATAATCCACACCATGTTTTTTGGCTTTCTCTATGACCTCTGCAACATCTTTATGCAGACCCTCATAATTCAACTTATCAAGGTGGCAATGCGAATCAACTAGCACGTTGTTAACTTCCGTATAACTTCAAAGAAGTCTATTATATACTCAATCAACTTTGAGATGCAGATTTTAGTACCTGAAACTTAATATTTATTCGGAGTACCAATGCACTTATAATCAGCTTTGTTTCCTAAATCAGGGAACTACATGATGAATCTATATTCTAAACAGCTAGGTTAACTTAAATACTCAGGTTTATGAATAAACTTCGCTACAAAACAACAAACTAGTAACAGTACAATAAATTTCAACATGATTCACGATTAAATAATTGCTTTTAGGTTAAGCATCCCTAGCCCAGTCAAATTATTTAACGCTTTGATCATAGCGAAAATTTTGCTAATCTGAGCACTACGATCTCTTAAACTCAATGCTCCTCCAAGAAGCTTTATGACTCGAACCATTACCATCTCTGATAGAGAACGTTTATGGTTACCATAGCTCATTTTTTATGCTTATTTGAACCGTATAATTTTTAGTAACTGATCACTAAATTACGCGGACGACCTCGTCTTCAAAAAGTTGTTCCTTTTCTTATTGGGATGAGTGGAACCGCTCGTTGAATACGAACGGCTTAGTAATATTGTCTGGTGTCGTACACTCCATCGGCTGATATTTTATTGATTTTTCGACAGATCTGTTTGAACAAGTTAAGTAACATTTTATCGTCAGTCACATTTAATGCACTTAACTCAGTAGCAATGATTTCATGCGTATTTATACCTACCGCTAAATATAATTTGCACCAGATTAGCCGTTTTCTACCAGTACCATATTTTTTTACTTCCATTCTCCCTCCCCGTAGACTTTGAGTCCCATAGAAGCAATAGCTTAGTGCTAGATGGTTCTTTAATTTTTCATCTTGAACATGACATTAACCATTTTAGTTAGCCTGCTAATGCATGAATAGTGAAGGTATGGCAACGGCTGTTGAGCAAACTTGAACACAAACTTAATTAATCCTTTCAGATTTTTCAGTGGCATTGAAAATACGCATTTAACCATATGGGCCGTCGTAATGGTTAAGTTGCTAAATAAACAAGGTCTCCTATGATTACCCAGCTTAGTCTGATTCTATAGCTGCATGGCTTTTTCATCAACACAGGATGTTAATGAGCCACGATTAATTAAGTCTTGATTATACTTCTCTCAATTAGTTGTTTTGTAGCGAAGCTTGTTCATATACTTGAATATTTAAGTTAGCTTAGCTGTTTAAAATATTGGTTAAAATTTAGTTCACTGATTCAGGAAATAAAGCCAGTTATTATAAAAATTTTCTAGCAAAGAGAGCAATGGTCAAGTCCAAAAACTACTGGAAGGGACATTGAGCCTAAGGGATTACCATTCCAGATTGGCGACGCCAAAACCATGCTAAAAGCATTAAATAGGCTGCCAGATCAACCAATATGGGTTGCACCATCCATATATGGGCGAAGCACTTCAGGCACCTGCACTCGACCATCTTCAAGCTGGTAATTCTCAAGGATAGCAACCATAGTGCGACCAACAGCCAGACCAGAACCGTTTAACGTATGAAGCAACTCTGGTTTCTTTGCTGACTTACGACGAAAACGTGCTTGCATACGTCGTGCTTGAAAGTCAGTCATGTTAGAACATGATGAAATTTCACGATATGTATTTTGTGCTGGCACCCAAACTTCCAGATCGTAAGTCTTAGCAGAGCAGAAACCCATATCACCAGTACACAGGATTACTTTACGGTATGGCAAATGCAGTAATTGTAACACTTTTTCCGCATGACTAGTCAATTCTTCCAGTGCAACCATTGAATTCTCTGGCTTCACGATCTGAACTAACTCAACCTTGTCGAATTGGTGCATACGGATCAAACCACGAGTATCACAACCATAAGAACCTGCTTCTGAACGAAAGCATGGAGTGTATGCGGTCATGCGGATTGGTAAATCCACTTCGTCAACAATGGTATCACGTACTATGTTGGTCAGTGGTACTTCAGCAGTAGGAATCAAAGCCATACTTTCTGCTGCTTCAGGCTGGATATGAAATAAATCTTTACTAAACTTCGGAAGTTGGCCAGTACCAAAAAGGCTGTCTGCATTTACTAAATAAGGCACGTACATTTCGGTGTAGCCGTGTTCAGTCGTGTGCAAATTTAACATAAATTGTGCAATTACACGATGTAGACGCGCCATTTGACCTTTCATCACAATGAAACGCGAACCTGATAACTTAACTGCGCTCACAAAATCGAGACCACCAGAAAGTTCGCCCAGATCAACATGATCTTTTACGTCGAAATCATATGTTTTAGGTTCACCCCACACGGAGACTTCCACATTTTCAGATTCATCATGACCAACAGGTACTGCGTCGTCCGCAATATTAGGAACAGACTGAACAATCGCGCTTAATTCGTTCTGAAGTACCACCAATTCCTTTTTTGTATTGTTTAGAGCATCGCCTAGATTCTTAACTTTTGCCAGCAACGGCTGAATATCTTCGCCTTTCGCTTTAGCCTGCCCAATGAATTTGGATTGTGAATTACGTTTCGCTTGTAATTCTTCGGTACGAATTCGTAATGATTTTCGTTTTTTTTCTAGGTCGCGGAGTATATCAACGTCAAGTTTAAAACCACGATACGCCAGTTTTTCAGCTGTTGCATACAGCCCGGTACGAAGTAATCTAGAATCCAGCATGATAATCCTGTGGGTCATGTATTCAATATACTGATTGTGATTTAAAGATCATACTTACGTTCCGCAAATGTACCAATAACTTTTCATGCATTGACGTCTACTTTAAAGAGCCGCTCATTTTTTTATTGCATCATTTCAAGCGAGCACATAGTGCTTGGCTTCTAAAACCATAGACCAAAATAATTAATCTACGCTCTTAACAACTAGGTTCGCTTAAATATTCAGGTCTATGAGCAAGCTTCACTACAAAAAAATAAACTGGCAGCAGTATAATCAAACTTTAATCAATAATGGCTCACTAATATTCTGAATTGATGAAAAAGTAATTCAACTATAGCATTAACTTAAGCAGGATAATTATAAAAAATTACGTTTATTTAACGACTTAGCTTAGTCATCACGTAGGATTCTCCTGATTAGACGCGTATTTTCAATGCCATTGAAAGGTCTGCATGGATTAATTAATTCTGTTTTCAAATTTGTACAACTATCATTATCATACCTTAATTATTCATACATTAGTAAATGAACCAAAACAGTAAACGGTAGATATAAATATGCACGAAGTCATTGCTGCTGAATGAAGTTCATCAAATCTGACTGAAGGTGAAGTACTACCTAGCTTGCTCAAACAGACCTCCGAAAAATCAGTGAAACATGAAACAATGATGCTCACGACACCAGACAATCTGACAAAACCATTCGTATTAAACGAGCGGTTCCACTCACTACACCAAGACAAAAGCAACTTTTAAAAATAAAATCTTTGTGTGATTTAGCGGTCAGTGACCAGCAGTTATACGATTCAAATAAGCATTGAAAGACAAGGTATAGTTACCATAAAGGTTCCTTATCAAACATGGCAATATTTTGAATCAAAAAACTACTCGAAGAGACATTGAACCTAAGGGATTACAATGCCTTGACTGGCAAAACCTATGCCATGATAAAAGCGTTAAATAAGCTGCCAGAGCTAGAGGTATGCTTAAAACGAAAGCAATCTTCTAACAGTCCATTATATTGAGTTTACCCTCTTATTTTTAACTCAAATTAAGAAGCAGAGCCACATGCGGCACCAAAAACTAAACTTTATTGGTCGCTACTAATGCTTTTTTTTTAACATCCCTTGAAAGACCTCTTCAAGCGCTCCATATCAATTCAATAAGATACAAGGCCTTAACATTCAAGTGGTCTAAGATCAATTATTTTTCTTTTATTTTTGACACACTAAGGTTATATTTACCATGCTAGTTAATATATTTCAATGTCTTAACACTTACTTACAAAGTCAGATTATTGGGCAACCTGCTCTCGTCAAGCAATTACTAATTGCCCTCTTAGCGGATGGGCATATCTTAGTTCAAGGTCCACCTGGATTAGCAAAAACGCGCGCAGTGAAAGTATTATCTGATTGCATCGAAGGAGATTTCCATCGTATCCAATTTACGCCAGATTTATTGCCATCAGACCTGACAGGATCAGATATTTATCGTCCTGAACTTGGAGACTTCACCTTCCAAGCGGGTCCTATCTTCAATTCCATATTGCTGGCAGATGAGATTAACCGTGCTCCAGCCAAAGTACAAGCAGCCATGCTAGAAGCTATGGCAGAAAAGCAAATTACGGCAGGTCGACAAACTTATGCATTACCAAAACTTTTCCTGGTGATGGCCACACAAAACCCAATTGAACAAGAAGGTACTTATCCACTTCCTGAAGCACAACTTGACCGTTTTTTATTGCAATTAAATATCGATTATCCGAATGAAGATAGCGAGTTAGAGATACTTCGCCTTAACCGAGGAGAAGCACAGGGCGTCGTAAAACAAAAACCTATACACATCAATCAGGAAAGTATTTTTGAAGCTCGTAAATCTGTGTTAGGTATTTACATGGCCGACGATGTAGAAAAATACATTATTCGCCTCGTGATGGCGACACGCGAACCAAATCGTTACAGCAACCGACTAACCTTATGGCTTGACATGGGTGTAAGTCCACGCGCAACGTTGGCACTCGATCGCTGCGCACGTGCTCATGCGTGGTTAGAAGGCCGTGATTTTGTGACTCCTGATGACGTACAAACCATGACCTACCCTGTGCTACGACATCGCTTATTACTTAGCTATGAAGCGCAAGCAGAAGGAATTGATGCAGACAGCGTGGTTAAACACCTACTGAATCAGGTTACCAGTGTATGAGTTCAAACAACACCAACGACATTTTACTTCCACAAGAGCTACCTGCACACAGTAATGGCGTAAATCTATGTTTAGCTGAGCTGCTTTACTATCGGCAACAAGCAGTGTGTTGGTTGCCGCCAGCATTTCACATTTGGTCACAACTTAATGGTCAACATGGCAGCCGATATAAAAGCCGCGGCATGAATTTCTCTGAATCACGCCTTTACCAACCAAGTGATGATATCCGCTCTATCGATTGGCGAGTCACCGCGCGCACTGGGAAAACACACACTAAGCTGTTTATCGAAGAAAGAGAGCATCCAGTAATGTTGGCTATTGATCTCAGTACCAGCATGAAGTTCGGCTCTCAATTGATGCTAAAATCAGTGCAAGCTGCACACTTTGCTAGTTTACTCAGTTGGTTCACTGTGAACCAGCAAGATCGGATAGGGGCAATAATTTATAATGGTATTCGACTACAAGAATGCAAACCGACGGCTCGTCAGCAAGGGCCTCTTACCATCATTCATGCTTTAACTAAATCCCATGCAGAAATGCTTGCTACTAACCACTCTGCACCATTGCTATCTTCTCCTAAAGCAGACTGGCAGAATATGCTGCGACATTTGCATCATCTGTGTCCAAAAGGTAGTGAAATCGCCATCATAAGTGATTTTTATTCATTAACTACGAAAGATGAACGCCACTTAAACCAACTTCGACAACATAACCACATCCAGTTTATTCAAATTTTTGATCCGCTAGAACAAGGTAAAACGGCTTTTCGCGGGCAAGAACTAGTCACAGACAATATACAAACCGCATGGTTAAATTTTTCGATTCGTAAAACCAGAGATGGCTTGGCTGAACAATATCAACGTCACCAATCCTTTATTACCGATTTAGCTCGTTCGCTAGCGATATCGCAGCATTCAGTTACAGCATCACAATCGTTATTGCAGCAATTGAGTAAAAAGAAGACTAAGGTAAAGATGTCAAGATGACTACGCAAACGTCCAATACACTGCCACTGGCGGATATCCACCTTCAAAACGCTCCCGGCATTTGGCCGCTGGCATGGGGATGGTGGTTAGTTATTACCGTAACATTGTCCGTAATAATCTTCTTTATTATATGGTATCAAATGCATACTAAAAAAACGTGTGCGCAAAAAGAAGCTCTGCAAACGTTGAATTCATTAACATCATTAGCAGACATCAATTCACTACTTAAGCGCGCTGCATTAAGCTACTTCGATCGAGAACATGTGGCGGGGCTCACTGGCAACGCATGGATTCACTTTCTAGATGATCAACAACCTGTTGTAGGGGAAGACAGTTTTGTTGCTCATGAAAGTCTCTGGCAAAAAGGCTCGTTTTCGCAAGAAGGCTTGTCGGATGATGAGTTCAGAACATGTAGAGCATTAGCCGTAAAATGGCTGAAAAAAGCATTACCACCAAAAACATTTCACACATTCAATAACCCAAAATCCACCGACAGAAAAAAGGTTAACCATGTTTGAATTTATATGGTGGTTAGCATTTGCTTTGCTTCCTGTGCCTTGGCTGGTATTCAAGCTTGCTAAACCTATCACATGCCCTACTATTATCCATTTACCGCGTTTACCAAAAGGCCTTGGTGAGAAGCAAACCACAACCAGACATCAACATATATTAATGACGCTTTGTTGGTTAAGCCTTGTAAGTGCAATGGCACGGCCCATGTGGTACGGAGACCCAATACAAATTCAACCCAAACACCGCGACATGATGTTAGTCGTGGATTTGTCCGGTTCAATGGCAATGGCAGATATGGTAACCACCAATGGTAGTATCATCGATCGCATCACCGCAGTAAAAAACGTGCTATCCGACTTCATTCAAAGACGCTCTGGTGACCGTCTCGGTCTTGTCTTCTTTGCGGACCATGGCTATCTACAGACACCTCTTACCTTTGATAGAAATACTGTCGCTCAACAGCTTGATCGTGTCGTATTAGGCTTGATCGGACAAAGCACTGCCATTGGCGAAGGTTTAGGTATTGCAATAAAAACCTTTATCTACAGCAAAGCGCCACAGCGCGTAATCATTTTACTCAGTGATGGTGCCAATACCTCCGGAGTAATCGACCCGCTTGAAGCAGCACAACTTGCTAAAGATAACAACGTGATTATTTACACGATAGGTGTGGGAGCTGAACAAATACGCCAGCGAAGTTTATTTGGGTCTCGCATGGTAAACCCTTCGCAAGATCTCGATGAAAAAACCATGACACAAATCGCTAAAATAACAGGTGGGGAATATTTTCGAGCCCGCAGCCCTCAAGAATTAGAAACGATTTACTCAATCATTAACAAGCTTGAACCCATTTTTAGAGCAGAACAAACATGGCGTCCTCATGATGAGCTTTTTCGTTTTCCACTGGCGGTTTCATTAGTGTTTTCTGTTATAATCGTCATGATAAGGAGGCGTAATGTTTGACGTCACATTGATGTATCCTACATGGTTATTAGCGGCATTACCACTGGTACTGCTATCCCCATGGATGAGAGGTAAAACACAAAAATCAGGCTTAATTGCTCCACATCTTTTAGCACTGCTTTCTGATAAAGAGGCAACTAAAAATAAACAAAAACAATGGCCGCTCATCGCATTAGTGTTGGCGTGGTTATTGTCAGTATTTGCATTAGCTGGGCCTAGTTGGCAGCAAAACGAAATGCCTGCGGTAAGCTTGTCAGGTGCACGCGTGTTAGTCATGGACATGTCACGTTCTATGTATGCAACAGACATTCTGCCAAACCGATTAACTCAAGCGCGTTTCAAAGCGCTTGATATGTTACCGGGTTGGAAAGAAGGCAGTTCTGGTTTAGTAGCTTATGCAGGAGATGGCTATGTTATCAGCCCACTGACTGATGACGCACAAACACTCAAAACCCTGATACCAGAACTATCACCTAACATTATGCCTAGTACCGGCAGTAATGCAGCCGGAGGCATTATGCAGGCAATCGAATTACTTACACAAGCAGGCTTTACACATGGTGACATTATTTTAATCACCGATGGAATGACAGAACGCGAATCCAAAACCACATTAAATACGCTTAATAGTGGCAAATATCGAGTATCAATACTCGTCATAGGCACACAACAAGGTGCACCTATTCAACTGCCAGACGGCAGTTTACTCGAGCAGAACGGTAAACCTGTTATTGCAAAAGTAGCTTTACAATCATTGTCTGTAATAACCCAAAAAACAGGTGGTATTTTGCAAATATGGCAACCAACAGACCGTGATGTTGAGAACCTCGTGACCTTTACAAAAAAGCCAATGGATAGCACAACGAAAAACACAAACCAATTTATAGAAAAACGTTTGAATGCAGGTTTTTGGTTAATCATGCCCGTGATGCTTCTAGCACTGTTTGGCTTCCGCCGTGGTGCCGTGTTGACAGTAATGTTTATTTTAGTGCCAACACATTCAGTCTCCGCAGCCATTTTTCAAACCAATGACCAACAAGCATATTCCCAATATATATCTGGTGATTTTAAGCAAGCTGCAGAGGGGTTTACATCCCCAGAATGGAAAGGCATTGCCCAATATAAGAATGGCAATTATCCAGGTGCAATTGACACTTTATCTACACTAAATGATATGACGTCACGCTTCAACCTTGGCAACGCATATGCTCTATCAGGCGATCTTAAGAAAGCAGCAGAAGCCTTTACATTTGTATTGCAAAATGATCCTAATAATGCAGATGCTAAAAAAAATTTAAATGTGGTGCAACAAGCGATTGAGCAACAACAGCAAGATCAATCATCTGAGCAACAACCATTAGTTCAACAGCAGAACGACCAAAATGACTCAGCACAAGATCAAGTTCAGCAACAGGAACAAAACAGTAAACAATTAGAACAAAAAAATATGTCTTCACTCTCTGAGAGCCAAACAGCCAATGGCGCGCAAGATCAAAAGAGCGAGGGGAAAAGTCACAATATTAATAACGCAAAGAGCAGTAACAAGACCAACGAACCAGTGCAATCGTTCCCTCAGCATGAGGCTAACCCAAAAAAAGAAAGTAATAAAAATAGTGAACAAAATCCCAACCCAGTGGGTGAAGCGCCTAATAACAGCCAAGATAGCCTTTCCACCAGTCATTCTTTTTTGAACAAGCTAGAACAAGTACATAATGACACCGCGGGACTGATCCACGCACAAATAATTTTACAGGCTCGGCAAAAAAACAAGCCAGAACCAACTGAAAATTCATGGTAAATGCGCAATGATATTTTTGACAATTACACTGAATGCATGCTCACAATACAAAAAAGGTTTTGCACTGCTTTCAGCAATAATAATGATAATTATGCCTGGATTAACATTTGCCGCACAAGCCGTTGCTACGGTGTCGAAAAATGTTGTTGCCATCAATGAACCATTTCAACTAACTATCTCAGTCGATCAAAATATTGATAATAATGTGCTAGATCTTACGCCGCTTGCTAAAAATTTTATATATGGCAGCCCAAGTATCAGCAGTAGCACATCGATTATAAATGGCGCTATGACACGTAAGACAGAGTTTAATATCACAGTTGCTGGCAAAGCGGTCGGTACTCTTACTATTCCGAGCTTTCAGCTGAAAGGCATGCAAACTACACCCATTCAGATACAGGTAATAAAAAGCAGCCAACATGACAAGCATGCTGACGATCAAGCGATTCAGATGAACGTGAGCATTGATCGACAAAATGGCTACATTGGTGAAACGTTTACCTATGGCGTTGAACTATTTATTGGCACACGCATTGATTCTCCTACACTACAATCACCATTCGGTGATGGTTTAGATATTAAGCAAGTAGGTAAAGACCAGCAAACGGAAATAGTGCGTAATGGTCGTCTATATATCGTTCTCCAACGACAGTACCAAATCACCCCAAGAACATCAGGCAATTTCACGTTAGAAGGTCCGATATTCACAGGGACATATGTAACGGGTAATCGTTGGAATTCATCCATAGGTATCCCACTGAGTCGCCAAGCCAAAAATCTTTCTTTACACATTAAAAAAAAACCTCTAGCTTATACTGGCCTCTGGTTACCTACATCAGATCTTCAATTATCTCAACGTTGGGATCCAGATTCACTAGGTTCGGAACTGAATAATCAAGACCAAACAGCTAGAATCGGAGAACCTATCACCCGAACTATTACGCTTAAAATCAAGAATACTACTCAAAGTGTAATGCCTAATTTTAGCTTAGATTACCCTGTAAATGTGCGCGTATATTCTAATAAAGCAGAATACCATGAAGAAAATAGTTACACTGTGATGAAAGTAAAACAGGTGGTTATCCCTCGTGAAGAGGGAAAAGTTATTTTGCCAGCACTCTCAATTAATTGGTTTGATACCAATGCGGGAAAACAAAAATCAAGCAATATTCCAAGTTTAACGCTGCGGATTATATCAGGAATAAATGACACAATAATACAAAATTTGATAACCTCTAATCCAACTCAATCACACGTTATTTCCTCGCAAGCTCCAGTAGCACAAGTAGCTACTTACTGGCGATGGACGACTTATATCTTTGCGATACTCTGGTTGGGAACACTGTTTATGTTTATTCGCAAGCTCAAGCAGACAATAAGAACAAGCAACGCACTACACACCCGCACTAAAGCACCGAGCTCTGTTCTTCATGCCTTGGAAACAGCTGTACGTGAAAATAATGCATTAGTTGTTTCAACACGCTATAGAGAATGGGACTCGCTCTATGTTTTGAAAAAACTTCGTAAAGATATCGATATTGAAGTCACTACTATGATGGCAAGTCATTATAGTCACACAAAAACGACGTGGAATAATACAGTTTTATTAAAACTACTTGAAAAAGTCGCTAAAGTAAAACAAGATAATGCAGCCGTTGGTGCACTAAAACCTCTGGTCCCTAAATGATGCTGGAATAAACGGAGTCATACAATTTAAATACTTGATTTCCTATTTTGAATTCAGATGGGGAATCCCAACATGATGCACTATTAAACAATCGCTTTCGTATTAGGTATACTCAATTCTGTCAGCTTATTTAATGCTTCTATTATGCTGTCGGTTTCACTAATCTGAGTTGTGTGATTCCTTAGACTCAATGTCCCTACAAGTAATTTTTTAACCTGAAACATTACCGCCTTTGACAGGGAACGTTTCTGGGAAGCGGCTTACTTTCCTAAATAATGGAATAAAATTTTCAAGAAACACTCTAAATAGTCAGGTCTATTAACAATCTTCGCTGCAAAACAACTAACTCGAAGCAACATAATCAAGCTTTAATCAATCGTAGCTCACTAACATTCTGAATTGATGAAAAAGCTATTCAGCTATGGAATCAAACTAAGCAGGATAATCATGGAAGACCTCGTTTACTTAGCTACTTAGTCATTATAACAACCCTCATTGTCAAATGCGTACTTTAATATCATTGAGAAGTCTTCAAAGATTCATTAATTCTATTTTTAAATTTGCTCAACTACCATTGTCATGCTCTCACTGTACATGCATTAGCAAGCGAACCAAAACGGTTAGTGTCACGTTCAAAACGAAAAATAAAGGAAGCACACAGCACTTGACTATTGACTCTACGGGGCTCAAAATTTAAGGTAAAAGCGAATGGAAAGTAAAAAAGCATGGTACTGATGGGAAACGACAAGTCTGCCGCATATTACACTTAGCGGTAGATATAAATACGCATGAAATCATTGTTCTGAATTCAGTACATTAAATGCGACTGACGGTAAGGTGCTACCTAACTTACTCAAACAAACCTCCCAAAAAAAATAATTAAATGTCAGCCGATAGTGCTTACAAAATCAGACAATGTTACGAAACCGTTCATATTAAACGAGAAGGCTCACTCATACAACCAAAAAAAGGAACACTTTTTGGGAACTAAATCACCTAAATAATTTAGCGGTCAGTTACCAGAAGTTATACGATTCCAAGCAACATAAAAAAACAAGGTATGGTTACCAGAAACTTTCCCTATCAGAGACGGGCATGTTTCGAGTCAAAAAACTACTCGAAGGAATATTGAGCTTAAGGGATCAGAGTGCTCAGATTAACAAAACCTACGCAACGATAAAAGCGTTAAATAAGCAGACATGGTTAGGTATACCTAACACGAAAACGATCGTCTAATAGTTAATGATGCTGAAATTTATTATCTGAATTCCAATTAGGAAACAAAGCCTATTTACACATCACTTTTTTGAACATGAATATCCATCTGTGGGAATGGAATTTCAATACCGTCTTTATCAAGTCCTTCTTTAATTGCTTGCAAAAGATCAACATATACACCCCAGTAATTTACTGTTTTAACCCATGGGCGAACAATAAAATTTACAGAAAAATCGCCCAATTCCATCACACCAATAGTTGCTTTCGGTGTCGCAAGAAGGCGAGGTTCCGCAGCTAATACCGACGCTAGCACAGCTTTTGTTTTTTGAAGGTCTGCACTGTATGACACACGAATCATAAAATCTATACGACGCGTATTATACCGTGAATAATTCGTAATAGGACTTGAAATCACCGCACTATTTGGCACAATAATCATTTTATTATCAGGTGTTGTCAATACTGTTGAAAAAATTTGAATAAATTTAACAGAGCCAGATATACTCGCCACTTCAACATAGTCTCCTGACTTGAATGGACGGGAAACAACAAGCAATACCCCCGCAGCAAAGTTGGAGAGAGAACCTTGAATAGCTAAGCCAACGGTCAAACCTGCCGCCCCGATAATAGCAACCATAGACGCAGTTTGAATTCCTAATTTACTTAGTGCTGCTATGATAACAATGACAAATAGGAAGTAACGCGCAAAAGAATGAAGAAACTCTACAATACTTTTATCGAATTGTTTTTTGTACATGATTCTCGCCACAGTATTGGTGATTTTTTTAACGACCCAGTTACCGATAATCATAATCAAGAATGCGGATATAACATTAACCGCATATTGTAGCAGTACATTTTGGTTTTCTGCATACCAATTAACCGCTCCTTGAATCGCATTTTCCATTGCCATGTCCTGTGTAATTGTTATTTCCGTTAATCGCCCTGAGGCCCATTCAATAACTATCATACTCCCAATACCTGATAGTATCGTTTAGATAAAAATCAGAAAAAGTGTACGACTTAAGCAGCAATAAAAACTATTTCAATTAAGAATTGTAAAACTATACGATCATGCATTCAATAAGTTGATTATGGTTTAGAGGTAATACTATCATTCAATACACGTACAGACTATTTATGCATTACTCTTGATTTTATGTATCTGATTATTCCCCGATTAAGTCATTTTAAGCACGCATGCAAAGTTAATTTTTTTCTTTCCATGCGTTGAGTATACACAGCATTATTCATAGCAAGTTTGACAATGTGCTCTGCTATATTTGCCGGACAAGCTATTTAAGCATATACAAGCTGAAGGACTTACCAGGCAGCTTACAACAGCATCGTCAGTGTTCACAATGCTCAATCTAGTACTTTTATCCTGGACCTGTGTATACTGTACTTCCTAAATGAGGGAACTAAATTATTAAGCTACACTCTAAACAGCTAGCTGAAAGCAGCATAATCAAGCTTTAATCACTTGGGGCTCACTAACATTCTAGATTGATCAAGAAGCTATTCAGCTATGGAGTCAAACTAAGCCGGGTAATCATAAAAAAACCTCCTTTATTTAGCGATTTACCCCCCTTGCTCATGGTTAAATGCGTATTTTTAATGCCATTAAAAATTCATTAATTCTGTCTTCAAATTTACTCAATTGCCATTGTCATACCCTCACTATTCATGCGTTAACAAGCGAACCAAAACAATTAACGTCACGTTCAAGACGAAAAATAAAGGAAGCATACAGCACTTAGCCATGCATTTTACTGGACTTAACGTCTACGGTGAAGGAAAATGAGAAGCAGAAAAGCATGGTCCTCATAGGAAACGAAGAATCTCACGCAAGTTACATTTAGCGGTAGATATAAATACGCATACAATTATTACTGCTGAGTTAAGTGCATCAAATATAACAGACAGTGAAGTGCTACTTAGCTTACTCAAACAGACCGCCAAAAATGAATGAAATATCAGCCGATGGCGCTTGTGACACCAGACCATGTTACGAAACCCTTCGCATTAAACGAGCAAGCCTAGGCAGACCACCAAGAAAAGGAGTATTTTTAGGGAACAAGGTCATTCACGTAATTTAGCGGTCCATGCCAAAAATTAGACGATTCCAAGCAGCATTGAAAAACAGGGTATGTTTACTATAAGCGTTCCCTATCAGAGACGGCAATGTTTTGAATCAAAAAACTATTTGGCGGGACATTGAGTTTAAGAAATCATACTTCTCAGATTAACGAGACTTACGCCATAATAGGAACATCAAATAAACTGACCGGACTAGGTATGCCTAAAACAAAAACGATTGTTTAATCGTTCATCATATTTGATGCACTTAACCCAACAGCAATGATTTCATGCGTCTTTATATTTACCGCTAAATGTGACTTGCACCAAATTTGACGTTTTCATAAATACCATACTTTTCTACGTATTACTTACCCTTACCGTAGACTCTCAGCCCCATACAATCAATAGCTAAGTGCTGGATGATTCCTTTAAGCTTCGCCTCAGGCACGGATGTGAACCATTTTGGCGTGCTTGCTAATGCATTAATAATGGGGGCATAATAAAGGTAGTTGAACAAGTTTAAAAATAGCACTAATACATCCTTACAAACCTTTCAATGGCATTGAAAATGCTAGTTTAGCCATGAAATCCATCGTATTGGCTAAGCCATTACATAAACGACATTTTCCACAACTATCTTGCTCGGTTTGATGTTATAGCTACATAACTTCTACATTAATCCAGAATGCTAGTGAGTCACGATTAATTCAAATTTAATTATACTACTTCCAGTTGGTTGTTTTATAGCGAAGTTTACCCATAGACCTAGATATTTAAGTAAACCTAGCTTTTAACATGTAAATTACTAATGTAGTTCCCAGGTTCAGTAAACAAAGCCTCTTTGACGTCCTGAGCCAATAATAAATTTCAGGTTCTCAAACCTGCATCTTTATATTTATTGAATATACAATAAGATGACTCTTCGTACTTTTTCCGCCATTTAGGATGCACATGAATAATTTTACATTGGAAACGCTTCTCAACGTATTTTTGAAGACCCATGTCATAAAGGATTATTGCCCCAACGGCATGCAAGTTGAAGGAACATCGAACGTAAAGAAGATTGTCACAGGTGTGACGGCCTGTCAGGAGCTAATTGACGAAGCGATTAGCCATACTGCTGATGCAATATTGGTCCATCATGGTTACTTTTGGCGTGGTGAACCTGAACCGTTGAAAGGCATGAAATTTCGTAGAATTAAAGCCTTAATTGAAAATAATATAAACCTTTATGCCTATCACCTTCCGCTCGATGTGCATCCAGAAGTAGGTAATAATACACAACTTGCAGCATTATTGGAGATCGACATTAAAGGTAGCATGGAAGACGGAAATCCACAGTCTGTTGCAATTTGGGGCGAGATGAGTAAACCAATGTCGGTAACTGCCTTCACTGCGCATATTCAGCAACGTCTACATCGTATGCCTCTGTATATTGATGGAAGGATTTTTAATGACATTAAACGTGTTGGATGGTCTTCCGGAGGAGGTCAGGGCTTTATTGATCTTGCTGCTAGTAAAGGGCTTCATGCCTTTATTTCTGGTGAAGTATCTGAACGAACAACATTTTCAGCACGTGAACAAGGAATTCATTATTTTGGGGCTGGCCATCACGCTACAGAACGATACGGCGTGAAAGCCTTGGGTGAATGGTTGTCTAGCAACCATGGGATTGATGTGACCTTTATTGATATTGATAATCCGGTATAAATATTGATGCATCGCATTCAAAATGCGTCGCATATGCGACGTTTACATGTAACACATATACAACAAACATTGCAATTAATCACGCTCGTCAAGAGGCTTGAAATTACGTTTAGCATAACCAGTGTAGAGCTGACGAGGACGACCAATACGATTTTGCGGATCTTCATGCATTTCGTTCCAATGTGCAATCCAACCAATAGTGCGAGACATCGCAAAAATCACAGTGAACATAGACATCGGGATACCAATTGCTTTCAAGGTAATACCTGAATAAAAATCGACATTTGGGTACAGTTTCTTCTCAATAAAATACGGGTCTGAAAGAGCAATTCGCTCAAGCTCCATTGCAATATTTAGCAATGGATCATTGATTTCCAGTTCTTTAAGAACCTCATGACATGCTTCATTCATCACTGTAGCACGCGGGTCATAGCTTTTGTACACACGGTGACCGAAACCCATTAAACGGAATGGATCATTTGTGTTTTTTGCTCGTTCAATGTATTCATGAATGTTTTCCACCGAACCTATCTCTTCTAGCATTTTCAAACAGGCTTCATTAGCACCACCATGTGCTGGTCCCCAAAGAGATGCAATACCAGCGGCAATACATGCAAATGGGTTAGCACCAGAAGAGCCTGCTAAACGCACTGTAGACGTGGATGCATTTTGTTCATGATCAGCGTGTAACGTAAAAATTTTATCCATTGCTCGAGCCAGTATTGGGTTTACGTCATATCTTTCACATGGGGTCGCAAACATCATGTGTAAGAAGTTTTCAGCATAATCTAAGTCATTGCGTGGGTAGATAAATGGTTGACCAATTGAGTATTTATAACACATCGCCGCTAAGGTCGGCATTTTAGAGAGTAGACGATATGCAGTGATCTCGCGGTGAACTTCGTTATTGACATCGAGTGAGTCGTGATAAAATGCTGCCAACGCACCAACCACACCGACCATAACCGCCATTGGATGTGCATCACGACGGAAACCACGAAAAAAACTGGCAATTTGTTCGTGAACCATTGTGTGACGACTTACAACTCGACGAAATTCTGTATATTGCTGGCGGGTGGGTACTTCCCCATACATAAGGATATAACAAACTTCTAAGTAATCTGCGTTATTAGCTAATTGATCAATTGGGTACCCTCGGTGCAATAAGACCCCAGCATCACCATCAATGTATGTAATTTGCGAGTTACATGATGCAGTTACAACAAATCCTGGATCAAATGTAAAAAATCCATGTGTTCCTAACGTCCGTACGTCAATAACTTTTGGACCTACTGTGCCTCCTTTAATCGACAGTTCAATAGGTGCTTTCCCTTCTATTTGCAGGATAGCTTTCTGATCAGTCATAATATCCACCTTTAATATTATAGAATCCTATTCTGGATACAAACAACATTGTTGTACCGAGCGCTGAATAAGATGTCAATTTAGAGAAGTGAACTTTGTCGGGTACGTGCAAGCATAACAAATATATGTAGTTTAAGTTAATGCTCGGTTTCGGTACTTCCATTAATTTTATTAATTTATGCTTAAATGTTGCAGGGCATATACTTTGCTGAAGGTCTCTGAATATTATAGAAAGCCGAGATATTTAAGGCTTTATATAATATTTTTCAGCGTAAAGCGCAGCATAAATAGAAGTAAATGGCAATAGCATTCGTCACGAATAATCAAGATATTATGAGTCTAGACGCTGTAACGAGATATAATATCAGAAAGTCTGATAATAATTGCTCAATGCTTATGAGTGTACTACACTCATAAGCATTGAAGATGCTGGATCTCTTAATGGTTCAGAACCATATTATAGCTGTGGCAGTTTTCCTAAACTAAAAGTCAAAAATAAAAACTTGAAATCCAGCATGATAAGGCTCGTGATAGCTAAGTATATGGCTGCATAAATGCAATACTTCTTATATTCTAAGGTTGGAATACTGCCATGATTTCTAAAGTTCTACGTATTCATGCAATAACAGCTCTACGTCACCTCAAAAATCATAAGCAATTTGTAACACTAAAACTTAAAAATAATAACACAAGCAGTCACTTTCATGCCTCCCGGATAATAACCTTTATTGAGAACCTCAGCGAGTTTATTTACCCCCATACCCATCAAACTCTTTTTAATGTTGATGAGCAATTTGTAGTGAAACACATGGTAACAATAACGAACCAGTGGCATCAGCATAATACATCCAATGACAATATGGCGAAAGAGATTCCACATCAGTTTGATGCAAAAAAACAAGAAAATTTTACTTATCACTATGATGCATTAAAAACCGTTTATACTAAGGAAGCATCCAGTTTATTCATTGACACCATTCACCCAATACAAGCGACACAAATAACGTATGAATGGATACGTAAATCGAAAAATAAAGTCCTTGAAGCGGTGAGTATTCGCAGTCATAATAATATTATGCAAGACTTAGATTTTAGCGATATTAAGGATCCCTTAGTCAACACTTATAAGGCAATAACCAGTGCACATATCACTCATTTTTCTAGCAAACTAAGAAAAAATTGTCCACCAACTCATCAGCTCCATATTGTTCTCGATAAAACGGCATATCATCGAAGTAATTTCGTCAAAAACGCAGTATTCATTCTTAAGATTAAGCTTCATTATTTCCCTCCCCTTTATAACTCAGATCTCAACCCGTTAAAGCAGCTATGGCAGATAATGAATGAGCAGTCAAGCACCAGTGTGTACTACAAAAATCAACATTGGTTTAAAGAGGCTATTATACAATTATTTACTGGGACCATTTCAAAGATTACAGGCTATTTAACGTTCAAAGTAAATAATCAGTCTCAGTTTTTCGCCTCTGTATCTTCAAGTTGATTGAGTATATATCATGAAAGTAACGAAGCAAAGACCGGTAAATCTAGACCTTCATACCATTAGGTTCCCAATTACAGCAATTGCGTCTATTACGCACCGTGTATCTGGTGTTATTACTTTAATATCGGTTGCTATCCTACTATGGATTTTAAGCCTATCTCTTTCATCCCCTAGTGGTTTCGAATCTGCTGCAAATTTTATAGATGGCTTCTTTGCTAAATTTATTCTGTGGGGCATCCTCACAGCATTGGCTTATCACATTGTTGGCGGTATTCGCCACATCTTGATGGATATGAAGTGTTTTGAAACACTTGAAGCTGGCACGTTGAGTGCACAAGTTACTTTTAGTGTAACCTTATTGTTGTCAGTGTTCGCGGGGATTTTAGTATGGTAAAACATGTATCTTCTTTCGGTGGAAGCGGTGTGCATGATTTTATTATGATCCGTGCTACTGCCATTATTATGACACTATATACTCTGTATATGGTTGGATGTTTTGCTTTTGGTCCTGAGTTGTCTGGTCAGATCTGGTTCGAATTTTGGGGTCAGACATGGAATAAAGCGTTTACTATGCTGGCTTTGATTTGCGTACTTATCCATGCATGGATAGGCATGTGGCAAGTGCTTACTGACTACATTAAGCCTACGCTTCTTCGCGTGTTGATGCAGTTTGGTATTGTTGTTTTATTGTTTATCTATCTATTAACCGGCTTTTGCGTATTGTGGAGAGTTTAAGTGAGTATGCTAATTAAAGAATTTGACGCAATTGTCATCGGGGCTGGTGGTGCAGGCATGCGTGCTGCATTGCAAATATCTGAAGAAGGTTTATCTTGTGCTTTGCTGTCTAAAGTATTTCCAACACGTTCACATACTGTTTCTGCACAAGGTGGAATCACAGTAGCGCTTGGTAATTCCCATGAAGATAATTGGGAATGGCACATGTATGACACCGTTAAGGGATCGGATTATATAGGTGACCAAAACGCAATCGAATACATGTGCAAAACAGGACCTCAATCAATCATTGAGCTCGAAAGAATGGGCTTACCATTTTCTCGTTTCGAAGATGGCAGCATTTATCAGCGACCCTTTGGTGGCCAATCAAAAGCATTCGGTGGTGAGCAAGCGGTACGTACAGCGGCGGCTGCTGATCGTACAGGTCACGCGTTGCTTCATACGCTTTATCAACAAAATATAAAAAATAAAACAACTATTTTTTCTGAATGGTATGCTTTAGATTTGGTTAAAAATCAAGATGATGTAATAGTTGGCGCTACCGTCATGTGTATGGAAAATAGTGAAATTTATTATTTCAAAGCTAAGGCAACTATCCTTGCAACTGGCGGCGCTGGTCGCATTTACCAATCTACCACTAACGCTCACATCAACACTGGTGACGGTATAGGTATGGCTCTGCGTGCTGGCGTGCCATTACAAGATATGGAAATGTGGCAGTTCCACCCAACAGGTATTGCTGGTGCAGGCGTCCTTGTTACAGAAGGTTGCCGCGGTGAAGGAGGGTACTTGCTGAATAAAAATAACGAACGCTTCATGGAGCGTTATGCTCCTAATGCAAAAGACCTGGCTGGTCGTGATGTGGTTGCACGTTCGATGATGGTCGAAATCCGAGAAGGCCGAGGGTGTGATGGCCCATGGGGCCCACATCTTAAGCTTAAACTTGATCACCTTGGTAGAGATGTGCTTGAAGCGCGTCTTCCTGGCATTCTTGAGCTATCTCGTACATTTGCGCACGTTGATCCAATTAAAGAATCAATTCCTGTTATCCCAACTTGCCACTATATGATGGGAGGTGTTCCAACTCAAATTTCAGGACAAGTGATTAAGCAAGACCTGCATGGTAATGATGTAGAAATTCAAGGCTTATTCGCATGTGGTGAAATTGCCAACGTTTCTGTTCACGGAGCAAACCGTCTTGGCGGTAATTCACTGCTTGATCTTATTGTATTTGGACGAGCAACAGGTCTACACCTCGGTGAAACTTTGTTGACTCAGGTTGAAGTTCGTGATGCATCGGAATCAGACATTGAGGCATCTTTGGATCGAGTTAACCGTTGGAATCTAACACAACAAGGTGAAGATCCGGTTCAAATACGTAAAGATCTCCAGTCTTGCATGCACAATAATTTTTCAGTATTCCGTGAAGGTGATGCTATGGCGAAGGGGTTAGAAGAACTTAAAATAATTCGTGAACGTCTTCAAGAAGCATGCTTAGATGATACATCTAGTGAGTTTAATACTCAGCGCATTGAATGCCTTGAACTAGAAAATTTATTAGCAACAGCCTGCGCGACAGCAGTTGCCGCAAATTACCGTACCGAAAGCCGTGGCGCACATGCACGTTTTGATTTCCAAGATCGGGATGATGCTAACTGGTTGTGTCATACTATTTACAACCCAGAAACAGAAGAGATGACCAAGCGAAATGTTAACATGACACCAATTCATCGCGAGACATTCCCACCTAAAGTGCGTGTATACTAAAAAAGGTAGCTAATCATGACATTTAATTTTTCTGTATACCGTTATAATCCCGATGTTGATGATGCACCGCACATGAAAGAATACACCCTTGAAGTGCCAGATGATTCTGACATAATGGTACTAGACGCATTGATTTTATTAAAAGAGCAAGACTCAACATTGGCATTTCGTCGCTCATGCCGTGAAGGTGTCTGTGGCTCTGATGGCATTAACATGAATGGTAAGAATGGTCTTGCTTGTGTGACTCCACTTTCTACACTAGCAGATAAATCGAGCATTATTATTCGACCTCTACCTGGCTTACCAGTAATACGAGATTTAATTGTCGACATGATACAGTTCTATCAAAACTATGAGCGCGTCAAACCATTTTTGATCAACGATGGAATGCCGTCGTCGCGTGAAAATCTTCAGTCACCTGATGAGCGAGCTCACCTTGATGGTCTCTATGAGTGCATCATGTGTGCGTGTTGTACAACAGCATGTCCATCTTTTTGGTGGAATCCAGACAAATTCATTGGACCGGCTGGTCTTCTAGCGGCATATCGCTGGCTTATTGATAGTCGAGATACCGCGACAGATAAACGCTTATCAGATTTGGACGACGCTTTTAGTGTTTTCCGCTGTCATAGTATAATGAACTGTATAGATGTTTGTCCTAAAGGACTTAACCCAACAAAAGCAATTGGTAACATTCGCTCAATGTTGCTTAAAAGAGCTATCTAATTTATGAATGAACCAAAGAAAAATTATAAATTTTCTGAAAGAGAATTTTAAAGGAGACCGGATAATCCCTGTCATATTATAACACATAACACTAAGTGGTTAAGGGATAACAATGCAAAATGGCGTGATGAAGGCTTGGATTAAGTCTTCTCATTTGGCTGGCGCCAATGCAACTTACGTAGAAGATCTCTACGAACTATACCTCAATGACCCCAAGTCTATTGATAACGAATGGCAAGCAGTTTTTGATACATTACCAGTTGTGAATGGTAAAGTACCAGAGCAAACTCACTCTAAAGTTCGTGACTATTTTAGGAGGCTCGCTACCAAAACAGCGTACAATAGTGCATCAATTAGTGACCCAGATGTAGATGCTAAACAGGTTAAAGTATTGCAACTTATCAACGCTTATCGTTTTAGAGGACATCAACAAGCAAACTTAGATCCATTAGGTATTTGGCACCGCGATCAAATCCCCGATTTGGAGCCGTCATTTCACTCTCTCAATGAAGATGATTTCGAAAAGACATTTAACGTAGGTTCTTTTGCAATTGGACAAAAGAATATGAAACTTTTCGCTTTATATGCTGCTCTCAATAAAACTTACTGTGGTGCTATTGGGGCTGAATATATGCACATCACTGATACCGAAGAAAAACGTTGGCTACAGCAACGTATCGAGTCTATTGTGGGTCAGCCAGAATTTTCGACTGGAGAAAAACTAACCTTACTTGAAGAATTAACTGCTGCAGAAGGGTTAGAGCGTTATTTAGGAGCAAAATTTCCTGGTGCTAAGCGTTTTTCTCTTGAAGGTGGTGATGCACTTATTCCGATGGTGAAAGAAATTATTCGCCAAGCGGGAGCGAATGGAATGAGAGAAGTCGTTATAGGTATGGCTCACCGCGGTCGTTTAAACATGCTAGTCAATGTTTTAGGTAAAAAGCCGTCAGAACTGTTTGATGAGTTTGCTGGTAAACCCGGTGAATTATGGGGAACAGGGGATGTTAAATATCACCAAGGTTTTTCATGTGACTTTGCAACACCAGGTGGAAATGTTCACTTAGTCATGGCTTTTAACCCATCACACCTAGAAATTGTAAACCCGGTGGTTATTGGTTCAGTCCGGGCACGTCAAGATCGTCTAGGCGATAAAGATGGCTCAACGGTATTGCCAATTACCATCCATGGTGACGCTGCAATCGCGGGACAAGGTGTAGTGCAAGAAACATTTAACATGTCACAAGCTCGTGGTTATTGTGTTGGTGGTACTGTTCGAATCGTTGTCAATAACCAAATTGGTTTCACAACATCGAACCCACATGATATGCGCTCAACACAGTATTGTACTGATATTGCAAAGATGATTCAAGCTCCTATTTTGCATGTAAATGCAGATAATCCTGAAGCCGTCGTGTTTGTAGCGCGCTTAGCCTTGGATTATCGTAATACCTTTAAACGTGATGTTGTTATTGACTTGGTGTGCTATCGTCGCCATGGTCACAATGAAGCTGATGAACCAAATGCTACTCAGCCATTAATGTATCAAAAAATTAAAAAACACCCAACACCACGTAAAATTTATGCAGATGTTTTGTCTGATCAAGGGGTTGCTAATCTTGAAAAGGCAACTTACCTCGTTAATGAATACAGAGACGCTTTGGATCGTGGTGAGCATGTGGCGAAAGAATACCGTCCAATGACACTTCACTCTGCTGACTGGTCGCCTTACCTTGGGCATGACTGGACAATTGAATGGCCAAATACATTTAATATGAAGCGTCTGAGTGAGTTAGGTCATCGCCTATGTCAGTATCCTAAAAGTCACAAACTTCACAGTCGTGTTGATAAACCTTATAAAGATCGAATATTAATGGCGGATGGTGAAAAAGCACTCGACTGGGGCATGGCAGAGTCGTTAGCCTATGCAACACTTGTAGACGAAGGAAAGCGTATTCGTATCAGTGGTCAAGATTCAGGGCGAGGGACATTTTTCCATCGTCATGCAGTGTTACATAATCAAATTGATGCAAGTACTTATATTCCCCTTGCAAATATTCATGACAAACAAGGTCCATTCCAAGTGTTTGACTCTGTATTATCAGAAGAAGCGGTACTTGCATTTGAGTATGGGTATACCACGGCAGAGCCGTGCGGTTTGACCATCTGGGAGGCTCAGTTTGGTGATTTTGCTAACGGTGCTCAGGTTGTCATTGATCAATTCATTAGCTCTGGTGAGCAAAAGTGGGGTCGTATGTGCGGATTGACCATGCTGTTACCACATGGTTATGAAGGTCAAGGTCCAGAACACTCATCCGCACGTTTAGAACGCTACTTACAGCTTTGTGCGGAACAAAATATGCAAGTTTGTGTGCCATCAACACCCGCACAGATTTATCACACGATTCGTCGCCAAGTACTTCGTCCAATGCGTCGTCCACTTGTGATTATGTCACCTAAATCATTGCTGCGTCATCCGTTATGCACATCTTCACTTGAAGAACTGGCTAATGGTAATTTTCAAGCTGCAATTGGTGAAATTGACGAGCTAGATCCTCATACAATTAAACGTGTTGTTATGTGTTCTGGCAAGGTATTTTACGATTTACTTGAAGTAAGACGCAAAGAAAACATTAAAAATATAATTATTGTGCGTATTGAGCAATTGTATCCGTTCCCGAAAGAGGACTTACAAGCGGCTATAAGTCAGTCCATTAATGCTAAAGATTTTGTGTGGTGTCAGGAAGAGCCTCAAAATCAAGGCGCTTGGTACAGTAGCCAACATAATTTGCGAATGGTGATCCCAGCTGACGCAACGCTAAGTTATGCGGGGCGTGCTGCATCTGCATCACCAGCTGTCGGCTATATGTCTGTCCACTTAAAACAACAAAAGGCGTTGATTGAAGATGCGCTTACTTTAAATTAAGAACTAGAAAGCTAAGGAAAACAATGATATGACAATCGAAATTCTGGTTCCTGACTTACCTGAGTCTGTTGTGGATGCAACAATTGCTACTTGGCACAAAAATCCGGGCGATACTGTTTCTCGAGAAGATGTTTTAGTCGATATTGAAACTGATAAAGTAATTATTGAAGTACCAGCACCTGAAGACGGTGTTCTGGAAGTTATTCTTGAAGAAGAAGGTGCGACAGTACTGTCCAAACAGCTACTCGCGAGAATCAAGAAAGGAACTGTCGCGGGTGAACCCACACAAGATGTACCGGCGTCGTCTGAATCATCACCAAATAAAAGACACACAGCTTCTCTGACTTCAGAGCAAAATGATACTCTGAGTCCTGTGGCACGTCGCTTGTTGGCGGGTAATAATCTGCGGCCAACACAAGTAAAAGGTACCGGTGTTGGTGGGCGTATTACACGTGAAGATATTGGCGCTGTTATTAAGCAAGCTGATGTAAACGCAACGAAACCTCAAGAGAAAAAAGAAACACTGTCTTTTGGTTATCGCAGCGAAAAACGTGTACCAATGACGCGTTTACGGAAGCGTATTGCGGAACGATTACTGGCAGCTAAGAATAGCACCGCGCTACTAACAACCTTTAACGAAGTGAACATGAAGCCAATAATGGATATTCGTAAGCAGTACAAAGATATATTCAAGGAACGTCACAGTATTCGATTAGGTTTCATGTCTTTCTATGTAAAAGCGGTTGTTGAAGCATTAAAACGTTATCCGGAAGTAAATGCTTCTATCGATGGGGATGAAATCGTTTACCATAATTTCTTTGATGTGAGCGTGGCTGTGTTAACCCCTCGTGGTTTGGTGACACCAGTGCTTCGAGACTGTGATCGTTTAAGTCTTGCGGACATCGAAAAAAGCATCAAAGAATTAGCAATTAAAGGCCGGGATGGTAAGTTGACTGTGGACGATTTGACAGGAGGTAACTTTACTATTACGAATGGGGGGGTTTTTGGATCGCTAATGTCGACACCAATCATTAACCCACCTCAAGCGGCCATTCTTGGTATGCATAAAATCCAAGAACGTCCGATGGTAATCAATGCTCAGATTAACATCCTTCCAATGATGTACCTTGCCCTTTCTTATGATCATCGTTTGATCGATGGGCGTGAGTCTGTTGGGTTTTTGGTGGCGATTAAAACGCTTGTAGAAGACCCAATGCGTTTGCTACTTGACATATAAGTAGTTCAGATTTTGTCGGTATACTGGGGGAGCATACCCACTGTATAAAAAGCAAAATTAAATCAATATAATGGATACTGACACGGATAGAATATCATGAATCTGCACGAATACCAATCAAAACAGTTATTTGCTGAATACGGGCTACCAGTATCTGAAGGGTACGCCTGCGATACTCCCCAAGAAGCCGTTGAAGCTGCTGATAAAATTGGTGGCAAAAAGTGGGCTGTAAAATGTCAGGTACACGCTGGTGGACGCGGGAAAGCAGGCGGTGTAAAGTTTGTTAGCATCAAAGAAGACATCAAAAAATTTGCACAGAACTGGCTAGGTAAAAACCTAGTAACATACCAAACAAATGTACATGGTCAACTGGTTAGCAAAATTTTAGTTGAAAAATGCACAAGCATCGCGAAAGAGCTTTATTTAGGTGCGATTATTGACCGTGATACTTATCGTGTTATTTTTATGGCATCAACTGAAGGCGGTGTAGACATTGAAAAAATTGCGGAAAAAACACCGGAACTTATCCATAGAACTGCAATCGATCCATTCGTAGGTCCCCAACCATATCAAGGTCGTCAGCTAGCATTCAAACTTGGGTTGCAAGGCAAGCAAATTAAACAGTTCACCCAAATTTTTATGGGAATTGCCAAACTATTCATTGAATACGATGTAGCCTTGGTTGAAGTTAACCCATTGGTTATTAATGATAAAGGTAATCTACATTGCCTAGATGTAAAGTTGACTATTGATAGTAATGCAATTTATCGTCAACCAAAAATTCGTGAAATGCATGATCCTAGTCAGGACGATGCACGTGAAGTGCATGCGGCTCAGTGGGAACTAAACTACGTTGCACTAGATGGAAGCATTGGTTGCATGGTTAATGGTGCAGGCCTAGCGATGGGTACAATGGATATTGTTAACCTACACAATGGTAGTCCTGCAAACTTCTTGGATGTTGGTGGTGACACTACGAAAGAACGTGTTACAGAAGCATTCAAGATCATTCTTTCTGACAATAATGTGAAAGCAGTTTTAGTTAATGTCTTCGGCGGTATCGTTCGTTGTGATCTTATTGCAGACGGTATTATTGGTGCAATAGAAGAAGTGGGTGTTAAAGTACCAGTTGTTGTTCGATTAGAAGGTCACAATGCAAAACTTGGGCTTCAAAAACTTGCTGAAAGTGGTTTGAACATTATTACTGCGACTTCACTGGCTGAAGCAGCGAATAAAGTTGTTGCTGCAGCGGAGAGCAAATAATGTCTATTTTGATCAATAAAGATACCAAAGTTATTTGTCAGGGCTTTACCGGTGGCCAGGGTACGTTCCATTCGAAGCAAGCGCTTGAGTATGGCACGCAAATGGTTGGTGGAGTCTCTCCAGGTAAAGGCGGTTCAATCCACCTTGGTCTTCCAGTATTTAATACTGTGGCTGACGCAGTGGAGGCAACGGGTGCAATAGCATCTGTTATCTATGTACCTGCATCATTCTGTAAAGATGCAATTCTTGAAGCTATAGATGCAGGCGTTAAACTTATAGTAACTATCACTGAAGGTATTCCAACGCTAGATATGCTCCAAGTCAAGGTTAAGCTTGATGTTGCCGGAATTCGTATGATTGGTCCTAACTGTCCAGGCGTTATTACTCCTGGTGAATGTAAGATGGGCATCATGCCTGGTTACATTCATAAGCCTGGTAATGTCGGTATTGTTTCCCGCTCAGGAACATTAACTTATGAAGCGGTCAAACAAACAACCGATGAAGGTTTTGGCCAATCTACTTGTGTTGGTATTGGTGGTGACCCTATTCCTGGTTCAAATTTTATAGATATTTTGAAGATGTTCGAAAAAGATCCAGCAACTGAAGCGATTATTATGATAGGAGAGATTGGTGGTACAGCTGAGGAAATAGCAGCAGCTTACATCAAAGTTAACGTAACTAAACCAGTTGTTTCTTACATTGCAGGTGTTACTGCTCCTCCTGGCAAACGCATGGGCCACGCTGGTGCAATCATCTCTGGTGGTAAAGGTACAGCAGAAGGTAAATGTGAAGTGCTAGAAGCTGCGGGAGTTAAGATCGTTAACAGCCTTGCTAATATTGGTAAAGCATTACGTGAAATTACCGGATGGTAATTGCTACTTTATTTGTTTATTATACTAAAATAAGCTTTTATTGAAGTGAAATCACTCAATTAGATATTTTAATGAAGAAGCTTGTAATAGTTAATCTTAATATTTTTTAAAATTATGTTCCATCTTTAATAAATTGACTGTGATTTACACAGTAATGTAATACTTATGTTTCATGAATTTATTAATGATGCTATCATGCTTTTTTGTTAATATTTCATATTTTATTTTTTTATTAAATCCTTTTAAACGAGTATGCAAAGTTAAATTCTTCCTCTTAACATTTATTTTTTATAGCAACCAAATACGTTCGTAATAATTTTCTTCAATTTAAATTTTCACGCATACTAGTATAATAAGCTTTGTAGGTATATGTAACCTGGAAGGTCTAATGGCTGCATTACTGGCAACAAACAGTAGCATATATGTTGGCCATAGCTTCTACCGTGCCTTTAGAGCTACACTAGTTTACTGATAAAATAGCACTTAACATCAACGTTAGCCACAATAATTTCTATGTGAAAAAAGTACATTATACTATGCTCAATTTATTGCATACATGTCCTATAAAGTTAGTAAGTTAAAAGAGCTCACAATTATAACCACTACATGAGACCTTCGCGTATGCGAAAGGTATTTTGTAGTGGTGGAACAACTTGTTTTTTTCTGCTCAATACGCCATCAAGCCACACTCGACCATTTTTTATTGCTTTGCCATACGCACGCTCGATAATAGTTATATCATCTGATACAACTAGTAATTCAGAGCCTTCTTTAATTATGTCAGTTAGAAGTAATATCACAGAGTGGCGATAACCTTCATTTTTTAACGTCATAATACCAACTTCAAGTTCAATTTTAATTTCATCGAAAACCGAAAGATCAACTACCTCAAGTTGACCGATACCTATAAAATAACCATTTATGTTAAAATCCTTGAAGTCACGCATAACAAGATCACGTGCTGATGTGTCTGCAATTGAGGACTTCACCATAAACATTTCCATACCCAGTGCTTTAAAATCTTTGATGCCAGCAATTTTAGCAAGCTCTTCAACACAACGGATATCTGCAGTAGTACATGTCGGTGATTTAAATATAATGGTGTCACTAAGGATCGCTCCCAGCATAATGCCTGCTATATCTTTTGGAATTACAACATTAAAAAAATCGAACATCATTTTGATAACTGTATTTGAGCAACCAACGGGACGGATCCAGCACTCAAGCGGTGTAGCTGTCGTTAAGTCACCCAATTTATGATGATCAACAATACCAACAATAATTGCTTGAGCAATATCATCTGGTGCTTGAGTTAATTCTGAATGGTCAACAATATAAACTTCTTCACCTGCGTAACTAAGTTTTAGCTCAGGTGCATCGACACCAAAATGTTCAAGAATAAATGCAGTTTCTGGAGGAATATTACCTAAGCGACTAGCTACAGCTGGCTCATTAATTTGGTTTTTAAGGTACGCAAGCGCAATTGCGCCACAAATTGAATCGGAATCTGGGATTTTATGTCCCACTACATACATTGGCATAATTGGCTCTCGTCATGCTCACATTTAAATTTTAGTGTGTTTTATCAAAAATAACTTTAAATGTACATTGATCGTGAACTGCAAACAAGCCTATGAGCAGGTACATATTATATTGTAAGTAATTTTATTTTTAAATCATTAATTTACGCTCTAAACAGCTAGGCTAACTTAAATATTCACATCTATGCACAAGCTTCACGACAAAAAAACTAACTAGAAGCAGTATAATCAAGCTTTAATCCGCCATGGCTCACTCACATGCTGGATTAATGAAAAATTCATTTATTCTGTTTTCAAACTAACTTAACCACCGTTGCCATACCCTCACTATTCATGCATTAGCAAGAGCGCCAAAACGGTTCATACTGCATTAAAAATGAAAACTAGAGGAACCATTCAGCGCTTAATCATTAATTTTACGAGGTTCAAAGTCTACGGTGAAGTCGAATGGTAAGTAAAAAAGCATGGCACTAATGGAAAACGGCAAGTTTGACGCAAGTTACATTTAGCGGCAGATATAAATATGCATAAAATAATTACTGCTGAGTTAAGTGCACCACATCTGACCAAGGTGAATTTTTCCCTAATTTACTCAAACAGATCCGTCATAGAATCAATGAAATATCAGGAGATAGAACTTATGACACCAGACAATATTACGAAACCGCTCGTATTAAGCGAGCGGATTCAATCATTCCACCAAAAAAATGAGCCATTCCTGGGGAATAAGATCATTCGTACCATTTAGCAGTCAATTACTGAAAACTATGCGGTTTACATAAGCATTAGGAAACGCAATGTGATTGCCATCAATACTCCCTATCAGAAACAGCAATAGTTCGAGCCAAAAAACTACTGGGAGGAACATACACCCTAAAAAATCACAATGTTCAAGTTAAAAAAATTTACACCACGATAAAAGTGTTCCATAAGCTGACAAAGCTAAGTATGCTGAGATTGATTATTTGAACTAAAATTGAGAAACTAATCCTGCTCATAAAAACAGTCACCTAAGGCGTATCAGAAATCTTTGATGACATATAATGCTGAGGTCCAAGTTTCGTTAATTCAGGAATAATGGTGGCGACTGTCATAGTGGACCAGGTACCTGTAATAATACCAATAAACATCGTGATTGAAAACCCACACAGTGGCTCTCCACCCAATAACCATAAGGAACCAACAGAAATCAATGTTGTGCCCGAGGTAATCAATGTTCGAGATAATGTAAACAAAATCGAGCGATTATTGAGTTCAGCGATTGGTAATGTAACGTTAGCTTTTAAGAGCTCACGTATCCTATCAGAAACAATAATGGAGTCATTAAGAGAATATCCTAGGACGGCTAATAATGCGGCAAATACAGTGAGGTTGAACTCCATGCCTGTGAAAGAGAAGAAGCCTAAAAGTAGCATCACATCATGAACAAGTGCAAGAAGAGCTCCAGAAGCGAGTCGCCATTCAAAGCGAAAACTCATGTACACAAGAATTACTAGCAAGGTGATAAGAACCGCTAATGCTCCTTGCTCAACGAGCTCTTGTCCAACTTGTGGGCCAACCAAACTCACGTTAAGTATTTCAACTTGATCGGAAAAACTGGTTAGCATAGCTTTTATTTCAGGTTGAGAATTCAGTTTTTCAGGCGCAGCATACCGAAGTATCCACTGATGTGGCTCACCTGCAGCCACCACAGATACTGGCTGATTGAGTGCCATTTCAAGTTTTTCTTGGATCTCTTTTGCTATGAGAATTTGATCTAGTTTTACTTCACTAAGTATGCCACCAGTAAAATCTAACCCGAAATGAAGTCCTTTTGTGGCGAGTGAGCATATAGAAATCAATATAAAGACACAAGAAAGCAAACTGCAGGTATGACGCCATTTTGTTATATTATGCATTTTAATCATCTTTATATCCTCACACCATGACGAGTATCTTTACCCCAAAATAAATTAATCACCGCGCGAGAAACAAAGATACCGGTGAACATACTAGTTAGTAAGCCTAATCCTAGCGTGAGAGCGAAACCTTGAATTGGTCCATGACCGATCGTGTATAAGGTTAATGCTGAGATTAATGTTGTAATATTTGAATCTAAAATCGTCGCAAATGCGCTACTAAAACCAAGGTCTATAGATTGTGCGAAGCTGCGGCCTTCCCGCATTTTTTCTTTTATTCGTTCAAAAATAAGGACATTGGTATCAACAGCCATACCAATGGTGAGCACCAAGCCTGCTATACCTGGTAGCGTAAGAACAGCACCCGGCAATAAAGCAATTAAACCCAGTAGCATCACCATATTAATAACGAGTGCAATGTTTGCGACCCAACCTAGTTTGCGGTACCAAACAGCCATAAAGAGTAATGTCAAACCCAGGCCCAGTATAAGTGCAGCAAACCCGTTTTGAATGTTTTCAATACCCAATGATGGACCAATGGTACGTTCTTCAACAATAGTTACAGGAGCGGTAAGAGAACCAGCTCGTAGCAACAAAGCTAAATTTTGGGCTTTATCGAATTGTCCAACACCTGTAATGCGAAAACGATTACCTAGCTGAGACTGAATAGTTGCAATACTAATGATGGTATTGGTTTGCTTAACATTACCAGTAGCATCACGGCTGTATTCGCTATACGCAGTCCCCATTTGATCGCCGATATGCTTCGCTGAAAAATAGGACATGATTTGGCCACCATATGCGTCTAAAGAAATATTTACCTCAGGCATTCCCATTTCACCCATTCCCGCACGTGCATCAACAATATGCTCACCTAAAAGAATCGGTTTGCGATTAACGTAAACTGGGGCACCTAGCTGATCGGGGATCAGTATAGTACCAGGTGCTTGGTTGGGCTTAACCTCGTAGAAAGCGAGACTTGCTGTTGCACCAATGACATTTTTTGCCGTAGCAGGATCTTGCACACCTGGCAATTCAATGCGAATTCGGTATGCACCTTGACGTTGAACGACGGCTTCAGTAATACCTAACGCTTCAATACGTCTACGCATAGTTTGCAGATTTTGTTGAATGGTCAGGGTTATTAATGTTTCTTTTTCTGATTCTCGAAGAGTAACAGTTAGTGTAAAAGCATGATCTACCTTTACTTCTAATTGTGGGAATTGCTCGCGAAGGTATTTGCGGAGGTTATGCGTAGCAGACTCTGTAGGTGCTTTGATAATGAACCCATCTAGACCGTACGGCTGCACACGCAAGCCACGAATACGGTTTTCACGCGCGTAAGATTTGATGGCATCAATTGCTTGAACAGAATGGGAGCGAAAAACTTCTTGCATATTCACGTCAAGTAAAAATTGGACACCACCGCTAAGGTCGAGCCCTAACTTGATAGGCTTAAACCCCATTGCTAATAACCAATTAGGAGCAGCTGAAACCATACCAAGTGTAACAGTATCTTCCTTATCCACGAATTCCGTTAATAACTTTTTAGTTTTAGTTTGGTTGCCTTCATTTTGTAGGATGACTACTGTGTCTTTGTGTTTTTGATCAATACGTTTAATGTGAATGTTATTGGTATTAAGTTTATGCAATAGTGATGTCGGAGAAATTGGCTCATTTTGGTGTTTAATGAAAACAGCTGCCTCTTCACCAAACCATGAGGGTAAGGCGCTGAGAGACATAATAAAAATGGCCGCCATCAGTACGACGTATGTCCATGCAGGATAATGATTTAGCACGATATTTCGTTTGGATTGCAGCTGCATATCAATTCTCTCGATGGTTAAATTTTAGTATTTTTAATCTTAGTTTGGGCCTAAAATAACATGACTAACTACGCACATAATTCGTAACAGTACGTTTATGTAGGCGTACAGAAGAGTTGAGACAATGACTCAAGGGGAGCGTATTAGATTAAGCATGAGATTGACTGATAAAGCAATAAAGTAAATTGGATTTTTACCAGCCCGAGATACGGTGGAAAAAAGTGAAGTTTCTTAATATCCAGTCGTGCCAATGTTCAAATGTATTATATATTCTACTCAATCGCATGCGTGCATCAGAAAACTCGAAATCAAAAACGAGCTCGTAATTCGGTGTTGCATTGTGAAAACATTCAAGTGAAAAAAACCAGTTGCGTAGTAAAGAGACTAAACTAAGCGAAATTGCTTTCGGAGGGATCCTGTATGCAACCCACAAATGATTCTGTTTTTTTGATGTATTTTCATGGTGATGAACATCGTCTGATAACATAGTTGATATAGCAACACGAGACAGTAAATTCAAGTTTTCAGTTGAAACAGATGCCAAAAAATAGACACCCAATAGAGTGAGCAAAATACTCATGATACTACTTTGTCTTATCCATGAAGTGCACATATGAGGATTCATCGATTTTATTTCCTTATTTGAGTTTAGACAGCAAATTTCAGCATAATTAACTATTAGATGATTACTTTCATTCTAGGCATACCTAATTCTGTCAGCTTATTTAGCACTTTTATCATGGTGTCAGTTCCGCCAACCTGAGCATTGTAATCCATTAGGCTCAATATCCCCTTCCGAGCAGTTTTTTGATTTAAAAAAACAGCCTTCTCTGATAGAGAACGTTTATAGTCACCATACTTAGTTTTCCAGTGCTGAACGAATAATTTTATTTTCCAGAAGTTGATTTTTTCTGGATAGCATGATTGGAACCGCTCGTTTAATATAAACGGTTTAGTAACATTATCTGGTGTCGTACAAACACCATCGCCTGATATTTCGTTGATTCTTCAGTGGGCCTGTTTGAGCACATTATGCAACACTTAACCGTCAGTTATATTTAATACATTTAGCTCAACAGCAATGATTTCATACGTATTTATATCTACCTCTACATATAATTTACGCCAAACTTGCCGTTCCCCAGCAGTGCCATGCTTTGTTTACTTCCCATTTACAATCACCGTAAATGTTGAACTCCATAGAATCAATGGCTAAGTGCTGAATGATTCCTTTCGTCTCGTCTCGAATGCAGCGTTAACCGTTTTGGCTTGTTCGCTAATGCATAAATAGTGATGGCATCATAAAGGGAGTTGAGCAAGTTTAAAAACAGAATTAATGAATCTTTGCAGACCTTTCCATGACATTGGATATATGCGTTTAACCATGAGACCGTCGTAACGGCTAAGTCACTAAATAAATAAAATCTCCCATGATTACCCTACTTAGTTTAATTTTACAGAGAAATGGCTTCTTCATCAATCCAGAATGTGGGTTAATCACGATTGATTAAAGCTTGATTATACTGTTTCAAGTTAGTTGTTTTGTAGCGGGGATTATTCATAAACCTAGATTTTTAAGCACACCTAACTGTTGAGAGTGTTGCTTAAAAATTTAGTTCCTTTATTTGGGGAATAAAGTCGGTTACCATACACGTTCCACAGCAGAGACAGCAATAGTTTGAGTCAAAAAACGGCTGGGAGGGATATTGAATCTAAGGAATCACACAACTCAGATTAGGTAACAAAGCCACAGTGAAGGCGAGTGGAAAGCAAAAAAACATGGTGCTAATGGGAAACAGCGAGTTTGGTGCAAATTATATTTAGCGGTAGATATAAACACGCATAGAATGATTGCTTCTAAATTACGAGCGTTAAATGTGACTGACCATGAAGTGCTGCTTAACTTACTTAAACAAACCCGGCGAAAAATCAATTAAATATTAGCTGATAGTTCTCACGACACCAAACAATGTTACGAAACCGTTTGTATTAAACGAGCGGTTCGACTCATCCCATCAAGAAAAAAACAACTGTTGAGGAACGAGAGCATCCACGTAATTTAACGGTCAGTTACCAGGAGCTACACGATTCTAATCAGCATTGTAAAACGAGGTATAGTTGCCGTAAATATTCCCTATCAAAAATAGCAATATTTTAAAAATTTTACACAGGTCAGACTGCCAGCACCGAAGATCTCTATAAAAAATTCATTAAGATTGGTGAAGTAATCGAATGAACTGCTATATATTACGTATTCAATTAATTCGATTACGCAGAGATTATGATTTGTCACCACTCTGAAGGCATAAAATCAGTTTTTAAACTCTCCAGACAACACCACCACGATCATATTGTTTGCTTAAATTATGATAAAATCATTCATTTTATATATGAAATCATTAAGCAATGTCAACTAAAAATTGCAATAAATACAATGTCCGTTTGGCAAACCACAGCCTCTATCTTTACGGTCAATGCGTCGAAAATAATTGTAAAATTGACTATAGCATTTATAATGATAACTACGTATTAAATAGGAGTGAATAAATTAGAGACTTGAGCTTAAAATGGCTCTTTTTCCTCACTCAAACTCAGATAGCAAATCCCAACATAATTCACTACTAGACAATCGCTTTTATTGTAGGCATACGTAGTTCTATCAGCTTCTTTAAGACTTTTATTATAACATAAATTTCGCTGAACTATGTGATCCCTTAAGCTCAATGTCCCTACCAGTAATTTTTTATTCGAACCATTTCTAACTCTATTAGGCAACGTTTATGGTAACCGGTTTTATCCCCTAAATCAGGAGACTAAATTTTTAATCAACACTCAAAATAATTAGTCTAACTTAAATATTCAAGTCTACAAATAAGCTTAGCTACAAAACGATTAACTGTAAGCACTATAATTAAATTTGAATCAATTATGGCTCACTAACAGTCTACATTGATGAAGAAACCATTCAGCCATGAAATCAAACTAAGTAGGCAATCATAGAAAACTTCGTTTATTTAACAACTTAGTCATTACGACAGTTTTCATAGTTAAAGGAGTATTTTCAATGCTGTCAAGAGCTTAAAAAAATTTATTAATTTTTTTAAGCTTACTTAACTGCTTTTGGTGTGCCATACATTATTCATGTGTTAGCAGTGAACCCAAGCGGTTTCGAGACGAGTACTAAAAGACCCGTCCATCACTTAACTATTAACGCTATAGCATTAAACTTTACGGTGAAGAAAAATGGAAAGTAATAAAGCCTCCCACTCATGAAAAACATCAAGTCAAATGCAAGTTACATTTAACAATCAGTTGCCAGATATTATGCGAAACTTTGTTTTTCATTTAAACTCACAATTCATTTTACGCGTTATAAACGTATTATTTCGTAGGAGTTTGTACGAAATGGTCATCGGCAGAAACGACTGGCCATCCTCCCAATTTTTTCCACTTATTAACAATACCACAAAAGAGCTCTGCTGTACGCCTTGTATCATATAGTGCTGAATGAGCTTCGTTAGTATCAAAGACAATGCCTGCTATCTTACAGGCCTTAGCAAGTACTGTTTGGCCGAATGCTAAACCGCTAAGAGCAGCTGTGTCGAATGTAGCGAATGGATGAAAAGGATTGCGCTTCAGTTGACTTCTCTTTGCCGCGGCCATTACAAAACTATGATCAAAATTAGCGTTGTGAGCCACCATAATAGAACGTTGACAATCTTGTGCTTTTTGTTCTTTTTGAATAAATTTAAAAATTTTCTTGAGTGCATCTCTTTCATCAATAGCTCCTCGAAGAGGACTAAAAGGATCACGGATACCATTAAATTTCAGCGCTTCTGTAACGAGATTAGCCCCTTGAAAAGGTGCCACATGGAAATGAATTATTTTATCTGGCTGTAGCCAACCTTCTTCATCCATTTTTAGGGTAATAGCACAAATTTCTAAAAGTGCATCAGCTTTAGCGTTAAAACCTGCCGTTTCAACGTCGATCACAACAGGAAAATATCCACGAAATCGTGCTTTAAGTGCATTTAGGTTAGTTTCTTGATTCATGTCGACAATGATAAATATAAAATAGACGAGCATTATGGCAGAAGTGTCACTAGTTCTAAAGGTATATACTCAATCCATTTGAAGATACATGTTTGAATACCTTAGATTTGTCATCTAGTAGGACATCTTAGATCCTGCAATTTTAAAAGAATTACAGTGAAAAATTAATCAATAGCCTCTTTTAAGTAACGTATACTTAGATTTATTTCCTAAATCAGGGAACTAAACGCTCTAAACAGCTAGGCTCACTTAAATATTTAGGTTTATAAATAAACTGAGCGACAAAATAATCAACTGGAAGCACTATAATCAAACTAATCAGAATAATCTGGGGGACCCACGTTTATTTAGCTACTTAACCATTACGATGACTCTCATAGTGAAACGTATATTTTTAATGTCATTTAGAGGTCTGCAAGAATTCATTAGTTTTGTTTTCAAACTTGCTCAACTACCATTATTATCCATGCATTAGCAAGCGAGCTTAAACGATTCACTTAGCATTCAAGATGAAAAGTCAAGGAATAACTCAGTACTCAAAAATGAATTTTACAGAGCTGCCAATCTACAGAAACAACAAGTGGCAAGCAAAAAAAGCATAGCACTAATGAGAAATGGAGAGTCTGGTGCAAGTTACATTTAGAAGTATATGTAAATACGTATGGAATCATTACTGTAGAGTTAAATTTATTGAATATGACTAACGGTGAAGTGTTATTTAACGTGCTCAAACCAACCTGCCACAGAATTAATGAAATATCAAATATTGGTGCTTACAACACTAGGTTAATGTTACAAAACCGTTCGTATTAAACGAACCATTCCAATCATCCTACCAATAAAAATCAACTTTTAAGGAACGACGTCATCCGAGTCATTTAACGGTCAGTTATCAGAACTTATGCGGTTCAGATAAAAATTGGAAAATGCAGTATGGTTACCATAAACGTCCTCTATGAGAGGACACCAATGTTGCGAATCACAAAATATTCGAAGGGACATTGATTTTAAAAATTATCATACGCAAATTGGCACCATTATAAAAGCATTACATAAACTAATAAAACTTGGAATGCCTAAAACGAAAACAGTTATCTAATCGTTAATTATTTTGGTATTTGCTGTCTGAACTCGAATCAAAAAATAAAATTTCATGGTATATTTATATTTTATGATAATAGTTTAGTTAACAGGTGATATGATAAAAAATTCTTACGAGAGTTTGCTCCTAATGCATCGTACTATGGATTAAAAAAAGTAAGCGAGTCTCTCACTGTAATCGAAATAGTTAATAATAATGATGCTGCATTGCCGGCCCCAGCAGAGGTATGAATGGCATACACAATTCTTGCTATCGACACCGCAGTTGAAAACTGTTCCGTTGCGTTAACGGTTGGTAATGACGTAATTACACGTTGTAAAATGGCGCCACGAGAGCACACGCTAAAAATATTGCCAATGATCGACAACGTACTTGCAGAAGCAAATTTGACATTGGGGCAGCTTGATGCAGTAGCGTATGGACGTGGACCTGGTAGCTTTACTGGCGTTCGCATTGGTATAGGCATCGCTCAGGGGTTAGCATTTGGTGCGGATCTTCCAATGGTTGGTGTATCAACTATGGCGGCAATGGCACAGCAAACGTATCGTCGCAAGCAAGTAACCCGAGTGTTGATCGCGATTGATGCGCACATGAATGAAATATATTTTGGCGGATACCAGCGTAAAGAGAATGGCGATTGGGATGTAGCCTTTGAGGAAACAGTGCTGCCACCGAAAGATCTTAACAAAAAACTACTAACAAGCAACGTGGTAACCGTTAATGGTGAATGGACTATCGCTGGGACAGGTTGGCTTGCTTACCCAGCACTTGCAAGTCAGCTACACTTAGCAATAAACAATAGTAGTGTGCTTTACCCTGAATCTGAAGATATGCTTATTCTCGCTCATCATGCTTTGTTACGCGGTGAAGCGGTTGATGCAGAAAACGCCAGTCCTGTATACCTTCGAGATAATGTGGCGTGGAAAAAACTGTCTGGACGTGCATAAATTCAATTAGTTCATCCTTAAGGTAAGCATGGTTTCGATTCAAGGATTATCGCAACCTATTCAGCACCCCCCACAAATGAACGATGTAAAAAAGTGACAAAGTCTTTCAAAGTGAGAGAGTGACACAACCATCATTTATTACTAATACTAATATCTCTTCGTATTAAAAACCATAAAATAGCTCACGAATTACATAAAAAAATTTATTGTAATTTACCCAATAGTAACAGTCGTCATGTACTTGCATCATGCAGGCATACAAAAAATCAACCGAAACATGAAGAGTTGACGAATTTTTCGCATGTATTATATCTTTCTTTGATAGAGTACAGAAGTGACTTTGTTTCCTAATTTGAATGCAAATAGCCAATCTCAGCATGATTTACTATTAAACAATTGCTTTCATTTTAAACATGCCTAACCCAGTCGACTTGTTCAACTTTTTTATCATGACGTCGATTTTGCTGATTTAAGTTGTGTGACCCCATAGACTCTATGTCCCCTCACAGTAATTTTTTAATTCGAACCATTGTTGCCTCTGCTAGGGAACAGCTATGATACTAGCTGTATTTCCTAAATAAGAAAGCTAACTTTTCAATTAATACTTTAAACAACAGGTTAACTTAAATATTAAGATCTATAATCAAGCTTTAATCAATCGTGACTCATTAATATCCTGGATTGATGAAGAAACTATTCAGCTATGGAATCAAACTAAGCAGGGTAATCATGGAAGACTTCGTTGATTTATCAACTTAACCATTACGACGGTTTTCATGGTTAAATGCGTATTTTCAATATTATTGAGAGGTTAGCCAGGATTTATTAATTCTAATTTAAACTTACTCAACTGCTGTTGTCATGCCCTTACTATTCATGCATTAGCAAACGAGTCAAAATAATTAATGTCACGTTCAAAACGAGGAATGACGCAACTATCCTGCACTTAAACATTTATTCTACGAGGCTCCAAGTCTACGATGAAGGCGAATGGCAAGTAAAAAATCATGGCACTGGTGGGAAACGGAGAGTCTGGCATAAATTACATTCAGCGGTAGAGATAAATACGCATGAAATCGTGGTTGCTAAATTAAGCGCATTAAATATGACTGACAGTGCAGTGCTATCTAACTTGCTCCAACAGATTCGCTTAAAAATAACTGAAATGTCCGGTGGTGGTCCTTGCGACACCAAATAATATTACGAATCGTTCGGATTGAACAAATGGTTCCACTCATCCTACCAAGAAAAAGGAAAAATTTTTAAAGCGAGATTATCCGAGTAATTTAACAGTTAGTTACCAAACGTTATACAGTTCAAATAAGCATTGAAAAAGAAAGTACAATAACTACAAATATTCTCTACCAGATATGGCAATGTTTTTAATTAAAAAAACTACTGAGAGTAACATTGAGCTTAAGACATCGCCATGATCAGATTAGTGGAACCGTCTCCATGATAAAATATTAAATAAGCTGACAGAGTTAAATATGTTTAACACGAAAGCTATTGTCTAATCGTAAATCATGTTGAAATTTACTCTCTGAACTCAAATTAATGAATAAAATCTTTCCATTCGTCTTCACCGTAAAATTTTAGCCCAGTAGCATCACTAGTTAAGTACTAGATAGGTTCTGTAGTCTTCGTTTTGTGCAACGTTAACTGTTTTAGATTGCTTACTGATGCATCAATAATAGCATAACAACAACATCTAAGTAAGCTAGAAAATAGGACTAAGAAATTTTTTCAAACTTATTCATGGCATTTCAAATACACATTTCACCATGAGAGCCATCATAATCGCTAAATCGCTAAGCAGGCGAAATACCCCACAATTATCCTTCCTAATTTAATCCAATAATTACATGGTTCCTTTATGAATCATGAGCATTAGTGAATCACCATTAATTAGAACTAAGTTATCCTGTTCCCAGTCGTTTATTGTATGATTTAACTTACCTATAAACTTGTAGTATTTTAAGTACTTGAATTTGGTGCCCGAGGACGGACTTGAACCGTCATTTCCAAAGAAAACGGATTTTGAGTCCGTCGTGTATACCAATTTCACCACTCGGGCAAGTACATTAAATTATACGCAGACCGCACAACGGCGCAAGCCTTTAATTTGTTATTCTCCTTAGTAGTTTATTTTTTAGCCACTCAGCTGGACATACCGTCAATTTTCGGCATCTTCACGCATTCACCTGAACCTAAAACACTGGTAAACTATGTTCATACTTACTTATTGGATAAACACGTGCCGCAATCTTCTACTTCATAATAGCGTACCAAAGGGAGCCAATTTCGCCCGACGAATGGGCGCGTGGCTTTATGACCTATTGGTAATTGCTGCGATTGAAAGGCTAGCAATTATTATTGTGATTAGTGGCATCGAGATCGCTATACAGATTGGCTTCTCTATTGAAGGCTATACTGACATAAGTGATTACTTAACACGTGATCCTATCATTAGCCCGCTATTCATTGCTTATGTCTTTATTGTTGCCGCTTTTTTCTATACTTACTTCTGGGCGCGAGCAGGACAAACCGTCGGCATGAAAGCATGGAAATTACAAGTGATTAGTGAATTTGATGGAAACCTTACCTTTGCTCAAACGTTAATCCGAATGGCAACTGCATGCTTAGGGCTTGGCAACATACTTACCGTGTTTAACAGCAACAATCGATTTTTCCTAAATTATTTTTCACATAGCTAAATTATCACAATTAATTGATAACGAAACATCAAAGAGGGAAGTCTAAAATTCCTTTTTTTATAGTACAATAGGCTTTGTGTCTTCATTCAAGTTCAGATAGCAAATCTAAACATGAATAACTATTAAACAATTGCTTTCGTATTAGGCATACCTAGTCCTATCGGCGAATGTAACGCTTTTATTATGCCTTAGGTTTCTCTAATATAAGCGTGGTTATTCCTTAGGTTGACTGTCCTTCCTAAAAATTTCTAACTCGAAACATTGTCGCCTCTAACAAGGAACGCTTATGGTAATTACACCTCGTTTTCCCAATGCTAATTGGAACCGTATAACTTCTGGCAACTGACAACTAAATTACACGAATAACCTCGTCCCCAAAAGTTACTTTTTTTCTTGATGGGATGAATGAAACCGCTCGTTTAATACGAACGGTTTCGTAATATTTGCTGACGTCGCAAGTACCATCGTCTGTCACATTTGATGCACTTCACTCGGTAGCAATAATTTTATACGTATTTATGTTTACTACTAAATGTAACTGGTACCAGACTAACCGTTTACCATCAGGGCAATACTTTTTACTTGCCATTAGCCTTCACCTTAGACTTTGGCCCCGTAGAACCAACGGCTAAGTGCAGGATGATGCCAGGAGTCTTCGTCTTGAATGTGACGTTAACCATTTTAGCTCGCTTGCTAATGCATGAATAGTGAGGGCATGACAACGGCAATTGAGTAAGCTTAAAAACAGAATTAATGAATCCTTGCAGACCTCTCAATGATACTTAAAGTACGCATTTAACCATGAGGGCCGTAGTAATGGCTAAGTTGCGCAATAAACGAGATCTCCCATGATTATTCTGCTTAGCTTAATTCCATGACTACGTAGCCACTGCATCAACCCAGAATATTCGTGAACCTAATTGTTTAGATTGTTAATTGAAAATTTAGTGTCTTATTTAGGAATCAAGCTGGTTACCATAAACATTCCATAGCAGAGACAGCAATGGCTCTAGTCAAAAACTACTGAGAGGGACATTGAGCTTAAAAAATCACAATGCTCAGATTAGTGAAATTTACGCCAGGGTAAAAGCGTTAAAGAAGCTGATAAAATTAAGTATACTTAAAATACAAGCAATCATCTAATAGTTAATAATGTTAGGATTTACTATCTAAACTCGAATTAGGTAATAAAACTGCTACAATGCTGTAAATAATGATTACTAAGAATTCTGTTTATGACCTTACAGTGGCGTCCAACTGCTGACATTGAGTCTCTCAAAGCCAGAGCTAACTTGATCCAATTGATTCGTCAGTTTTTTGCTGATCGTGATATATTAGAAGTTGAAACGCCTGCGATGAGTCAGGCTACCGTGACTGATATTCATATTCATTCTTTTAAAACTAAATTTATGGGATCAGGCTTCGCACATGACGTTCCGTTATTCATGATGACGAGCCCGGAGTTTCACATGAAACGTTTGCTGGCAGCAGGAAGTGGAGCCATCTATCAAATAGGAAAATCGTTTCGGAATGAAGAAACTGGACGTTATCATAATCCTGAATTTACCATGTTAGAATGGTATCGACCGGATTTTAATCACTATAAATTAATGGATGAAATAGATATCTTATTACGTACTGTACTTAATGTTGCTTCTGTAGACAAAGTGACCTATCAAAACGCTTTTTTATCTGTGCTTGGAGTATGTCCACTTGAAGCCCCGATGCGTGAGCTCAGCGTTACGGCGGCTAGACTTGGTTGCTCCAATGTTATGAAACATGAGACAGACAGAGACACTCTTCTGCAATTACTTTTCAACATGGGCGTTGGAAGTAAACTAGGTGAGACAGTGCCAGTGTTTGTTTACAATTTCCCGGTATCCCAAGCTGCATTAGCTCGTGTTTGCAGTGATGATTCACGCGTTGCCGCTCGCTTTGAAGTCTATTATCACGGTGTTGAACTTGCGAACGGATTCTATGAGTTGGATAATGCAGATGAACAACTTAACCGTTTTGCAGAAGATAATCACAAACGCAAAATGATGGGATTGAAAGCTCAACCAATCGATCATCATCTTATTGAGTCTCTTCGTGCGGGTTTGCCTGATTGTGCTGGCGTTGCGCTGGGCATAGATAGATTGGTCATGGTAGCATTAGGAAAATCACACATCAATGAAGTAATTGCATTCCCTGTGGGGTGCGCTTAATAAAAGCTTTTCTTTTAAATTACAATGTAGTTTGATGTAATATTTTAGTTGGTGTTGAAATATTATTGTGGTTCCGGTATGGCTTTATTTCCTAAATTAGGGAACTTAAATATTTAGGTCTATGAGTAAATATTTTTATAAAACAATAAATTAAAGCTACTTTAATTAAATTTTAATAAATTGTGATTCACGAATATTTTGGATTGATGAAAAAGAGATTCAGCTATGGAATCAAACTAAACGAAATAGTCATGGTAGACCTCGTTTATTTGGTGACTGAGCCCTTACGATGGCTCTCATAGTAGAGCACGTATTTTCAATGCCGTGGAGAGGCTTGCAAGGATTCATCAATTTTATTTTCAAACTTGCCCAACTGCCATCATTATGCATGAAGTAGCGAGCGAGTTAAAATGGTTAACCTCACATTCATGACAAAGAAGAAAGGACTCATTCAACACTAATCCATTGATTTTATGGAGCTAAAAGTCTACGATGAAAGCTAATAGAAGTGAAACAAGATGGCGCTGACGATAAACGACGAGTCTGGCACAAATTACATTTAGCAGTAGATATAAATATACATAAAAGCATTACTGCTAAATTAAGTTTATCAAATGTTATTGATGGTAAAGTTCTACCTAATTTACTTAAACAAACCCGCTTAACAATCAATGCAATATCAGGCGACAGGGCTTACGACACCAGGCAATGTGACAAAGCCATTCGTATTAAACGAGCGTCTCCACTCATTCCCCAAGAAGAGGTACAAATTTTTGAAAACGCAGTCATTCACGTAATTCGGCGGTGAGTTACCAACAATGATACGGTTCAAATCAGCATTGGAAAACGAGGTATGATTACCATAAACGTTCCCTATCAGAGACGTCAATGTTTCGAATCAAAAAGTTACTCGAAGAAACATTAAATCTAAAAAATGATACATGCTCAGATTAACGAAACCACCGCAATGATCAAAAGATTAAATAATTTGCTCGAATTAAGCATGCCTAAGACGAAAGAAATTGTCACATAGTGAATCATATTAGGATTTTCTATCTGAACTAAAATGAGGAAATAAAGCTAAAAAACGCCAATCTATATTGACGTTTTTTAGCTTTATTTCCTCGGTATTGAGCGTTAATAGCAATATTCACAACCCATATTCACATGTCAATGCCATGTAAAAATTCTGCTCGTGTAGCCACATTTTTTTTGAACATACCACCCAATGCTGTCGTCGTCGTTTTACTGGTTGCATCCATTACTCCACGAGCTTTCACACAGTAGTGGACAGCATTCACATGAACAGCCACATTCTCGGTTTCAAGTAAAATTTGTAATGCAACTAAAATTTGACGTGTTAAACGCTCCTGTATTTGAGGACGCTGACCAAAGAATTGAACGATACGATTAATCTTCGATAAACCAATAATCTTGTCTTTAGGAAGATAAGCAACAGTACATGAACCATCAATTGTTACCAAATGATGTTCACAGGTACTAGTCAATGTAATGTCTTTTACCCTTACCATTTCATCACAGCCCATCTTATTTTCGATAACTGTAATTTTAGGGAAGTTCGTATAATCTAAACCGGAAAATACTTCATCCACATACATTTTAGCAATGCGAGCTGGTGTTTCGGCTAAACTATCATCATCTAGATCAAGCTCGATGACAGACAATATGCTTCGCATATAATATTCAATTTTTTCTTTTTTTTCTGCTTTTGTCAACGGTGAATACGATTGCATTGGTGTCTCAATGCCTCGCGCTAAAAGCTCATCGCGAACTCTAATAGCAAAATTACTTAATGCCGTCATAAAAAATCCTCGAATCGGTTCAAGGTGTTTATAGATGCTGAAACCACCCCAAGTCTCAGGTATTAACGATATAATTTACTGTTTTGTATAAGCATCTCATGACTGCCCCCTGAAGAGGATATCCATCTACCAATTTTACATATAAAACTATAAATAGTTATTATTTCATAGGCTTTGTTCCTGTTTTAGTGAGTCTACCTTTAATGATTAATGGGGCTTTGTTTCTTCATTCAAGTTCAAACAGCGAATCTCAACAAAGTTGACTATTAAATAACTTCTTTCCTTTTAGGTGCACTTATCTCTGTCAGTTTCTTTAATCTTTGTATCATGTCGTTAGTTTTGCTCTGAGCATTATACTCTCTTAGACTAAATGTCTCTCCAAAAAATTTTTTTAATTCAAAATATTGCCGTCTCTTATAGGGAACATTTATGGTAACCATGCCTTGTTCTTCTATACTGTCTTGCACCGTATAACTGCTGGTGACTAACCACTAAATTACAGGGACGATCTCGTTTTTCAAAAAGTTGCTTCTTTATCTTGGTGGGATGATGGAACCCTTCGTTTAATACGAACGCTTTCATAACATTGTTTAGTATCGTAAGCATCTTTGCCTAATATTGCATTAGTTCTTCAGCCGGTCTGTTTGAGTAAACTAAGAAACACTTAACCATCAGACACATTTGGTGAACTTAACTCAACGGCAATACTTTTAGACGTATTTATATCTACTACTAAATGTAACTTGCATCAGACTCACCGTTTACCATCAGGGCCATGTTTTTTGCTGGCCATTCACCTTCACCGTAGACTATGAACCCCGTAGAACCAACGGCTAAGTACTGAATGATACCTGGAATTTTGTCTTTGAATGTGACGTTAATCATTTTAACTCGCTTGCTAACACATGAACAGTGAGGGCATGACAACGCCCATTGAGTAAATTTAAAAACAGAGGCTTTGTTTCCTAATCTTAGTTAAGATAGCACAGCTCAACATTGTTCACTATTAGATGAGCGCTTGCGTTTTAGGCGTACCTTATTCTGTTAGCTTATTTAACGCTTTGATCATTGTGGAGGTTTCACTAATCTGAGCATTATGATTCCTTAAGCTCAATATCTTTCCTAGGAGTTTTTTGACTCGAAACATTTCCATTTCTGATAACGAGCGTTTATAACAACCAGATCTTGTTTTTTATACTCGTTGGAACCGTATCACTGCTGATAATTGACCTCCGAATTGCGCGGATGATTTCGTTCCTAATAAGCTGCTTTTTTAGTAAAATCAATGACTAAGTGCTGGATAATCCCTAAAGTATTCGTCTTAAATATGACGTTACCATTTTGATTTGCTTACTAAGACATTAATAATAAAGGCATGACAACGGCAATTAAGTAAGTTTAAAAACAGAATAACTAAATCCTAGGAGATTTCTCAATGACATTGAAAATACGCATTTAACCATGAAAGCCATCGTAATAGCTGCGTTACTAACTAAATTAAGTTACCCATCATGATCCTGCTGAGCTTGATTCAATAACTGAATGATTTCTTCTTCAATCCAAAATGTTAGTGAGCCACGATTAATTAAAGCCTGATTATACTGCTTCCAGTTGGTTGTTTTGTAGCAAAGTTTATCCATAGACCTGAACATTGACGTGAACCTAATTATTTAGTCCGTAGATTGATAATTGAATTCCCTGATTTAGGAAACAAAACCCTTGAATCCATACCAATTAGTCACATACATAACTCACAGTGAAACTATAGCAATAGTATTTGTTAGCTAGTATCTTAGATAGTTATGTATTCTTTATCGTGTAAATTCAGTAAAAATACTGATCGCACGTTTTCGTTATGTAACAAAAGGAATCTAACATGACGCAACAACTTCAGGTGAAATACCGAAAAGATTACAATGCTCCTGATTTTACGATAACTCACATTAATTTGGATTTTAATTTGCAGCCCACACACACGCGTGTAACAGCAAGAAGTCGTGTTAAACAGATGGTTGACGGCGCTGATTCTATGCTTTTAAATGGTGAAGGTCTAACGCTTAAAAAACTCAATATAAATGGTAAAAGTTGGCCACATTACTTTAAAACAGCGGAAGGTCTTATTTTATTCCAATTACCTCAAAAATTTGAGCTTTTAATTGAGACTGAGATAAATCCAGACGAAAACACTTCGTTAGAAGGCTTATACAAATCAGATGGTGCATATTGTACCCAGTGTGAAGCCGAAGGGTTCCGTCGGATTACATACTCTTTAGATCGTCCTGACGTGCTAACACAATTCACTACAACCATCACTGCAAATAAAGCTGCTTACCCTTATCTACTAAGTAACGGCAATAAAGTGAGTGAAGGCGATGCAGGAAATGGCCGCCACTGGGTCAAATGGAAAGATCCTCATGCGAAGCCGAGTTACTTATTTGCTTTAGTAGGTGGAGACTTTGACCTGCTAGAGGATACCTTTACAACTCGAAGTGGTCGGGAGATTACGCTCGAGATATTTGTTGATAAAGGCAATTTATATCGTGCAAAACATGCGATGGAATCATTGAAACACTCAATGAAATGGGATGAAAGTCGTTTTGGACTCGAATATGATCTTGATATTTATATGATCGTAGCAGTTGATTTTTTTAACATGGGTGCAATGGAAAACAAAGGGTTAAATGTGTTTAACTCTAAGTTTGTGCTTGCTAACCCTGACACTGCAACTGACTCTGATTATTTAAGTATCTTAGCTGTCATAGGACATGAATATTTTCATAACTGGACGGGAAATCGCGTTACATGCCGTGATTGGTTTCAACTTAGTTTGAAAGAAGGTTTGACTGTTTTTCGTGAGCAAGAGTTCTCATCAGATCTTGGGTCTCGTGTTGTTACCCGCATTGGTAATGTTCGTATTATGCGTAGCCTTCAATTTGCAGAAGATTGCAGTCCAATGTCGCATCCTATTCGGCCTGATAAAATCATAGAAATGAATAATTTTTATACGCTAACTGTGTATGCAAAGGGAAGTGAAGTCATCAGAATAATGCATACTATATTGGGAGAGAAGCGCTTTCAAAAAGGCATGAAATTATATTTTGAACGCCATGATAGCACAGCAGTCACGTGTGAAGATTTTATCAAGGCAATGGAAGATGCGTCTGGTGTAAATCTCTCCCAATTTCGTTTGTGGTATAGTCAATCAGGGACGCCAACGTTAACTATTGAGACTGAGTACGATGCGCATGAAAAAACGTTAATACTTAACATCGCGCAAATGACTCCAGAGACAAGAGATCAAAAAGATAAGCAACCACTACTGATTCCGTTCGATATAGAACTTTATGCATCTGATGGCTGTGTGATTGAATTACAACTTCATGGAAAGGCTATTGACAATGTGCTTCATGTCACTGGCACTAAGCAGCAATTTGTATTTGACAACGTGAATGAAAAACCCATGATTTCTATGCTTCGTGAATTTTCCGCACCAGTTAAACTTAATTATAATTATAGTGACCAAGAACTTACGTTCTTAATGGTGCATGCACGTAATGAATTTGCGCGCTGGGATGCGGCACAAATGTTGCTTGCGAAGCATATTAAAATAAATATTTTTCATATTCAGCAAGGCGAGGATATAGTCTTGAAGAACGATGTACTTAATGCATTCAGAAGCATTTTGTTGAATCGTGATTTGGATGTGGCACTCAAAGCAGAAATAATGACGTTACCAAGCGAAAATGAAATAAGTGGTTGGTTTGATGTTGTGGATGTAAATGCTATACATCAAGTTAGCGAAGCAATTAAGTGCTGTTTCGCTAAATCGTTTGCAGATGAATTTAGTGCTATTTATCATACATTAAATGAATCCGAGTATCGAATTGATTACAAGGCTATCGGAAATCGCAATCTTAGAAATATTTGCCTTAGTTATTTAGCGTTAAATAATCATGGTAATGAATTAGTGTCAGTTCACTATAATAATTCAGATAATATGACGGATTCAATAGCCGCACTTGCAGTTGCTAACCACGCCCAATTACCTTGCCGTGAGTCATTAATGCAGGCATTCAGTAATAAATGGACACATGATGGCCTCGTGATGGACAAATGGTTTATATTGCAAGGCTGTAATCCAGCAAATAACGCATTAGAAAACGTCAAGCTCCAAGTGCAACACGTTGCATTTAATTTGAAAAATCCAAATCGCACACAATCGCTGGTAGCTTCATTCTCGACTAATAACCTAATTCATTTCCATGCAACAAACGGTTCTGGATATAAATTTTTGTCTGACATTATTATTCAATTGAACGAATTAAACCCCCAAGTTGCATCTCGTTTGATTGATCCTTTACTCCAATGGAAACGATTTGATCACAAAAGACAGCACTTAATGCGTGTAGAACTCGAACGATTATCAGCATTAAATAATTTAGCAAAAGATCTTTACGAGAAGATCAATAAGGCATTAGAAGCTTAATGTAAGACTTGCTTGAAATTCTACAACCAGTAATCTAAAGAGAATACTTACATTCTAATGAATATTCCCATGGCTTATCATATATTGTCGTTGATTTTGAGTATCCAATTATTTTTTTATTGAGTTAGGTGTTTCAAGCAAGTGCAGAAGGTCAAATTTTTTCATCAATACGCTGCGTATAAAGCTTGCCAATAATATATTGATCTTCAGAAAAATAGCGTATCTATTAACATTACCTGTACACTAAAATACAATTATAAACATGAATAAATAAACATATATTGAATGTTTTTACACGAGAATAAAAATTGTTTCTTAAGTCTACTAAAGATATCAAATTTTAACATGATGAATGATTAGACGCTCGCTTTTATTTTAGAAGTACCTAGTCCTATCAACTTATCTAACACTTGTGTCACTATATAGATTCCACTAATTTGAACATTGTGATCCCTTAGTCTCAATGTCCCTCCGAGCAGTTTTTTAGCTCGCAACCGTACCATTTTTGATCAGTAACACTGTTTGATATCGTAAGCATCATTGCCTGATATTGCATTGATTTTACAGCGGGTCTGTTTGAGTAAGTTAGGTAGGACTTCACCGTCAGTCATATTTAATGTACTTAACTTAGCAGCAATAATATCATATGTATTTATACCTACCGCTCAATATAATTTGTGCCAGGTTCGACGTTGGCTATCAGTGCGATACTTTTTTATTTTTCATTCGTCCTCACAGTAAACTGTTAGTCCCGTAGCATACATGATTAAGCGTTTGATGGTTCCTTTAGTCTGCGTTTTGAACGCGACGTTAACCGTTTTGGCTCGCTTGCTAATGCATGAATAGTGAGGGTATGACAATGACAGTTGAGTAAATTTGAAAACAGAATTGCTGAATCCTTGCAGATCTCTCAATGACATTGAAAACACGCGTTTAACCATGAGCGTGGCTTTATCTTCTGATTCGAGTTCAGATAGCACATCCTAATATAATTAACTACTAGACGCTCACTTTCGTTTTTAGCATATCTAACTCTGTCAGCTTATTTAATACTTTTATTATGGCATCAGTTTCGCTAATCTAGGCATTATGATTTCTTAGGCTCGATGTTCCTCCAAGAGATTTTTTGACTCACAACATCACTGTCTTTGCTATAGAACGTTTACGGTAATCGACTGTATTTTCTAAATAAGGGAACTAAATTTTTTATCAACACTCTAAACAGTTAGGCTCACTTAAATATTCAGACCTATGAATAATCTTCGCTACAAAAAACTAACTGGCAGCAGTATAATTAAGCTTTAATTAATCGTCGTTCACTAATATTTAAATTGATGAAGAAGCTATTTAACCATGGAATTAAACTAAGCAGGGTAATTATAAAAAACCTCGTTTATTTAGCGACTTAGACGTTACGATGGTCCTCATGGTTAAATGCGTATTTTCAATATCATTGAGGGGTCTGCAAGGATTCATTAATACTGTTTCCAAACTTGCTCAACTATCATTGTCATGCTCTCACTATTCATGCATTAGCAAACGAATCAAAACGGTTAACGTCAAGTTCAAGGCGAAGACTAAAGGAAGCATACAGCACTTAGCCATTGATTCTACGGGGCTCAACGTTTACAGTGAAGGAGAATAGAAAGCAAAAAAGCATGGTACTGATGGGAAACGGCAAGTCTGGCGCAAGTTGCATTTAGTGATAGATATAAATACGCATAAAATCATTGCTGCTAAGTTAAGTGCATCAAATGTGACTGACGGCGAAGTACTCCCTAACTTACTCAAATAAATTCACGGAAAAATCAATGAAATATCAGCCGATGGTGCTTACGAGACCAGACAATATTACAAAACCTTTCGTATTAAACGAGCGGTTCCACTCATATTACCAAAAAAAGCAATTTTTTTAGAAGCGAAATCGTTTGCATAATTTAGCGATTAGTGACCAGAAGTTATATGGCTCCAATCAGCATTGAAAAACGAGATATGGCTACCATAAACGTTCCCTATCAGAAACGGCAATATTTTGAATCAAAAATTACTGTGAGGGACATTGAGCCTAAGAGATTATAATGCTCAAATTAACGAGACTTACGGCATGATAAAAGCATCAAAGAAGCTAACCGAGCTAGGTATGCCTAAAACAAAAACGATTGTTTAATCATTAATCATGTTGAGATTTACTATTTAAGTTTAAATTAAGAAACAGAACCTACTGTTGGTGTAACATACATTAATTACCTTCATAATAAGTATTCAAATTTTAACCATACCATTGAAATATTAATATGCACGAAAAAAATTAGCTTCAATTTTACCCAAGCAGATGATGTAGTTAGCCATCCCGTTATGATACGTATTATTTGAGATATGGAAAAAATGAAAACGCACGCGCACATAAGCACGCAGAAGAACATCACTAAAAAAAGCGTTAAGCTGCGTTAAATATAATCGCACAATCAGAAAAAATAATCATACATGCAACCATATGTAGACCTACAAATAGCTACACAAAACGATGATAACCTACCATCAGAGATACAACTTCAGGGCTGGTTTGAGCATGTGGTGAAATCTTTTCACGAATACGCGGAAGTGACCATACGTATCGTGGATGAATTGGAAAGCCAATCTTTAAACTTCGATTACCGTGGCAACAACAAACCAACCAATATTTTGTCATTTCCTTTTGAGGCACCTTCTGGTGTAAAGTTAAATTTATTAGGTGATTTAGTAATTTGCCGTCAAATCGTAGAAAAAGAAGCAGAAGAACAGAATAAAGACCTGTTTACCCACTGGGCTCACTTAGTTGTACATGGCAGTCTTCATCTGCTAGGTTATGACCATATGGATGATGAAGAAGCAAAAAAAATGGAATCTCTCGAGATTTCAATCATGACTTCATTAGGGTTTTCGAATCCTTACGCCGCCGATTTCATCTAAATAACTATAAATATTGAGACAATGAACGAAGACAACCCACAAAGTACTGAAAGTCCGAGTAGGAAAACTTTCTTCGAACGCCTTGGCCAAATCTTTCAGGGTGACCCGAGAGATCGTCAGGAGTTAGTAGATGTATTCCGTGATTCGGAACAGAATGATCTAATTGATCACGAAACACGGGACATGTTAGAAGGTGTAATGCAAATCTCCGTGATGCGGATTCGCGATATTATGATTCCACGTTCACAGATGGTAACCATCGAACGCACACAACTGCTGGAAGAGATAATTAATGTTATAAATGATGCCCAGCATTCTCGCTACCCGGTTATAAACGATGATAAAGATCATGTAGAAGGTATCCTCTTAGCGAAAGATTTACTTCGTTACTTAATCCGTGACAGCGAATCATTCGATATCGATAAGGTAATTCGTCCTGCTGTTGTCGTGCCAGAGAGCAAACGAGTTGACCGACTTCTTAAAGAGTTTCAGGAAGAACATTATCACATGGCGATTGTTGTCGATGAATTTGGTGGCGTTTCTGGCATTGTGACAATCGAAGACATTTTGGAGGAAATCGTTGGCGATATTGAAGACGAATACGATGATAATGAAAAACAGGAAATCCACCAATTGAGTAAGCACACTTTTACAGTGGAAGCGCTCACGACACTAGAGGACTTCAATGAGAGATTTTGCTCACAATTTAATGATGATGACATAGACACCATAGGCGGGTTAGTGATGACTAGCTTTGGTCACCTGCCAATACGTGGTGAAAAAGTCAACATCGAAAATTTTCATTTCAAAGTGACAACAGCTGACAGTCGACGTATTGTCCAATTGCAGGTTACTATTCCTGATATTACTATAGAGGAAACAGCATAATCTTCATATGTTAAACAGTAAAATTTTTAAACAGCGCCAAGTATTCATGAGGATCATTGGAGCCATTTTTTTTGGTGCAATCGCAACACTGGCTTTCGCCCCTTATTCTTTTTGGCCAGCAATGCTAGTTTCGCTAATTTTTTTACTCTTGCTTGTCCACCAGCAAACGCCCAAACAGGCAATGCTGATCGGTTATAGTTGGGGCATAGGCCAATTTTCTACTGGTGTGGGCTGGATTTACGTTGTTATTAAGCAATTTGGGGGTCTACCTACAGCAGTAGGTTTAATACTCATAGGATTATTAGTTGCGTATCTTGCACTTTTTCCCGCCCTCTTCACCTATCTCCTAAGACGCATTCAGTTGCCTCTTTCCATATCCTACTTACTGCTAGCACCTTCGCTTTGGCTGGTTATCGATTGGTTCCGGGGTTGGTTCCTAACAGGCTTTCCGTGGCTCTGGCCTGGCTATAGCCAGATAGATGGTCCACTAGCAAGCATTGCTCCTGTCTTTGGCGTACAAGGCATTACGTTTGCTCTCATGATTATCTCCGCGTCTATTACTACAGCATTGCTTAACCAAAAGGTATCAACTTTACTATTTACCTGTGCTGTTATCGTAATTACCATCGTATTCACCCAGATATCCTGGGTGCAAGAAACGGGAGAAACTGTTGATATCGCGATGGTACAAGGAAATATTCCTCAGAAATTAAAATGGCTGCCGAGCCAACGTTGGACTACACTATTAAGCTACCAAGACATGACACGCCAAAATTGGGATGCTGACATTATCATTTGGCCCGAAGCAGCCATACCTGCATTAGAGCGTGATCTTTCCGATTTTTTAACAAGGCTAGACAATTCAGCTAAAAAGAACAACTCAGCCATCATTGTAGGCGTGATCGATCAAAATAGACAAGGACAATTTTACAATAACGTGATTACGCTGGGTAATAATAGCACCGAGGGTTATAGCTATCCTGCACCAGAGAGTTACAGTAAACATCACTTATTGGTATTTGGAGAGTTCGTGCCATTTGCAGATATTATACGTCCACTCACACCACTCTTTAATTTGCCCATGTCGTCATTTAGCCGCGGTAATTACACCCAACCAAATATTAATGCTAAAGGCCATAAACTAGCCCCTGCAATTTGTTATGAAATAGCCTTTAGCGATCAAGTAAGACATAGCCTAACTATAGATTCTACATTTATTTTGACATTGTCGAATGATACATGGTTTGGCAACTCAATAGGCCCACATCAGCACCTTGAAATAGCACGCATGCGCGGATTGGAACACGGTAAGCCCGTATTGCGTTCCACTAACACTGGCTTGACAGCGGCTATTAACTATAAAGGTAAATTGATAGAGCAGGTACCACAGTTTAAAACTGTGATTTTGCGTGCTAATGTTGCTACAACGCAAGGGCAAACGCCTTACACTCTTTATGGTGATTGGCCGCTTTATCTTTGGATAGTAGTTTCTGGCATTACAATTTATGTTCTCCGTCGCTTGTAAAAATTAGCAACTGTTAGAAAGTCGTAAAAATAAGAGCAAACATCACTGAATTTACCGTAAGTTATGTTCCCTATCTTAGTTCAGATAGCAAATTTCAACATGACAAATTATTATACGGTTATTTTTGTTTTAAGCATACTTAGCCCTATCAGCTTATCTAGCACTTTTATTATTGCGTAAATTTCGCCAATCTGGACATTGTGATCTCTTAGACTTCATGTTCCTCCGAATAGTTTTTGATTCGAAACATTGATGTATCTAATAGTGAATGCTGATAGTAACCATGCCTTTGTTTCCTAAATCAAGAAACTACATTATCAATCTACGCTTTAAACAGCTAGGTTCACTTAAATATTCAAGTCTATGGATAAGCTTAGCTACAAAATAATCAACTGAAAAAGTATAATCAAGCTTTAATTAATCGGGAACTCACTAACATTCTAGGTTGATGAAGAAGTCATTTAGCTATGAAATGAAACTAAGCCGTTTTAATGTATAAATACCCTTCACGAAAATAAACACATTATTGTAAACTCTATACGTAACGTATTGAGAGAAAGAATTGCACCCTTCGTATTCGCTTGAAACAATTTACTAGGCAAATGATCAGATCTTAAAATGAAAGAAAATGTACGATAAAATAATTAGTACATTCATTGAATGAAGTATTATCTTTGAATTACAATTAATCTATTGAATACAGAGCAGACAAACAAGCTATAGTTACTATAAATATTTCCTATCAAAAACGGTAAACTTTTGAGTAAAAAAGCTGCTCGGAGGAACACTTAACTAAATAATTATCATAATCAAATTAAAAATTTTTAGGCAGGTTTGTCTAAAACGAAGCTAGCATCTGTAGTTGCTCATGTTTACACTTGATATCTGAATTTGAGTTAGAAACAAAGCCTCCCTTGGAGGAAAATTTTTTAACTTCAGATTGTTGTATTTTGCGGCAATCGTGATGTACTCCAATGCAATATGCTTTGAATACTTTAAATAAATTAATCATTGTGTTTCATGAAATTTTTGATGGATTACAGGTCATTATAAAATGAATCGTTTTGATCCATTTTATTGGCTTACGCATGTGTATTATGAGGATACAGATGTGAGTAGCCTAGTATATTATATCAAGTATTTGCAAAACAAAAGAACTGAACTTCTACGTGCTATTGGTATAACTAACAAAGTACTATTTGAATATTACCCTACGTTTATTGTGCATGATATGGACACTAACTTCATTAAATATGAAATTTTGGACGAGCAACTAACCGTTCAAATTATTGTGTCTGAATTACATCGGTTCAGCTTAACTTTCTGTCAAAATGTAGCGGATTCAGAGAGTAAGATGTTGTGTCGAGCTGTCGTTAAAGTAGCCTATATCTATTTTAATCAAATAAAATTCAACCCAACTCAATTCAATCGGAGATTTTAAGTGAATGCTGAACTGTCAATTTTTGATCTGTTTTTGCAAGCAAGCATACTAGTAAAAGTAGTTATGCTAGTTCTGCTTGGTATGTCAATCGTGTCTTGGGCGATGATCATCAAACGTTCTCAAATTTTATCTAAGGCAGCTGCAAAAGCAGAGCATTTTGAAGACCATTTTTGGTCTGGAATGGAGCTTTCTCAGTTGTTCCAAGAGGTACAGGCACGTAAAGAGCAGCTGACAGGTAGCGAGCAAATTTTTTATTCTGGATTTAAAGAATTTGCGCGCCTGCACCTCAGTAACGGCAAAGTACCAGAGGCAGTTATGGATGGTGCCTCTCGTTCAATGCGTGTATCCCTGTCAAAAGAAGTAGAGTTGTTGGAAATCAACCTCCCATTTCTTGCTACAGTTGGTTCAATCAGTCCATATATCGGTTTGTTTGGCACTGTATGGGGCATCATGCATGCGTTTATTGCACTTGGTACTGTAAAGCAGGCAACGCTGTCTATGGTAGCACCTGGCATCGCAGAAGCATTGGTAGCGACTGCAATGGGCTTATTTGCTGCAATTCCTGCGGTAATGGCATACAACAGGCTGACATCTAGAGTCAGCAAGTTAGAAAATAACTACGTTAACTTCATGGAAGAGTTTTCAAGCATTCTACATCGTCAAGCGTTTGCTGCACCAAAGGAGTAATTCATGGTCTATCAAAGTAAACGGCGTAAACTTACCGCTGAAATAAATGTGGTCCCATACATCGATGTTATGTTGGTGTTACTGATTATTTTTATGGTAACAGCACCCTTTATCACTCAAGGTGTAGATGTGGATCTTCCACATACTCAAACGGCAAAAATGGCATCAGATAAGGATAGTAGTGCATTCATTATCGTCGAAATTGACCAAAATGGTGCTTTGGGATTAAGTGTTAACAATGGTGACATGGAGCGTGGGTTATCATTGCCGGATATATTGGTGCGAGTTAGAGCTGAACTTGTACTCAACCCTACATCGCTTGTTCTTGTGGGTGGCGATGGTAGGGTACCTTATTCAAAAATCATCGTCACATTGGATGCGTTGAACCAAGAGGGCGTATCCTCTGTAGGACTCATGACTGAACCGTTTGATTCGTGATATAATAACTAAATGAACAAAAAAGAAAACACAGGATACTCTGGCGTAACAATTATTTCTGTGTTGCTACATGCAGGACTTTTAGGCGGCTTGCTTTTAGGGGATTATTTTACAAATGTAGCAAGCCACCTCACAGTGAATAATATTGAAGCTGTAGTTATTGACTCCAGTCTTGTGAACGAACAAGTGCGAAAAATTCGTGAGCAGCGTAGCGAAACTAAACGACAAGAAGATAATCATCTTCATCAGTTAAAACAACAAACTAATCAACTTAAGAAACAGCACGAACAAGAAAAAAAACGTCTTCATGAGTTAAGGACTGAGAGATTAGCTGCTGAAAAAGACATACGTAAGATTGAGACTGAACGTAAACGTATATCTGCAGCCCGTCAGAAGGAAGCAGAAGAACAACATCAGAGAGAAGAAGCGACTCGCATAGCTAAAGAAAAATTAGCGGCTGCAGAAACTGAGAGGAAATGGCAAGAAGCAGAACAGTATAAAGCTGAAGAAGCTGCTGCACAAGTCAAGGCGAACCGTCAACGTGCTGAGCAAAAGCGAAAGAAAGCTGAAGCGCTAAAAATTGAAGAAATCCGCAAACGTAAACTTATAGAGCAAGAAGCTACTCGTAATGAGCTTTTTAATGATCTCGAATTTGAATCTGTCAATAGAAATTCGGCTCGAGGAAGATTTATTTTTAATGAAGTTTCCCGTTATGGCGCAATCTATACACAAATGATTCAGCAAAATTTGCTAGTAGACAGCAGTTTTTTTGGTCAACAGTGTATTGTAAGAATACGGTTATCAAGCACTGGATTTTTATTTGATGTCAATGAAGTGAGCGGGAATCGCACTTTATGCCGTGCAACACAAACGGCTGTATTAAAAATATCATCTTTCCCAGTTCCTGAAGACAAAGAAATCATAACCAAGCTTCAAAACATTGAACTGACGGTGAAACCAAAGTAAAAGGAATGCTGTATGTTGAAACATGTTTTATTTGGTATGTCTACACTCATGATTACTATCATCCAGCTTGCACATGCTGAACTCAAGCTCGTCATAACTGAAGGGGTAAACTCTGCACGCCCTATCGGCATTGTTTCTTTTAAGTGGGAAGGAGAAGGCAAATTACCAACCAATGTGTCTGATGTGATAGCATCAGATCTTCAACGCAGCGGAAAATTTAGTCCAGTCCTTACTGACACAATGTCACAAACTTTTTACAGCGATAAAAACAAGGATTTCAATGATTGGACCGCAATGGGTGTGGATGCATTGGTAACGGGTAAAATAAGTCTTATGCCAGATGGTAAGTACCTAATTGAGTATCAACTTATTGACGTTATTAGTGGTCAGTTGACAGGTGGTAAAAGTAAATGGCTATCAACTAACGTTGAATTAGTGCAAGGTCATCTTTTGCTTAACAACCGTAAGACGGTTGCCGGCAAACAATTACGCCAATATGCTCACCGTATTTCCGATTTAGTTTATGAAAAATTAACGGGTGAGAAAGGAGCATTTTTAACGCGTATTGCATATGTGGTTATCGATGATGAGTTAGATTATCCGTACCAACTACGCATCTCTGATTATGACGGTTATAATGAATTATTGGTACTACGTTCTAAGCAGCCTTTAATGTCTCCAGCCTGGTCACCAGACGGAAAAAATCTTGCTTACGTAAGTTTTGAAAACGATCAAGCAGAAATATTTTGCATAAATATTTATACAGGTGAACGCGAAAAAATTTCAGCATTTCCTCGTCACAATGGGTCACCAATATTTTCCCCAGATGGCAGTAAACTAGCCTTAGTCTTGTCAAAAACAGGAAGTTTACAAATTTATATACTGGATCTTAAAACGCGTAAAATGGACCAAATTACCAGAGGGCGCGCGAATAACACTGAACCATTCTGGGATCCAAATGGACAGTCTTTGATTTTTACCTCGGATAGGGGTGGTAAACCACAGATTTATCAAGTAAATTTAACCAATGGTTCTATTGAGCGGATAACTTGGCAGGGTAGCCAAAACCTTGGAGGTCAATTAACTCCAGACGGTAAATATCTGGTGATGGTTCACTATTCAGATTCAGGCTACAACATTGCAAGGCAAAATTTACAAACTGGTACCCTTGAAATTCTGACCAAAACAATACTTGATGAATCACCAAGCCTTGCACCTAATGGCAGTATGGTAATTTACAGCACAGTACACGAACGTAATAACGTGCTTTCACTGGTTTCCATTGATGGGAGATTTAAAGCGCAATTACCTGCGACAAACGGTCGAGCCAAGGCACCATCATGGTCCTCATTCCAATAATATTTGCGCGTATTTGAAATTAAGGAAAATAAAATGAAATTAAATAAAGTACTTAAGAATTTGGCTGTTACACTACCTATGTTTACTATAGTGGCATGTAGCTCAATTGATAGCTTAATTGATAGCAGTGGTTCTCAACCAATAAACGATGCAAAAACCACAGTCATAACCCCAGTAATAGATGATGGTCACAGTAGCTTAATGGAACATGAGCTCCATAATAATAAATTACGTCAATCTCAAACTGTTTATTTTAATTACAATGACTATTCTGTAAGTCTAACGTTTGAAGACATGCTAAATGCACACGCTGCATTCCTGCGTACAAATAATAGTATTAATGTTATTGTAGAAGGTCATGCTGATGAACGTGGCACACCTGAATACAATATTGTGCTGGGTGAGCGTCGTGCAAATGCAGTGGCTAAATACCTGCAAACACTAGGTGTTCCAGCATCTCAAATTGTTATTGTGAGCTACGGCGAAGAAAAGCCATTGATGCTAGGACAAGGTGAAGATGTATATGCTAAGAACCGTCGTGCGGTTCTGGTTTACTAAGTTAGCAGGTAAATCATTATGAACAGTAACACATTACGTTTTTTTTCGTTGGCGTTACTGGTGAATGTGACAGCCTCTGTGGTTGCCACACCTGCTACGGTGACTGAGTTAGGGGGTGGAAGCAGTAGCTCCGCTGAGCGATTGGAGCGAATGCTAGAAATACGCAACCAAATGCAAATGAATATGCAACGTCAGCTTGCACAAATAGCAGACGAATTAGATGAAATGCGCGGCACTGTTGAAGAAAATAGTCACACGTTAAATCAGATACTAGAACGACAACGCAATTTGTACAAAGAAATTGATATTCTACATAATGCCAAGCGAGAATCTGTGGTTGAAAATAAGCTTAAAAAACCTTCTACATCGGAAGTCTATTCAAGCAATCAGTTTGAAAATGAAGAATACGATGCTGCGGTTAACCTAATTCTTAAAGAAAAAAACTACACAGGTGCGACACAGGCCTTTAATATATTTTTGATTGAATACCCTCAGTCTATTTATAAACCAAACGCACATTACTGGCTGGGACAACTTTACTTTTCTAAGAGTGAACTAGACTTAGCCAAGCAGCATTTCGATGCAGTAAGCCACCATGCTAAATCAAGTAAACGCGCTGATGCATTACTTAAACTAGGCATGATTGCAGATCGTCAAGGTGATAAAGTGAATGCGCAGATATTGTTCCAAAATGTCATAAAAGAATACCCTAGAACGACCACCGCAAGCCAAGCTGAAAAGCAAATGAAAAAATAAAAAAATTTTCTTACTTAGATAAAAGCCGACATTATATCGGCTTTTATCTTTGTTACTCTTCAACTAGATATACACAAGTAATTTAAAAATCAAGGATTATATGAGTATAGAACTCATATCTTTCTTTCAAATCTCTGCCACCCTAGGCTTAAATACAACAATATGCGGTGTATAATAAGCTTTATTTCTTAATTCATGCTTAGATAGCAAATCTTTTCATGATTCACTATTAAATAATCGCTTCGTTGTGAACACACCTAATCCTGTCAGCTTATTTAACGCTTTTACCATAACGTTAGTTTCACAAATCTAAGATAGTGTAATCCCTGCAACTCAATATCCCTACAGAAAATTTTTTAATTCAAAATATTGCCGTTTTTGATAAGGAATACTTATGGTAATCAAATCTCGTTTTCCAATGCTGATTGGAATGTATAATTTCTGGTAACTGATCACTAAATTTCGCGAATAACCTCGTTTTCAAAAAATTGCTCCCTTTCTTAGTGGTATGAATGGAACCGCTCGTTTAATATGAACGATATCATAAGCACCATCGGCTGACATTTCATTAATTTTTAAACGGGCTTCTTTCAATAAGTTAAGTAGCACTGCACCGTCAGTCACATTTGATGCACTTAATTAAGCACCAATGATTTAATGCATATTTATATCTACCGTTAAATCTAACTTACGTCAGACTCCCCGTTTTCCATCAGTTCCATGCTTCTTTACTTTCCATTATTCTTCACCGTAAACTGTGATCCCCGTAGAATCAATAGCTAAGTGCTATATTCTTCCTTTATTCTGCATCTTAAACGTAATGTTAACCGTTTTGGCTTGCTTGCTAATGCATAAATAGTGAGGGTATGACAATGGCGGTTGAACAAGTTTGAAAACAAAGTTAATTAATTCTTGCAGACCTCTAAATTGCATTGAAAATACGCATTTAACCATGAAGGCCGCAGTAATGACTAAGTCGTTAAATAAACGTGTTATTCCACAATTACCCTGCTGAGTTTAATTCCATAGCTAAATAATTCCTGTATCCATAAAAAATAATAGTTAGCAACGATGGATTAAAGCTTACTAATACTGCTTCCAGTTAGTTGTTTTGTAGCAAAGATTGTTCATACACTCGCATATTTAAGTGAACCTAACTGTTTAAAGTATTTAAAAATTTAGTTCTCTTATTTAAAAAATAAAGTCGGTTATCATAAACGTTACCTAAAAGGGATAGCAATGATTCGAATCAAAAAACTACTGGGAGAGACATTGCGCCTAAGGGCTTACGATGCCCAGGCTAGTGAAAGCTAGCAATGATAAAAGCGTTAAATAAGCTGGCTGGATTAGGCACACCTAACACGAAAGTGATTTCCTAATAATGAATCATGTGAAGATTTGCTATCTGAACTCGAATTAGGAAACAAAGACTGTATAATGACCGGATTATAAGCATGTCTGAGTAAACCGATGAGCCAAGTTATAAATACCGTCGAAACGGTATACTCGTTTCCTCCAAAACCGGAGGTATTATCCACCTTTCAAAAGGCCAGCTACATCGAGAGTATTAAACAGCTGCTAAGAGAAAAAGATGCTGTGATAATTGCTCACTATTACACTAACCCAGAAATTCAAGCGCTCGCAGAAGAAACGGGAGGATTCGTAGGTGACTCACTGGAAATGGCAAAATTTGGCAATAAATTTTCTGCAAAAATTCTTCTGATTGCTGGAGTTCGTTTTATGGGTGAAAGCGCGAAAATTTTGACACCTGAAAAAACTGTTCTTATGCCAACACTAGATGCTGAATGCTCACTTGATATCGGTTGTCCAGAAGACAAGTTTACTGCGTTTTGCGATGCGCACCCTGATTATACTGTTGTGGTGTACACCAACACTTCTGCTGCGGTAAAAGCACGTGCTGATTGGGTCGTTACCTCATCTATTGCGTTGGAAATCATTGAATATCTTGATGAACAAGGTAAAAAAATTATTTGGGGGCCTGATCGTCACCTAGGTGCTTACATTGCTCATAATACTGGAGCCAATATGCTGTTGTGGCAAGGAGAGTGTATTGTGCATAATGAATTTTCTGCAAACGCGCTGAAAAACATGAAAGAAGTGTACCCTGATGCAGCAATTCTTGTGCATCCTGAGTCTCCAGCAAGCGTAGTATTATTAGCTGATGCTGTAGGTTCTACCAGCCAACTTATTAAAGCAGCAAAAGAGTTACCACACCAAAAAATGATTGTTGCGACAGACAAAAGTATTTTCTTCAAAATGCAGCAAATTGTACCAAAAAAAGAACTAATTGAAGCTCCCACAGCAGGAGCAGGCGCAACATGTCGTAGTTGCGCACATTGTCCTTGGATGGCAATGAATGGCCTTCAGGCGATTAAACGTGCGTTAACAGAAGGCGGTGATCAGCATGAAATTCAAATTAATGAAGCAATTCGCTTGAAATCACTGGTCCCATTGAACCGTATGCTGAACTTTGCAGCAAAGTTTCGACTGCCAGTGAAAGGCAATGCATAAGATTTAATCTTCTTGCACGTTTAAAAAAAATCATGGATTCATTAAATCAAACATAGTAGACACCCGTGATAAACTATAAAATTTTATTTTAATTGTGAATAGGATTTGTTTCCCAATTTAAGTTCAAATAGCAAGCCCAAACATAATAGGTTATTGGATAATTACTTTCATTTCAGGCATACTTAACCCTGTTAGCTTATTTAACGCTTTTACCATAGCGTAGCTTTCACCCATCTGAGCTTTGTCAGCCCTTAGGCTCAATGTTCATCCAATTAACTTTTTGATTCAAAACATTGCCGCCTCTGGTAGGAAATGTTCATGCATGGGAATCATACCTTGCTTTTCAATGCTTATTTAAACCGTATAACTTCTGGTAACTGATCGCTAAATTACGCGAATAACTTCGTTCCCACAAAGTTGTTCCTTTTCTTGGGGGATAAGTGGAACCACTCGTTTAATACGAACAGTTTCATAACATCGTCTGGATTATAAGCACCATTGACTTATATTTTATTGATTTTTTGATTAACCTGTTTGAACAAGTTAGGTAGCACTTGGCCACCAGTCATATTTAACGCACTGAACGCAGCAGCAATGATTTCATGCGTCTTTATATTTACCTTGAAATGTAACTTTGGCTAAACTAACCATTTCCATCAGTGTCATGCTATATTACTTACTATTCGCTCTCACCGTAGATTTTTAACTCCGTAGCATAGATGGCTAGGGGCAAGATTATTCTTTTAGCCTTCATCTTGAATGTGACGTTAACCATTGTAGCTCGTTTGCTAATGTCTGACTAGTGAGGGCATGGCACAATGGCAGTTGAGCAAGTTTGAAACAAAACTAATTAATCCTTGCAGGTCTCTCAATGGCATTGAAAACACGCATTTAACCATGAGCGCCATCGTAATAGCTAAGTTACTAAATAAAGGAGGTCTCCCATGATCACACGACTTAGTTTGATTCCATAGCTAAATATTTTTTTCACCAATCCAGAATGTTAGCGAGCCACTATTGATTAAAGCTTGATTATACTGCTTCCTGTTAGTTATTTTGCAGCGAAGCGTGTTCATAGGCCTGAATATTTAAGTGAGCCTAGCTATTTATCGTGTTGATTGACAATTCAGTTCCCTAATTGAGTAACTCAAGACGGTTACCACCAACGTTTCTTAGCAAAAACAGCAATGGTGCGAGTTAAAAAACACTTGAAGGAGCATGGAACTTAAGAGCTTATAATGCTCAGATTAGCGAAAGCTGAGCCATAATAAAAGCATTAAATAAGCGAACTGGGTTAGATATACCTAAAATGAAAATAATTGTTTCATGGTGAATCATCTTGAAATTTACTATCTGAACGTATATTAGGAAATAAAATTCTTGACATAACTCAATAAAAAAATGAATTAATATCCAAAATTAACGGAAATGCATTATAAAGTCATGGATATATTTATTAAGGTAAGCACTATTTTTAAAATACAACTATTTATTGAATAGATAACCAGCGTAAAAATGATAATAATATCATCATTATGATAACCGAATAACCTCATTTAACATAGTCCATGCGCATAAACAGCTTGCAAATTAACGCCAAATTTAGACTCACCCCCCATCATTTTACTGGTTACTAAGAATACAAAGAGGTAAAATTGCAGTTCTGAACTTTACAGGCTTAAACAATCAAGGCATCATTTGCCAGTCAAAAATGAATGAGAGCTAGCCTAAGAGGATTAAATGGCAAAAGAAGACGTAATCGAACTGCAAGGTACCGTACTGGATACCCTGCCAAACACTATGTTTCGAGTAGAACTAGAGAACGGACATGTAGTAACTGCTCACATCTCTGGTAAGATGCGCAAGAACTACATCCGTATCCTTACTGGTGACAAAGTTACCGTAGAAATGACACCTTATGATCTATCAAAAGGACGTATTATCTTCCGTGCGCGTTAATCCTCTCGTCTCACAAATATAAAAAACCCGACCCATGCGGCGGGTTTTTTTACCAATACTTATGTTTCAATTAACTACGAGTATCAAACAGATTCATAAGCAGCTTATAAACCTCATCTACTAATAACGAGCAGGCTTTGTCATAGTACCTTTCACACCGGAAGCGCTATGAACCAACAATAAAAACGTGTCTATTAAGCATCAGTTATAACTTTGTTTCTTAAATAATGAAACTAAATTTTCAATCAACACTCTAGACAGCTAGACTAACTTAAATATTCAGGTCTATGAGCAAGCCATGCAGCTACTGAATCAAACTAAGCAGGGCAATAGCGAGAGACTTCGTTTATTTAGCAACTTAGCTATTCCAATGATTTTTATGGTTAAATGCGCATTTATATTTAATGCTCAATGTAACTTGCGCCAAACTGCTGTTTCCCATCAGAACCATGCTTTTTTACTCGCCGTTAGTTTCCACCATAGACTTTTAATCCGTAGAACCAATAACTAAGCACTGGATGATTCCTTTAGTCTTCGTCTTGAATGCAACATTAACCATTTTAGCTCGCTTGCTGATACATAAAATTTTTCATAATTACCACGCTTAGTTTGATTCCATAGCTAAATAGCTTCGTCATTAATCCAGAGTATTAGTGAGTTATGATTGATGAAAGCTTTATTACACTGTTTTCGGTTAATTGTTTGACAGCGAAGCTTATTCATAAACCTGAAGATTTACGGTAGCCTAACTGTTTAAAATGTAAATTGATAATTGAATTTCCTGACTTAGGAAACTAAACCATTTGTCGCTAAAAACTTAGGGTTTTTCCATGCAGGAAGGCAAAGATAACCGAAGCCGTTAATATCGATTAAACCAGCGTTTAAATTATTAGTATTTAAGCTTTTATATAGTCAATAATTTTATTTAAACAACATAGAATATGACGTTGGCGTTTAGTACGTTTTTTATGCACAGCCAGTTAATGATGGTATACATCCAGTAATGAAATGGTGGCGTAAATTCAATTAATGAGAAGAATAAAAAGCAACCTTATTTTCAGTAGCGTAAAAATTAGATAATTGCTACTACCTGTTACGGAATAAATCTTGTAGAATCACAGCAGTTAAGAAAACTAATACAATAATGTTTGCGTCTGCATGAGTGCTGGTGGTTTCGGTTTGATAAAAATCAACTCATTCTGAAATTGAAGTCAAATTAATCAAATTCCTTAACTTTTAGAGCTATTTAGTCAGCTTGGTAAGTTAAAAAGGTTAGCCCATAGAAGAATCTGAGTCAGGAGATACAGATGCTAAAGCGTACTATGAATATCGCTGATTACGACCCAGAACTTTTTGCGGCGATCCAAAAAGAAACTGTACGCCAAGAAGAGCACATTGAGCTTATTGCGTCAGAAAATTATACTAGCCCACGTGTTATGGAAGCGCAAGGCTCCCAGTTAACCAATAAATATGCAGAAGGCTACCCAGGCAAACGCTACTATAGTGGTTGTGAATTTGTAGATAGAACAGAAACACTTGCTATTGAACGTGCGTGTAAATTGTTTGGTGCTGAATACGCTAACGTTCAGCCTCACTCCGGTTCACAAGCCAATAGTGCTGTCTACATGGCGCTTCTAAATCCAGGTGACACTGTTCTAGGTATGAGTTTGGCGCATGGTGGTCATCTAACACACGGTTCTCCAGTTAACTTTTCTGGCAAGCACTACAACGTTATCCATTACGGTATCGATAGAGCGGGCCAGATAAACTACGATGAAATGGAAGCACTGGCGATTGAGCACAATCCAAAGGTTATTATTGGTGGTTTCTCTGCTTACTCACAAATCGTAGATTGGGCTCGCATGCGTGAAATTGCGGACAAAGTAATTGCTTACCTATTTATTGATATGGCACACGTCGCGGGCCTTGTTGCCGCAGGAATTTACCCAACGCCTGTACCACACGCACACATTGTTACAACAACGACGCATAAAACCCTAGCAGGCCCTCGTGGTGGTCTTATCCTCTCAAATGCAGGCGCAGACTTCTATAAAAGGCTCAACTCAGCAGTTTTTCCTGGTACTCAAGGTGGTCCCTTAATGCATATTATCGCAGCAAAAGCGGTTGCATTCAAAGAAGCTATGGAGCCCGAATTCAAGGCATACCAGCAGCACGTAGTTGATAACGCAAAAGTAATGGTGGCTCAGTTCCAAAAGCGCGGTTATAAAATCGTTTCTGACAGCACAGAAAACCATTTGTTCCTTGTCGATTTAATTAACAAAAATATTACAGGTAAAGAAGCAGATGCAGCGCTAGGTGCAGCAAACATTACTGTCAACAAAAACAGTGTACCCAATGATCCACGTACACCATTCGTCACTTCTGGTATTCGTATCGGTTCACCTGCTATTACACGTCGTGGTTTCACAAAAAACGATGTAAAAGAACTAGCTAACTGGATGAGCGACGTGTTAGACGACATTGAAAACCAAGATGTTATTAATGAAACTAAAGCCAAAGTGCTTGCAATTTGTAAGCGGCTGCCTGTTTACGCGTAAAAAGCAAGTATGCGGGAAACATCTTTGTGTAATTTTTTGCTTTACTTCTTAATTTGAGTTCAGATAAGATATTCTAAAATAATGGACTATGAGCTTTGTTTTAAAATAGATAACTAACTGATTCATCTACGCTTTAAACAACTAACTGGAAACAGTATAATCAAATTTTAATCAATAGTAGCTAACTAATATTCTAGATTAATAAAGAAACCATCCAGCTATGGGATCAAACTAAGCGGGGCAATAGCGAGAGGCTTCGTTTATTTAACCACTTAACAATTACGACAGCTCTCATAGTTAAACGCGTATTTTCAATGCTATTGAGCAGTCTGTAAAAATTCATTAGTTCTGTTTCAAAACTCATACATTTGCAAGCATGAACTAGCATGGTTAATTTAGCCATTGATACTATAGGACTCAAAGTCTGCAGTAACATCGAATGGCAAGTAAAAAAAGCATGACACTGATAGTAAACGGCTATTATTTAAAGAGCTTGACCATTTGACTGGACCGTTTCAGCATCAGTCCAAATAGTCATTTTACTATTGGTATAGGTAAAAACATAAGGACGAAGTTCAGTTACTTGAGCAAAATTCAATCCTATAAACTCAATCATTTCATTTGATATAGCCACCGCAACAGAAGCTGCGGTATCATACTGCCAGATACCAGCTTCAACGTTCAGCGCATCGTTTCCAGTACCTAAATAAGCCACAAAACCATTCCAATCCTCAGGATGAATATTTGTGCCAATCTTCATACCATCCGACTGAAAAAATAGCATTTGCATTGACAGTCACAGTTTGATTACCTGCATCAGCAACAATCGCTTCCACGTATGTTATCGGTCTTGCAATAGGAACTTGACTACTTTTAAAATAAGAGCTACCAGAGAAATCAATATTTGCATCACCACTAACAATCAGTTAGTCAAAACCTCCTCACCTGTATAGATATTACCATTTCGAACCAAAAAGGCTTCATTAGAGAAGTCTTCCTGATCAAAGTGCATAGTGTCATTACCTTCACTACCTATATATACATCAAAACCAGTACCACCATTCATAATGACTTTGTTTTTATAGCTTGCTTGCAAAATATCGTTACCAGCATCACCATAGAGTGAATCATTACCGCCTGCACCAAATAATTTGTCATCCCCTAAATCACCGTGCAGGATATTATCGCCATTACTGCCATTAATGATGTCATTACCAGGACCACCAAAAATGGTGTCATTACCAGAGCAACCGTGAAGTACATCATCACTAGCAGTACCATTGATAACCTGATCCGATGACATAGTGTTTGCAATAACACGCATGGACTGTGGCGATGAAAAATCAAGATTCTGACCTTTGCTCGACTTTACATTCTCCAGTTGGCTATTTGGTGTCATACAATTAAATATACCTAAACGATTGTGGGAAAGGTTATCCCAGTCTGATAATATAACTGCCGTACCTGCAGATGGTTCTACATATACCTCATGCGACTTTATCCAAGTGGGTAGTGAGTAGCCAGAACGTTGCCCAACGGATAGACAGTATCTTGCATTCGTTTTCAGACTCACAATACAGCCCAAAGGTTGGTTATTAGTGACGACTCGCATTGAACGGGGAGAAGAAAAATCAAGCTTCTTACCATTGTAAGCACTAACATTCGTCATTTTTTGATTTTCAACGGTGCCAGGAAATGTCGCGAGACGATTATATGGCAAGTTATCCCAATCAGAAAGCATTACAGCAGTTCCCTCCTCTGCTTGGACATAAACTTCATGTGATTTGATCCAACTCGGTAATGAATAACCTGATCGTTTACCAATAGGTAAACAGTATTTGGTACCAGTATTCAAACTTACAATGCACCCTTGTGGTATCTCCGCTGCCATGGCGTTGCCAAAAGAAAAGACCATGAAGATCCCAATCACTAATGAAAATAAATTCACTAATTTACGCATAAACTAAAACCTTTTAGATACAAACCGAATTACGTCACTTCGTAATAGGTTGTATGAAGTTAAACACTGATAGTTCTTATTAGGGAGATCTCAGAATGGCCTCTAGAGCCCTGCCGATCGTCATCTTTAAAACCAACCTGCGCGTTAAAATTAATTATAAATCACGGGGGAAACGTAAAGACTAAAGAACACAGCCATATTTTAAGTAATAATATTAATATTTACGCTTCATACATTCTAATATTAGAGGATACTCACAGTAACTTATCGTCCCCTTGCGACAGCAGAATTAGTGATAAGACAGATTGAAGCAAGGCTGTAGCAGAAGATTAATAACATTATCAACCCAAGGACTGAGAAATTTTTAATAAAGTTTACTTACTACTTACTTAAGTCATGACGATAGAACTAAAAAAGTGCCATATAAACAACACGAATAATACGGTGTCGCATTTTTAAAGCAAATTTTTCATTCATACAATTGGTAGCAATTGTATGTACAATTAGCAGGAGCTTTGTTTCTTAATTCCAGTTCATATAGCAAATTTCAACATGAATCACTATTAAACACTCGCTTTCTCTTTAAGCATCCCCCTAACCCGGTCAAGTTATTTAATTTTTTATCATGGCGCAGATTGCTAATCTGAATTGCGTGATGCCTTAGACTCAATATTCCTTTCAAAAATTTTTAATTTAAGCCATTTCTATATCTGCTAGGTAACGTTTATGATGACCAGCTTTATTTTCTAAATAAGGGAACAACATCTTCAATCAGCACTCTAAACTGTTAGGCTCACTAACCTTCTGTATTAATGAAGAAACTATTCCACTATGGAATCAAATTAGGCAACAAAGCTTTGATCTTGTGCTGTTTAGAAGTTTGACTATAAGTGAATTATCGTGATTTGCTGTTAATAGTACTTTGAAACGCAGCTATACATCCCCATAATAAACAAAATTATTTAAATTAAATCCTCATTATTATTTTTTTTGAGGTTCAACATAGTATTGTGTCGGAGCGAAAATGAGCAAAGAAGAAAAAAAGATTCAGGAAGAAGAGTTGCAAAATGATATTATTGACGTAAAAGATGAAACTACCCTTGATGTTGAAACGGATATAATGGTTAGCCGAATCACAAAACTTGAAGCGGCGCTAGAGGCAAGTAATGCTACCATAAAAGAACAACAAGATAATGTGTTACGGGCTTATGCAGACATAGAAAATATGCGTCGGCGTACCGAACACGAGATTGATAAAGCACGTAAGTTTGCTTTAGAACGTTTTGCCAATGAGTTACTCCCTGTTATTGATAACATGGAGCGCGCCCTTGAAATTGCCGACAGAGAGAGTGAAATCATTAAACCAATGTTAGAAGGTGTAGAGCTAACGCTAAAAACCATGCGTGATTCAGTCGCTAAATTTGGCTTACTAGAACTAAATCCTACTGGTGAACAATTCAATCCTAAGTTTCATCAAGCAATAGCAATACAAGAAAGTGCAGCACACGCACCTAACACTGTGATGTTGGTAATGCAAAAAGGCTATGTATTGAACGGGCGAGTTGTTCGTCCTGCTATGGTAATGGTGGCAAAAGCTGTAACAGGAACTGTGAATGAGCAAGCGTAAACAATATACTTTTAAAAAAATCCTCCTTGTCTGAAAATTTTTTTGAAGCTTTACAAGCATAAAAACTACTCTTATTTACCTGTAGTCAGGAAAGAAAATAAAAAATTTTCTTTTTTAGGGTTGAACCCTGAATAGTGAACCCCATATAGGGTTTACGCAATATATAAGACGAATTTCGGAGAAAACCAAATGGGTAAGATCATTGGTATTGACTTGGGTACTACTAACTCATGCGTAGCAGTATTAGACGGTAGAAAGCCGCGCGTAATTGAAAACGCTGAAGGCGATCGTACTACACCATCGATCATCGCATACACCCAGGATGGTGAGATTTTGGTAGGTCAGCCTGCAAAACGTCAAGCTGTAACTAACCCCAAGAACACCTTATACGCGATCAAACGTTTAATTGGTCGTCGTTTTGAAGACGAAGAAGTACAGCGAGACTTAGAAATTATGCCATTCAAAATAGTCAAAGCTGATAATGGTGACGCTTGGGTAGAAGCAAAAGGCGAGAAAATGGCTGCGCCTCAGATTTCTGCTGAAGTTTTAAAAAAAATGAAAAAAACTGCAGAAGACTACCTTGGCGAGAAAGTTACCGGTGCAGTAATCACTGTTCCTGCGTACTTCAATGATGCTCAACGCCAAGCAACGAAAGATGCTGGACGTATTGCAGGGTTAGAAGTTAAACGTATTATTAATGAACCAACTGCAGCGGCACTTGCTTATGGCTTGGATAAAGAAGGTGGTGATCGTACTATTGCAGTATATGACCTTGGTGGTGGGACTTTTGACATTTCTATCATCGAGATCGATGAAGTTGAAGGTGAGAAAACCTTTGAAGTTCTTGCAACCAATGGTAATACACATTTAGGGGGTGAAGATTTTGATAACCGTATGATTAATTACTTGGTTGAAGAGTTTAAAAAAGACCAAGGTATGGACTTACGTAAAGATCCGCTGGCTATGCAACGTCTGAAAGAAGCAGCTGAAAAAGCAAAAATTGAATTATCTTCCGCACAACAAACGGATGTGAACTTGCCGTATATTACTGCAGACTCATCTGGTCCTAAACATATGAACATCAAAGTAACTCGTGCTAAGCTTGAGTCTCTCGTTGAAGATTTGGTTCAGTGTTCACTGGAACCTTTGAAAGTTGCTCTGACGGATGCTGGTTTGTCTATCCGTGATATCAATGACATTATTCTTGTCGGTGGTCAAACACGTATGCCAATGGTTCAAGCGAAAGTTGCTGAGTTCTTTGGCAAGGAAGCACGTAAAGATGTAAATCCTGATGAAGCAGTCGCTGTTGGTGCTGCGGTGCAAGCAGGTGTTCTCGCGGGTGAAGTAAAAGATGTTCTTCTTCTTGATGTAACACCGTTGTCCTTGGGTATTGAAACCATGGGTGGCGTAATGACCAAACTTATCGAAAAAAATACCACGATTCCTACTAAAGCAAATCAGGTATTTTCAACTGCGGACGACAATCAAAGTGCGGTAACTATTCATGTTTTGCAAGGTGAGCGTAAGCAATCCATGCATAATAAATCTCTAGGTCAGTTCAATTTAGAAGGAATTCAAGCTGCACCACGTGGTATGCCTCAAATTGAAGTGACATTTGATCTTGATGCTGATGGTATTTTGCATGTATCTGCGAAAGATAAGAGCACAGGCAAGGAAACTAAAATAACTATTCAAGCATCTGGTGGTTTAAGTACTGAAGAAATTGATAAAATGGTTCAGGAAGCAGAAACAAACAAAGAAGCTGATAAAAAATTTGAAGAGCTTGTTACAGCACGCAATCAAGCTGACCAAATTATTCACAGCACTAGAAAACAAATAGAAGAAATAGGCAATATTCTTCCCACTGATGAAAAAGAAAAAATTGAAGCGGCAATTTTTGCACTTGAAAATGCACGTAAAGGTGAAGACAAAGCATCAATTGATGAAAAAGTTCAAGCTGTTATAGCAGCCTCCCATAAGCTGATGGCAATGGCTCAGCAGCAAACACAAGCTACTCAACCTCAAGATGCTAGTGCAGAAACGAAACAAGATAATAATGTTGTTGATGCTGAGTTTGAAGAAGTAAAAGCCGATAAAAAATAAAACTAGTTAATGAAGTATTTTATTTCGCACGGGCGCAGGAGGATTCTCCTCCGCCCGTAATTGTATGATGTGAAGCGGGTTTATCTTCGCTTGATACAAAAACAGGTGACAGCTTAAAAATGTCAAAACGTAATTTTTATGAAGTACTTGGCGTAAGCCGTGACGCAAGCGAACGCGACATTAAAAAAGCATACAAGCGTCTGGCCATGAAGTATCATCCAGATAAAAATCCTGGTGATGAGTCAGCTACAGATAAATTTAAAGAAGTTAAACTTGCTTATGAGATCTTAACCGACGCTCAAAAACGTGCTGCATATGATCAATATGGACATGCTGCATTTGAGCAAGGCGGAATGGGCAATAATGAAAGTGCAGATTTTAGTGATATTTTTGGTGATGTTTTTGGTGATATTTTTGGAGGCAGTCGTCGTGGTGGTGGCACCCAACGTGTTCAACGTGGTGCAGATCTGCGTTACAATATGGAATTGTCTCTTGAAGAGGCTGTACGCGGTATTACCAGAGAAATTGCTGTTCCAACTTATGTAAGCTGTAATCTTTGTGGTGGCAATGGTGCAAAATCTGGCTCATCTCCGCTAAATTGCGGAATGTGTCATGGTCATGGTCAGGTACAGATGCGTCAAGGTTTCTTTACTGTTCAGCAGGCGTGTCCTACTTGCAATGGCCGCGGAAAAATTATTAAAGATTCCTGTGACTCTTGCCATGGACAGGGACGGGTTCAGAAAACCAAAACCCTTAATGTTAAAATTCCAGCCGGAGTAGACACAGGCAACCGTATCCGTTTAACAGGTGAAGGCGAAGCAGGAGAGTTTAGCGCACCAGCTGGTGATTTGTATGTTCAGGTACATGTTCGCGACCACCATATTTTTACGCGTGAAGCAAATAATCTATATTGCGAGGTTCCAGTTAGTTTTACGATGGCGGCCCTGGGTGGTGGAGTGGAAGTACCAACATTAGATGGTCGTGTAAGCTTGAAAGTACCTACTGAAACTCAAACTGGTCGTATGTTCCGCATGCGAGGTAAAGGTGTTCAGTCTGTGCGTAGCGGAGGGATAGGTGATTTAATTTGTAAGCTTGTGGTTGAAACGCCCGTTAATTTAAACATTAAACAAAAAGAATTACTGAAAGAATTTGAGGAATCTTTAGGTGGAAATACAGCGGAAAAACACAAACCTAAATCTGCTGGATTCTTTGATGGAGTGAAAAAATTTTTTGATGATCTAACAAGCTAAGAAGTATAAAAAAAACATAAAAAACTGGCCTGATGGGCTAGTTTTTTATGTTTAACCATTGTTACTCTTTAATGATTCTCCACTTTTATTTTCTAAATTGGAGAATTCAATACTTAATCTACGCTCTAAACAGCTAGGTAACTTAAATACTTAGAACTATAAATAAGTTACGCTATGAAACAACTGATTGGAAGCAGTATAATTAATCTTAACTCAATCACATTTTAGATTGGTAAAGAAGCCCATTCAGTTATAAAATGAAACCAAACAGAGTAATAGTGCAAGACTCTCACTTATTTAACGACTTAGCCATTACAATAGCTTCCATGGTTAAACGCGTGTTTTTAATGCCATTAAAAGCTTTGAGAAAATTTATTAATTCTGCTTTTAAATTTGCTCAACTGCCATTTTCATACCCTCACTATTCATGCATTAGCAAGCAAACCAAAGTTGTTAACATCGCGTTCAAAACGAAGACTAAATAAACCATTCAGCACTTAGTCATTGATTCTACGGGACTCAAAATCTACGATGAAAGCAAATAGAAAGTAAAAAAGACATAGCACTGACGGTAAAATATTACCTCACTTTCTTAAACAGACCAGTCAAAAAAATTAATGAGATATCAGACAATAATGCTTACAGCACCCGATAATATTACGAAACCATTAGCATTAAACTAGCAACTCCACTCACCCTACCCAAAAAAGGAATAACTTTGGGGAACGAGGGTTATCCGCGTAATTTAGCGGTTAATTACCAGTAGTTGTACGGTTCCAATCAGCATTGAAAAATGAGGTATAGTTACCATAACCGTTGCCTATCAAAGACAGCAATGATTATAGTCAAAAAATCACTGGGTGCGATATTGAACCTAAGTGGTTGTAATGTCTAAAATAACGACAATCTACGCGATGATAAAAGCGTTAAATAAGCTAACAGGGCTAAGTATCCCTAAAACAACAGCAATCATCTAATAATTAATTATGCTATCTAAATTTGAATTTGAATTTGGAAACAAAGCACCATCACGGATCTTAGCGTGATGATTTTTGCATTTTTATTATTGACTAGTGAATAAAAAAATTTCATAGTTTAGTCTAATTTATTAAAAGATTACGCACCATAAATGATTAAGAGTACAAACTACTACATTCATTCTTTCGTTGATGTTCAATGTTTTTAACAAAGTTAGATATAGAGGCTGTTAATGCAATTAAAATATACAGTGGCCATGTAAAACTCTGCGTTAAGAACGTGCCAGCTACACAAAACGCAATAATTCCGAAATAGATCCCATTGCTGACGGCTCTCATAACAGGTGGGTAAGTCTCTGGATATTTAGTAATAATGTTGACAGTTTTATGTGCAGACCTATACGTGATCAATATCATGGTTAAGAAAGCTACTAATCCCACAAATCCTGTTTCTCCAAGGACGCCAAACCAAGTACTGTGTACTGCGTGGTTTACCCCATCCCAGTGAGAAGAATAATAAAAGTAATTAAAGTAGAAGTTATTCAATCCAACACCAAAGATAGGATTATCAATAGCCATGTAGAAGGCTGCTTCCCACGCATATAAACGGCCTTTGGCTGATGCATCCAATCCTTCTTCCATAGCACCACCAGATTTTCTATCATTGATACCTGCTGTAACAAACAATATGGTACATAAAATTCCTCCCAAGGTCAGAAGCAGAGCCTTGGATTTTATACAACGCCAGCCAACCGTAGTTAGCACAGATAAAATACCAAGAATACCTCCACGACTTTGTGTGCCAATGATGGCAATTAAAATTGCTACTGCGGTGCTTAACCCAAAGATCCGTTGCTTTTTGGAAAGTCCAGATGTCATCGCGACACTGATTGCAAAGGAAAAGGGAAAAAGCAACACCAGTGCAAGATCATTAGGATCTCCCAACACAGAGCCCAACTCTCGACCAACAGTAACACGAGTTTCTTCGACCATACCAATGCCATTAACTTTATTATGAATAGTGATCAAAGCAATAATAAGACCAGACAAGGATATCATATGTAAAGTTCTTCTGTAGCAGTCGACATGACACAAAAGCCACGCTAACACAGGCGTCATAATACCAATTTTTATATAGACTTGTTCGTAGTAACTAACAGCTTCACCCACATTACTTGACAGTGGAAGACCCAGTGTAACGAATAAAAAAAATACATAAAAACTGAATAGTTCTTTGCAATTGAATATCCGCATTTTTCCGTTGAAACCAAGATGCCAGGCTAAGGTTATCGTGGTGCCAATTGATAACATTAACGGTATATTGAGTGAATAGAGAAAGGGTAATGCTTCATGGAGACGAAAAAAAGAGAAGGCAATAAAAAGAAGACCAAGTAAAATCGGTTGGCTGATGATGATCAAAATGATGAATGGAGTAAGTCCTATAGCAATGGGGATGATAGGATGCGGAATAAAAAACCATAAGCCACACGTCAACACCAGGAAAAGAACGGTAGCATGTATAAAGTGTGTGTGTAAGCGCATTAATAAACATTTTCGCTGTTCATTAATCCAGTGGCTCGCTAGCATCAGTCACTCATATAGGTTTATCACTCAAGATGATTAATGCCTCAGTGTAAGCAAGCTGAAACAATATATAATTTATACAGCAAATAGTATGCCAGATGAAAGATGATTAGACTATTAGCATCCGTGTTAAAAGATACAATCAGAACTCTCTAAATTACATCTTATTTTAAAATGCATGTCAAAATGAGAATATCTGAAGGCTGTTACTGCTTTGAAGATTGGATAATGAATTCGTCACCTTATAGTTATAATAAAGTGACGATGATTGTGTCATTATTATTTTACATAATTTCATGGTAAAATTATTAATCTTCTTCCTATTTTTGTTCTTGTTCTTGAGTTTAGCTGGTCAGCATGAATATCATTGATTCTACGGGGCTGTAAGTCTATGATGAAGATTCGTGGAAAGTGAAAAGAATGGCACTGGCGGATAAACGGCAAGTTTGGTGTCAGTGACATTTAGCGGTAGTTATAAATGCGCATAAAATTATTGCTGCGGAATGAAGCCCATCGAATGTGACTGATAGTGAAGTACTGCCTGATTAGTTCAAACGAATCCACCGAAGAACTAATGAGATATCAGACGATCATTCTTATGATACTGTTCATGTTAAACGGGAAGTTCCATTCATTCCGCTAAGAAATAGCTTAGCTTTTAATAAACAAGATCATCAGTGTAATTTAGCCGTCAGTGGGGCTTGGTCTCCTAGTTTGAGTTCAGATAGCAAATCCCAACATGATTAACTATTAGAACTCAAATTAGGAAGTAAAATAAATGAATCTTTGCTGACCTCTCAATGGCATTACAATACACATTTGGTAATGCAAACTGCAAACTATTATAATGATTAAGTTGCTAAATACATGATGTTTCCTACGATTATTCTGCTTGATTATACTATACTTGCTTCAAGCTAGTGATTTTGTAACAAGGACTATCCATAGACTTAAATATTTAAGTAAACCTAGCTATTTAAACCATAGATTTATGGTTAAATCATCTTATTTAGAGTACACACCCCATTTAGTGTTACAAGGAAAATTCCCTATCTAGGGGCTTTTTAGATAAGTTTAGGGAGGGAATTTACTTCATGTTTAATACTTTGCTACCTCTTCCATCACGCCAACCACCTAGCCATTAACTACGAGTGCCCATGGTTTGATAAGGACAGGTCTCAGAAGATCGACCATTTATTCCTGCTTGGTAACCTTTAGACTGCGCTCGTTCTAAACGATCTCGCTTCTGTCTTTTCATATCTCCGTCCTCCTATTCTTCGACGTGTTCATCTTCTCAGTATGATCGCAATTAGCCTGCTTTTTTATGAACTGTACTCATTTTAGACTTATTCAAGCACCAATAATAATCAAGCATTGTACGGTTAATTTCGATAAAAATGTAAATATGAGCCAACAATGAAAACTATTTTTTACGACAAAATGCGCAAGCAAAAGCAAACAATCCTAAACCAATAAAGCCAATACTACCACCAGAGCGAGATACATTGCTAACTTTATATACACGTGGAATAATGTCACCAGTAACTCGTGTTAACTTCACTGCTACCAACTCTTCAGTACCATTACACAAAGCATTTTGCACCGTTGAATTGTAGCCTCCTACACAATAAAATGCAGATGCTGCAATGTTACCATTATCCGCAATATCAAATGCTTCAGCAATACGGAATTGGTTGTTATTACCCATCGAATTTCCGTCATTGGTTAAATCATCTAGCAACCAGCCACGCTTATTGTTTAAATCAGTCAAATTTGGCGCGGAACCATGAAGATAAATATACCCGCGTTGACGGCGAGAGCGATTACGTGCTGTTTCCACGTCAACCTTACCCACCAACTCGTTATTATTGTTGATGGCGGCTACGGTTGCATTGTAGCCAGGAAAAAATAAGGCACTTTGCGACATTCCAAGTAATGTAGTGGAGTTCCCCTCATTAATAAATACTGTTTCAGCATATGCTCCGTTAGATCGACGAGAGTTCTTTACGATACCCACTACAATACCATTCGTATTTATATCATTAGCCACAGTATACGAGTAGATAATGTTACCGTTTTGTCTAAGGTCAATACCAGGAATGAGTGACATTGTCCAACAACGCAAAGACGCATTTGTATTGAGATTAGTCAGACACGTAGCAAAATCTAATATTGGTGTATACTTAACTGCACGCACATAGAAGTCATTGTCATTGTAAGTATTAAAACCCACCATCATTGGTGCAGTTTCGCCCGTTAGTATAGAAGCAGATTTAACCGAAGCTTGTGGAGTATTGGTTGTACTTTTAATAGAGCTGTTGCCTGTCCCAGTTTGAAAGTCGGCAATAATACGAGCATTTTCAGGATTAGTATAGGAATCAACCCAAATAGCAGCCTGATTGGCAAACTGAAAGTACTGGCAAGCACGATCAGTATAACTTACATTCATTATACAACTAGATAAATTCTCGAGCATTGAGCCTTCAGGAGCCTTTTTTCCGTTATTTGGGTCCGCCATATTGTTAATAGAAGCAGAGCCAAATGTGATTTTTATTCCACTGAAAATAATAGCACCATGTGCAATGCTTTGACCAATCAAAGGAATTAACTGATTTGAGGAGAATGGTGGGAGCAACTCCATGGTGTCGTTGAATCCACGAACTTTAAATGCTCTTGCGTAAACAGATTCATTTTGAAAGTACGGGCTGCTTGAAACACCAACAGTGCTTCCAGAATTTAAAATTTGATTTATCACAACATTGGTAGAATCAGGATTAGCTGAACCCAACGGTGGTGTTCCACTGACACCAGCTCCAAAAGGATTCGTTTTCGTACCATTAACCGCCGCAGTAATGTTCGATATATAACCGTCATTCCACGCATTAATCTCTTTTTTTAAGCCTCCATAACAGACTTGGTTGCTGTCTTCAGCATCACAAATTGTCCCCTCTGCTTTCAAGCCATACCATTGCCCAGCAGCCCATGAATTACATGTATTATAGCCTAGGTGGTTGTCACAATAAGTCTTTAATGTCTTGTAACTATTAATTATATGCTCTTCATCTACCATGTAAGGCATTTCTTCTGAGTAATGCAACCCTACAGGGCCAATCAATACTTCAGTAGCAACTTGTGAACCATCTGGAGAAATAGCAGTTGCTGCAGACGATTGTCCGGTCACCGCAACGGTTTCTAACGTGACATTATAAACAGCAGCATTCACGCAAAAAGGTATTCCAATAACCATTATAGCGGTTGCTGATAATTTAATTGTATTGAATTGCATTACCTATTCCTTTTGCATCTCTCCAAGTTCTTCCCAACGTTTAAAAACAACTTTTAATTCAGTTTCTGTTTCACTCAATTTTTGCAGCATAAGCTGTGTTCCATCATTACTTCGCTGGAAGAATGCAGGATTATTAATTAACTCCTGCACACGCAAAATTTCATTTTCTAAGTTTTCAAAAATTTGTTGAAGTACTACAAGCTCTCTTTGTAACTTATAAGACCGTTTTTTACATACATTTTTGGTTTCCGTTTTTTTTAGGCAACACAGATGCAACTGGTGCTTTCACTGTCTTCAGTTCATTTGTTTCAGTAGCCTTTAAATAATTCTCTCGTTGTTGAAGTGCGTCATGATAGCCACCAATACATTTGAAAATAATTCCATCACCTTCAAAAACCCAGCTATGTGTTACAGTGTTATCAACGAATTGACGATCGTGACTCGCTAATAGTAAGGTGCCCTGATAGTTGGCAAGTAATTCTTCTAACAGTTCCAGAGTTTCGATATCCAAATCATTGGTTGGCTCATCTAGCACCAATAAGTTAGTAGGTCTGAGGAATAAACGAGCCAATAGAAGACGGTTTTTTTCACCACCAGATAAAGCTTTCACTGGAGTACGAGCGCGACTAGGATGAAATAAAAAATCTTGTAGATATCCAAGTACATGGCGCTGGCGTCCACCAATATTAACTTCCAATTTACCTTCTGCGAGGTTATCGATCACTGTTTTATTTGGATCTAACGTTTCACGATACTGATCAAAGTAACCAATATTTAACTTTGTACCTACGTGTAACTTACCGGTATCAGTTTTCAGCTGCTTTAGCATCACTTTAAGCAAAGTACTCTTGCCACAACCGTTCGGGCCAATTAGAGCAATGCGATCACCACGCATTACATTGAAGCTAAAATCATCAATAAGACGCATTTTACCCAATCGATAACTAATGTGCTTCGCTTCAAAAATAATTTTTCCAGAACGAAAACCATCGTCAAGTTGAATATTTACATTCCCAAGCATGTCAATGCGCTCAGAACGTTCGCGACGCAGCTTTTTCAGTGCTCGAACTCGTCCTTCATTACGGGTACGACGAGCTTTAATGCCTTGACGAATCCACGTTTCTCCTTGTGCCAACTTTTTATCAAATAAAATATTTTGTTCTGCTTCTACACGTAGCGCTTCTTCTTTACCTTCGAGATACATGTCATAATTACCCGGCCAAGAAGAAAGTATGCCGCGATCAAGATCCACGATGCGTGTTGCCATTGAGCGGATAAATGCACGATCGTGTGAGATAAAAATGATTGAACCTTTAAAAATTTTGAGAAAATTTTCTAACCACATAATGGTTGCCACATCCAAATGGTTCGTTGGCTCATCAAGCAGAAGAATATCAGGATCGCACACTAACGCACGCGCTAGTGCGGCTTTACGCTGCCAACCTCCCGACAACTCAGCAAGCTTTTTATTACCCTCTAATTTCAGGTCATGCAATACTTGCGTAATTTGGTTTTCAAAATGCCATCCTCCGCTATGATCAAGTTGATCTTGCACACGTGCTAAACGATTAATCTCCTTTTCACTCGAATCCGTTTCCATATAACCAAGAAGTTCATGGTATTCTTTAAGAATTTTCCCCACTTCAGCCAGTCCCTCAGCAACGTAATCAATAACCGTGCCTACTACATTACGCGGAGGATCTTGTTCAAGACAAGATACTTTCAAATTTTGCTTACGGTTAATGCTACCATCATCTAGCTGAACCGTGCCGTATATAACTTTCATCAGTGTTGATTTACCGGTCCCATTACGGCCCACCAAACACACACGCTCACCGGGTTGAAGAATAAATGCCGTTTTATTAAGTAGCGGATTATCGCCGTACGCAAGTTGGGCGTTAGTTATATTAATCAATGACATGTATATCTAGCCATGTTTTAAACTTAAAGAAACCAAAGAGCAAACCTCGTAAATTGGGAACTAAATTGCCTTCATGTTGAAGATATAGTACTGAAATAGTGATGTCATAACGTAAAAATATCATATCAACAAATGTTACTTTTTTAATATAGTTGGATATTATAATATTTTTCATGGCTTAGTATACTCTATCAATGTTAAAATTCAGGCTTGAATACTTAAAATTTGTCATTTGTTCTAGAGATCAAATAATCTATAAGCTCTGAAAAAAGCACAGTAAAAAATTATTCAAAAGTTACTTTAAAAGAACATTCACTTTGAAAGTAAACGTTGTTTTTTAAATGTGCACTCATCATCTTTCATAGTCACTCTATTGGGCTAAAACGTAGACTATAAGGAAAATAGTAGTGAAGCTCAATATTGCAAACAAATGCCGTACCTTTGACTAAGTTATGCTGATAATGTCCTGCGACATTGAAAGCAATATAAAACTGATGAATTAATAGGTAATTTTCTCAGTTTACTAAAAATTTTCATAATATTTTTATTACTTATTTTTTCATACTTGCAGACCACGGAACCACCAATATCGCAAAATTTCTGGCCCCAGTAAAATTAATATGACTACAATTATCCATTATTTTACAACTTTATTTTGCCCTTTACATATCCATTCACGCGTCATTTTGTTGCTTGAGCTGGGTAGGCTGCTTTGTTTCCTAATGCGAGTTCAGATAGCAAATCACAGCATGATGAACTATTAGACCATCGCTTTCGTTTTAAGCATACCTAGTCTTATCAACTTATTTAAGACTTTTATCATGGCGTAAATCTCGCTAATATGAGCATTATGATCTTTTAAGTTCAATGTCCCTCCAAGTAACGTTTTGACACGAAACCTTGCCGTCTTTAATAGAGAATATTTATGGTAATCATACTTTATTTTTCAATGCTCATTGGAACCGTATAATTTCTGGCAACTGACCGTTAAATGACGCGGATAACCTCGTCCCCAAAAAGTGGCTCCTTTTATTGGTGGTATTAGTGGAACCACTCGTTTAATACGAACGGTTCCGTCACATTGTCTGGTTTCGTAAGCACCGTCGGCTGATATTTTATTAATTTTTCGGCAGGTCTGTTTAAGCAAGCTAAGTAGCACTTCACCATCAGTCACATTTAGATGCACTTAACTCAGTAGCAATAATTTCATGCGTATTCATATCTACCACTAAATGTAATTTGTGGTAGATTCGCCATTTTCCATCAATACTATATTTTTTCACTTTCCATTCTTCTTCACCGTAAACGTTGAGCCCCGTAAAATGAATGGCTAAGTGCTGTATGCTTCCTTTATTCTTCTAATCTTCGTCTTGAACGTGACGTTAATCATTTTGGCTCGCTTGCTAATACATGAATAGTGAGGACATAATAATGGCAGTGGAACAAGTTTAAAAACAGGATTAATTAATCCTTGCAGACCTCTAAATCACATTGAAAATGCATATTTAACTATGAGCACAGTTGTAATCGTTAAGTCACGAAATAATCGAAATTTTTCATGATTATCCTGCTTAATTTGATTCCATAACTGAATAGCTTTTCATCAATCCAAAATGTAAGTAAGCCACGATTGATTAAAGCTTGATTATACTACTTCCAATTAGTTGTTTTGTAACGAAGATTGTTCATAAACCCGAATATTTAAGTGAGCCTAACTGCTTGGTGTATTGATTAAAAATTTAGTTTCCTTATTTAGGAAATAAAGCCGGTTACCATAAACATTCCATAGCAGAGACAGCAATGGTTCGAATCAAAAAACCACTGATAGGAACATTGAGTCTAAAGAAGCACACAACTCAGATTAGCAAAACCGACGCCATGATAAAAGTGTTACCTAAGCTGACAGGGCTAGGTATGCCTAACATGAAAGCGATTATTCAATTATTAGTCATGTTGAAATTGGTTACCTGAACTCGATTAAGAAATAAGGCCTTTTTAACGTGACATAGAACCATTATTTCATGGATACGTAACACCTGAAAAATCATTGCTATATTCCAACTTTAGAAAGTAAGAAGTACCTCTTATTATACGATAATACGCTCTACCATCATAAATTTTATCGTACTGAATGGTGAGTTTCTATTTTGGTTAGCGGTTAGCGGTTAGAAACACTCCTATAGTTCATAGTATGGCCTGAAATCATCAATACATAAAACATTTACAATGCGTCTTAGTATGCAATAAATAAGTTCTCATACTATAAAACACTAAGGTCATGAACCTTCATGTGAGTCATGAGCCAGCAGTTATTAATATATTTATTACGTTCAAAATCCAAAGGTATTAAGCCTTTAGTAATGTTTTTAGCAAACAAGCCTATTTCGTTTAACTTTTCAAGATCTATTTTGAAGTTGCGCTTATTATTTGAAAACACAATTTCACCATTTACACGAAGAAGACGTTTTAAGGCAACCATTACCTTCAAATAGTCACGCTGAACATCAAACGTATCTTCCATACGTTTAGAATTAGAAAAAGTCGGTGGATTGATAAAAATAAGATCATACTGGCCAGAAGCCATAGACAACCATTTCAAACAATCTGTTTGAATATACTGATGTTGGTGCCCTACTTTGTGATTTAACTGCATGTTACGCTCAGCCCAAGCAAGGTACGTCTTAGACATATCCACTGTTGTTGTCGATTTAGCGCCACCAGTAGCCGCATGCACCGTAGCTGCTCCTGTATACGCAAACAAGTTCAAAAATTTTTTACCAGCTGCTTTTTCACCTAACATCTTACGAATATTGCGGTGATCCAAGAACAAACCCGTATCAATATAGTCTTGAAGGTTTACTTCTAACTTAACACCGTATTCCATAACATTCATGAAGCGCTTTGCTTCACTCAGCTTCTGATACTGGTTTGCGCCTTTTTGCTTTTCACGTTTTTTCAAAATTATATTGTTAGCATTAACGCCAGTCACGGCGATAGATGCACGAACAATATCCAACAGCCGACAACGTGCCGTTTTCTTCGAAATTGTTCTAGGTGCTGCGTATTCTTGAATAATTATGTAATTTTTATAGCGATCAATAGCAACATTATAATCAGGCAAATCTGCATAGTATAAGCGGTAGCATTCAATATCTTGCTTTTTAGCCCACTTTTCAAATTTTTTAATGTTTTTACGAAGTCTATTCAAAAATTCAGGCGCAACCATTTTATGACTTTCAGTGATAACAGCTTTCCTGTGGGCAGTAATCTGGCAGGTTTTCAGCATACAATTTAGTGTGCCATTATGTAACTTACATTTACTTTTTGTCTGCATTTTAATACAGCTAAGCAATTCATATGAACCTGAATAGATAGAGATGACTGATCCTTTGCATTCCGTTTGTAGTTGCACACTCAACCGAGTATACAGTGTAATTAAGTCAGATATTGTACCATGGCGGTCGCCATATGACGGGTTAAAAATGACATGACCCGTTTTAAAACCGTCTAGTTTCATCAGCTCGGCAACATCACGTAGTGCAAATAAGATCAAGTCATAGACACCAGTATAGTATACATTTGATTTAGCAATTTCAAGTATACGGACATCATTGTCATAATCAAAGAGATGCATTTTACATGTAGCTGGTCCATTTTTCGATTTGAACGTTACTCCAGCATACACTTCCATCCACAGCTCACAGTTAAATGAACGCAATGATTCAAAACTTCAATGTTTACGTTTTAGACCTAGTGCAACTTGAGCTGCCATCATTGCGGCTTCTGTCAATACAGTAGCTAAACCATACATTGGATTAAACAATGACAGCTCCAATGTCCAACCGCTTTCTATTACAAGTGCAGCGGCATTGGTTACGCGTAATGATACTAGACCAATTTCAGCACAATAGACACGTTGGTGCAAGCTACTACCAACCATATCAATACCTCACATACCCGTCTTTCTCGATAAACGCACATGCATACGAAGATCAAGCAGTTCACAATCGATGCTTGGGCGATCTCAATCCGTTTTCACGAAACAGCTAACAATAGCACCTGTAACTTTTAGTATGCCGTTCTGGCTGTTTCGGATTTCGTTATTTCTACCATTAAAATTGACAAAAATACGCTTATTTTCACTAAAATATGTAGGCCAGTTAATAGCAGTTACGCCCAGATACAGATCCATGTCATCACATACATCAGATTCACTAAGAACAAGAATGAAGCGTAATGCAGTGCGGTTCCAAAGATAGCAAGTCTACAGTCTCTTTTCATCAGTACGAAAATGAACACCAGCATTAATCACTTTACTGTTGCTTGCACCACATTGCTCAAGTTCTATTTCAAATAAATTTTCAATGCCACGAGGGGTCATTGCTAAATATTGATTCATGGGAAGGGATTCGGAGGGATATTATGCGCGATTATAACCAAATTAATTGAGCTTTGCTCAACTCTACATAAGACATAATCCGATTTTTTAGCTAATAAAAATAACAATAGTTCGGGTTAAAAACTACTAAAAAGGACGCTGAACCTAAGGGATTACAATGCTCAGATTAAAAAATTTATAGCATGCTACAAGCGTTAAATTAGCTAACAGGGCTAAGTATACTTAAAACGAAAACGATTGTTTAATCATTAATTATGTTGAAACATGCCATCTGAACTCAAATTAAGAAACAAAGCCAACCAAATATTGTATATTTAACACATTGAGACAGTGAATCTAATCCTTTGTACTCCCTTAGGGAGGTTCAATTAAAAAACAACCAAATCCTAAAAATTAGCAGGAATATATAATAAAATGCCCGACACACTCCTTGCATACAAAGCTAGAGAATTAAAATTTCTTGATTTTTGAATTTGATGGCACGCCCTACAGGATTCGAACCTGTGACCTACGACTTAGAAGATCGTTGCTCTATCCATCTGAGCTAAGAGCGCATTTAGTTCAAGTTTAATACAGATATAATACTAAATTATAAAGTGAGAAGATGCCACGTCAATGATTTTTATTGACCTCCCCAATTAAAGGGGGTAATAAACATTCGCATATTCAATAATCCGTCGGCTATTATTCATATTTCAACAACTAAGAATCTTTAACTAATAAGGACTTTAGTTCCCTAATTTAGGAAGTAAAGCTTTTCCCGTCTTACGCAGATAATGCGCATATATTGGTGTTGTATGTCGGCTATCACTTGCAAAGATCATGTATGCGATTGATTAAACCGAGTGTAGTATACTGCTTTTCTTTTGAATAATTATCACAGTGGCCACCGTTAACTTTCAGAGGAAAATATAAACTATAATGAAGTTTATATAATTTATCGTAATATTTTGTTTCAAATTCCGCTTTACAGAGTAGTTCTTCACCTGATTTAATCCAAGTGTGAATCATTTCAGTGTAATGAAAATTATGAAGCAAAGACAATTTACTTTAGCACGTGTGACGAATACCAGTCTAGTAGCACAAATACTGGTCAGTATTGGAGCTGGTATTGTTCTAGCTAGTTTTTTTCCTGACAGCGCAAAAGCCATAGGCTTTCTTGGTGATTTATTCATTAACGCATTAAAAGCAGTCGCACCAATTTTAGTTTTCGTATTGGTCGCAGCATCAATCGCTAACCAAAAAAAAGGTCAACATACCCATCTTCGGCCTGTTATCACTCTTTACTTTATTGGCACATTTGCAGCAGCGCTCACTGCTGTACTCATGAGCTTTTTGTTCCCGACAGAATTAACGCTAATAACGTCAAAAATAATCAATTCCCCACCCGAAGGGATTGTACAAGTTATTTCAATTCTGCTTCTTAATGTAGTTGATAACCCAATCAACGCATTAATAACGGGTAACTTCATCGGAATTCTGGCTTGGGCCGTGGGTTTGGGTATTGCTCTCCACCATGCATCAGATACAACAAAAACAGTGTTTGGTGACATCGCAGAAAGTGTCTCATTTATCGTTTGTTTTATTATTAAATTGGCACCTATTGGTATTATTGGTCTAGTTGCTGACACTTTCGCTGACATTGGATTTGATGCCCTAGTTGGCTATGCTCACTTACTGGTTGTACTTTTGGGTAGCATGATGCTCATTGCTTTGGTGGTGAACCCACTGATTGTTTACTTAAAAACGCATACCAACCCTTACCCACTGGTATTTCAATGCATACGAGAGAGCGGCGTAACCGCATTTTTTACGCGCAGTTCAGCGGCTAATATTCCTGTTAACATGCAGCTTTGTAACAAACTAAAACTAGATAAAAACACGTATTTAATATCAATTCCGTTAGGTGCAACCATTAATATGGAAGGTGCTGCAATTACCATTACGGTGCTAACACTGGCAGCCGTACACACACTGGGCATTCAAATAGACCTTGCAACTGCTATTCTTTTAAGTATTATTGCTGCAGTATCTGCATGTGGTGTATCTGGTATTGCTGGTGGTTCTCTCCTATTGATCCCGCTTTCCTGTAAACTGTTTGGTATTCCAAATGATATTACAATGCAGGTTGTTGCTGTTGGTTTCATCATTAGTGTAATTCAAGATTCTGCAGAGACTGCATTGAACAGTTCTACTGATGTGCTTTTTACCGCTGCTGCATGCCGCGCAAAGGAAGCAAAAGCTTTGCAAACATCTGAGGTGAAATAAATTTTATGTTCGAGCTTTATTGTCTCATTCGAATTCAAGTAATAAGTTTCAACATGATTAACTATTCGACGATTGCTTTCGTTTCTAGCATACCTATAGCTCGGTCAGCTTATTTAATGTTTTTATCATGACATAAGTTTTGATTTTATTTCCTAAATCAGAGAACTCAGTGTTCAATGTACGCTCTAAATAGCTAGCTAAAAGCAGTATTATCAAGTTTTAATCAATCGTGGTCACTAAGATTTTGAATTGATGAAAAAGCTATTTCACTATGAAATCAAACTAAGCAGAATAATCATGAAAGACCTAGTTTCTTTAGCGATCTAGCCACTACGACAACCCTCATAGTTACATGCGTATTTTCAATATCATTGAAAGATCTGCAAGGATTCATTAATTCTGTTTTTTAGCTTACTCAACTACCATTGTCATGTCCTCACTATTCACGCATTAGTAAACGAACCAAAACGGTTAATGTCACGTTCAAAACAAAAAATATAGGGATCATCCAGCACTTAACTATTGATTCTACCGAATTCAAAATCTATGGTGAAAGCGAATGAAAAGCACAAAAGATAGTCGTGGTGAAAAACAGCAAATCTAGCGCAAGTTACATTTAGTGGTAAATATAGATACGCATGAAATCATTGCTGCTAAGTTAAGTGCATTAAATGTGGCTGGCGGTGAAGTGCTATCTAGCTTACTCAAACAGGCCTGCTAAAAAATCAATGAAACATCAGCCGATGGTGCTTACGACACCAAACAATATTACGAACCCATTCGCATTAAACGAACGGTTCCACTCATCCCACTAAAAAAAGGAGCCACTATTTGAAAATGCGACCATCCGCGCAATTTAATAGTCAGTTACCAGAAGTTATACGGTTCCAATCAACATTAGAAAATAAAATATGCTTACCATAAACATTCTCTATCAGAGACAACAATGTTTTGAATTAAACAACTCCTCGGTGAAACGTTTAACTTAAGAGATCACAATGCTCAGATTAGTGAAACTTATGCCATGATAAAGCGTTAAATAAGCTGACAAGGTTAGGTATGTCTAAAATAAACATAATTATTTAATCGTTAGTCATTTTGGAATTTGCTATCTGACTCCAATTAGAAAGTAAAGTTAGTCTATCTACAAAAACGGCGGTGCGTATCTAGCACATGGTTTCATCAATATCAGTATTTTCGTCGTTAAAAAAACATTATATAATATTAAATAATGCTATCGGTGAGGCATGACCAAGAACCATATTGTGAGAAAGGCTTCCCACGAGATTATTCGTAGTAACAGCACAAATAAATGTCTACATGGAGTCTTTTGCACATGCATTAAAATTTGTCATATCTACATGAACGCGCACAGGGATAGAACCTTTAGAATGGTGAAACTTTCACTGAAACTCTGATTTCAATATTAGTTTCGAGAGTACTTTTTGCGCCTGATTTTTTTGCAGGTCACTGCCTCTGAAAAATACAAAGCCATCAATGCTGCACGAAAATTGGTTGATGGTTTCAGTGGATGACATACATACAAAATCTTTGTCTTCAATTTTATTGGCTGTTAAAAATTTACCTTTCACCCAATCTCCCGTCATTTGCATTGTGGCCTACCGTTAATCTGGAAAATATGAGTCTGCATACTGTTTGATGCGGTGTATAATGAATAGATTTTTTAGCACATGTCGCTTACCAGCACATTAAAATTTTATTTTATAAATGCTTTTATGAATGCCTCCGACCGACCCCATTGAGGCTAGGCCGATTACTTCAAATGATGTTGTTTCCTGTCAAAGTTCTCTTCCTAAGGTGAGTGGGATATAACCTGCTGCCTTAACCTTATCTGCAGCAATGAAAAAATCCTCTAATGTTTGGAGATAATTCTATGCCCGCTTTTTGAAGATGTCTGAATTTGCTAAAAATAAATTAACACGGTGAATATTAACAAGGACAGTAACACACGGATCATTAACCTTCAGGTAACCAGCTACTGTGTAGAGTGTTAATTCTTCTCAATATTATTCTGCGACTGCATCATCCAATGGAGCAAGAAAGTCAGTACGCCACCATTATTAAACTTCAGAACTTTTTATCTGCTATACGTTTGGAAGGTTGCCAGAAAGAACACGTATTCGAAGAGCATTAATAACTTTTTGCCTACAAAACCTGAAATAACAGAATCTTCCAATGATGACTTTTTGCCTATATTTTTTTCAACAAGCTTAAAGCTAGTGCTTCTCCATAATTTGTCCACCAGTGAAGGACTTCAACGCCGTTATTGAAATCTATATTGTTGTTTATATTCGCTACGACAAGGAACGACAGTAAAGCCGCAAGAAAAAGTGGTACATATTTCATTATTCTACCTTGGGGAAAGAAATATTGATTTGGAGTCCACCGGATGAACGATTAGATAAAATTATGTCACCACCATGAGCGTGAATAATATTTTTAGCAATGCCTAGGCCAAGTCCAGTGCCATGTAAGTCAGTATGAAGGCGGAAATAGGGATCGAACACCTTCTTCAAATATTTTTGTGGAATTCCCGGACCGTTATCACAAAGTGTAATTTCGAAAAACTTTTCGTTGTCATGGATATATATGGTGACTTCATCTCCATATTGCACGCCGTTATCAATAATATTAGTGAGACAACGTTTGAAGGCAAGGTGCTTACCGCTAAATGGCAGTGTTTGTTTTCCACTAATCAATACTCGTTGATGCCGTTGATTATGGATTTCAGCAATACTTATGAGAATATTAAGTACATCTATTTGAGTAATATTTTCATGGATATCCGTTTCTTTTACTGTTTGAATAGCTCCTTTTACCATAATTTCCAGTTCATCAAGGTCTCTATTGATTTTAATTGCTTGCGTTTTATCATCAATTAATTCTGCGCGTAGGCGTAAGCGAGTAATAGGTGTTTTTAAATCATGTGAAATTGCACCAAACAGTTTTTTTCGATCATCCATATAACACTGAAGACGCTTTTGCATCAAATTAAAAGCACGCGTTACCGCAATAATCTCTGCGGCACCTTCTTCAACAAGCTCAGGTTGTTCAATATCTGTACTGAAACGGTTAGCAGCTTGCGCTAAACGTTTAAGCGGACGTGTTTGATTACGTATCAAAATGAAAGAAAAAACCAGCAGTAGTGTAGTAATTGTAATGAAAAAAACAAATTGTTCTGCATTTACAATTTCGTTTTCAAGAGTGATGTAGGGCGCTGAAAGCACAGTAGCGATGTAAACCCACTGATTTTTCATTAATTCAATTTGAATGACAAGAATGGCTGAGTTCAGTGGTTCTAAGCTTAAGGTGTGGTATGCCCATGATTTGGGTAAATAAGTTAGGAACAAGTGGTTGTTGAGAACGCGTGAGGTTTCAGGCCGAGAGAAGTTCACCTTAATGGTTTGAACGTTGAGCAATTTTTTCTGTAATACCTTTTGGATGGTGGAAACCGCTTCGCGCTTTTCAATAGTATCAGGAAGCGGCTCAATATGAATTTCTTCGGTATTAAATGAAACAAAGAAACGAGCACCACCCATATTTCGTAGTTGATCTAACGCAATATGCCGATATTCAACAGGTAGTGATTGGAAAAAAGAAGTGGTTGAGGCAAACATTTGCGCTATACTTTCTGACGCAGCTTTTAAGCCTTCAACTTTTCGCTGCTTCGATTGTGTGTACCAAAACATACTTGCAACTGTCTGTGCGATAAACACAGACAGTACAGTAAGAATCAGAGTTCGCGAAAGAAGTGAACGAGGCCAAAAATATTGCTTAAGGTTCATAAGTAATATCTGCAATAAAAATGTAGCCATTGCCACGTACTATTTTAATAATGGTTGATTGGCGACCATTATCTTTGAGTCGCTGGCGTAGTCGGCTCACTTGTACATCAATACCGCGTTCTTGCCGTTTTGTTTCACGACCACGCGTTGCATTTGATATAGCATTCCTCTCCATCAATTGTTGTGGATTTTCTATGAATAACATAAATAAAGCAAAATCAGATGATGTCATTTCAACATCTTGGCCTGTCACTTGATGATTTAAAGACTGTGTACTGGTATCCAAACGCCACCGAGCAAAACGAATGGCTTTAGGTTTAGACATGGTAGTTTCTTGCAGTTGCTGTGTGCGCCGTAACAAAGCTCGAATGCGTGCAACTAGTTGACGTGGGCTAAATGGCTTTGCTATATAGTCATCCGCACCAAGTTCCAAACCAACAATTTGATCTGTCTCATCTGATACTGCCGTTAACATGATGATAGGCACACTGGAGTATTGGCAAATATATTTACACAGCGTAAATCCGTGATCGCCTAGTAGCATGACATCGAGCAAGATAAGCTCCGGATATTGCACGGCTAACTTTGCTTTCATTTCTGGTCCGCTCTGGCGGTACTTAGATTATAACCCGCTTTAGACAAGTACTCTTGAAGCAGCTCACGGATTTCAAAATCGTCATCCACCACTAGGATCCGCTTCTGATTAACCATGCAAAATTTTCCTCTTATTCTTGAAATTAATTGTAATATTATCTTAGATAATGTATGTAAACGTTAACGATGAGCAAATTTTTTGTCTTGTGGAGAAGAGTGAATAGTTCAGATTATTGCTCCCTTGATCAAGAACATCATCCCAGAGGAAACGTGGGGTTTTATTTGAGCAAGGAGTTAGATATAACTATTTAATCTAAACTGCACGTAAGATATGAGATAAATGCCAAAGTCATACACTAACTATTATTTTAAAAATTTATTAACTGCACAAAGATTCTAGCATGAATAACTTAACCACTTTTTTTACTGATGTTAACTATTTCAACTAAATTTATCTCCCACCGTAGAAATAACACCTAACTCCTTTCAGTGTCAAACAAAGAAATAAACCTTATCTCCTCTCCGTTCGCAAAGTAATAACAATGGGAATAGTTCTCCATCATTCAGGATATTAAAACGGCTTTGTTGCTTGATTGGAGTTTAGATAGCCAATTCAAAGCATGATTAACTATTAGATGAGCGCTTTCATTGTAGGCATACTTCATTCTGTCAACGTATTTAACGCTTTTGTTCTGGTTAGGCTTCGCTAATATGAACTTTACGATCCCTTAGGATCAATGTTCCTTCCAGTAGTTTTTTGACTCAAAGCATTGCTGCCTCTGCTCAGAAACATTTATCGTAACCAGCTCTATTTCTTAAATCAGGGAATTACATTTTCAATCAATACTCTAAACAACTAATTGGAAGCAATATAACCAAGCGGTAATCAATCGTGGCTCACTAACATTCTAAATTGATAAAAAAGCTATCCAGTTATGGAATCAAACTGAATAAGGCAATCATCGAGGACCTCATTTATTTAGTGACTGAACCATTACAGAGGCTTTCATGGCTAAACACATATTTTCAATACCATTGAGATGTCTTCAAGGATTCATTAATTTTGTTTTCAAATTTGTTCAACATCCGTTGTCATGTCCTCATTGTTCATGCATTAGCAAGTGAGCCAAAATAGTTCACGTTACGCTCAAAACGAAGAATAAAAGAATCATCTCGCACTTAGCCACTAATTTTACGGTGCTAAAAGTCTACGGTGCAAAAAAATAGAAAGCAAAAAAGCAGGATACTGATGTGAAACGGCAAAATTTAGCGCAAGTTGCACATCTAGCTATAGATATAAATACGTATGAAATCATTGCTGTGAAGTTAAGTGCATCAAATGTGACTAACGATGAATGTTACCTAATTTATTCAAACAGCCCCGCTAAAAAATCAATGAAATATCAGCCAATGGTCAATGGTGCTTGCGACACCAAACAATCTTACGAAACCGTTCGTATTAAACGCGCGGTGTCATTCATATCACCAAGAAAAGGAGCAACTTTTTGAAACAAGAGCATTCACGTAATTTAGTGGTAATCTACCAAAAGCTATATGGTTCCAATCAGCATTGAAAAACAAGACATGGTTATCATAAGCATTCCCTAGCAGAGACGGTCATGTTTCGAGTCAAAAAATTCATCAAAGGAACAATTAGCCTAAGAGATGACCATTCTTAAATTAACGAAACCTGCGCAATATTAGCATTAAATAAGTTGACAAAATTAGGTATGCATAAAATGAAAGTACTTATCTAATAGTGAATAATGTTGGGATTTGCTTTTTAAACTAGAATTATGAAACAAAGCCTCTTGATTCATAGTTATTCCGGTGAAAAAGGTACTATGTTAAAGTATGTGGCTGGTTGACATGTGGGGTGATGAATTGTTTACCAATAAGCTGGGCATAATGACCACCTGCTGCTTTTAGTGTTTGGTGAGAGCCTTTTTCGATGATCTTACCTTCATCCATTAAACAAACTACATCCATTTCTTTTAAACCAACTAGCCGGTGCGTAATGAATAGCACGGTCTTTTTTTTGCTGTGCTCTAACAATAAGAAAAGAATGTTTTGCTCAGTTTGCACATCTAATCCTTCTGTTGGTTCATCAAGCAGCAAGATAGGTGCATCACGTAAAAGAACCCGGGCTATGCCTAAACGACGGCGTTCTCCACCAGAAAGCTGACGTCCGCCATCACCTAACCAAATATTTAGTCCAGTGCCTTTGAGTAGGACAGATAAACCGACTTGCTTAATAACATCTGATAATTCTTCATCTTTTGCTAGTGGCTTAGCTATTGAAAGATTATTTCGGAGCGTCCCATTGAACACATCAACTCGTTGGCTTACAACAGCAACAGATGAGCGAAGTGCAGATTCTCGCCATGCTGATAGAGGCACACTATCAAATTCAATATGACCTTGGCTTGGATCCCATGAGCGAGTTAGCAATTTCAGCAATGTAGATTTACCACTACCTGTTCGTCCAAGCAACGCTACTTTTTCGCCTGCTTTAATGTGTAGAGAGATATTATCAACTGCTGGTTGCTCATGACCATCGTAATAGTAACTCACACTATGAAACACAATATCACCTTTTGCGGTATTGCTGTAGCCGTTTGGATTAAATTGCGTTTCTGGCGTTGTTTCAATAATTTCATTGAGACGTTTTGCTGATGTGACTGTTTGACTAAGGTATTGGAAAGCTCCAGCTACTGGTATCATCAACTCAAAGCTAGCTATTGTAGCGAATGTTACCATTGCAACCATCTGGTTAGGGTAGTTACCACTAATACCATCAGCCGCAATCCAAAGTATTAAGACTAAGGTTAATCCATTGGCAGTCAGTAATACGCCATTTGCAAGCCCAGTAATAGCTGCCATTCGACGTTGTGCATTCAATAAATTCGTTTCGTCACGGTGTGCTTGTTCACGATAGCGATTTGCCGCACCAAATATTTGTAATTCAGCATGGCCTTGTAACCAATCCAATATAGAAATACGCAGGCATGCTTTTGCTTGAGTGATTTCTATACCATGAGGTCTACCAAGGACAAAAAATATAATCGGTAAAATAAACATTAATAATAGCAGGATAATGCCAAGTATTAAGCCAATTTTTAGATCAAACCAGCACAAGAATGCGCTGATGCTAAAAAGACCAAGTATACCTACAATCATAGGACTAACCAAGCGTAAATATACGTGATCCATGGCATCAACGTCGGCAATTAAACGGTTTAGGATGTCAGCGTCTCGGAGATTTCCAATTTTTCCCGGGATGAGCGGTGTTAGCTTGTCGAAGAAGAAAATACGAAGGTCCGCTAGTAACTTCAACGTCGTATTGTGGCTAAGAACTCGTTCTCCCCAGCGACCAGCAGTTCTAGTAATAGAAAATGCGCGCACTCCAGCAGCAGGCAACATATAATTAAAATTTTGGATTGTGGCAAAACCAGCAACCGCTGAAGCTGCGATAAACCAGCCAGAAAGAGTTAATAGTCCGATTGCTGCAGCCAATGTCACAAACGATAACAACATACCAATGGTTAAGCCAAACCAATGTTTTTGATAAAGTTTAATAAATGGAATAAGATCACGCATCAAGATCATTCTTGTTAACAGTTTGCATCATATCTGCAAATACGCCTGTTAGTTGTAATTCTTCGTAGGTGCCCACTTGAATCAATTTTCCTTTTTTCATTACAAGTATCTGATCACAAAAGCCAAGTTGATCAATATTATGGCTAATTAGCAGTGCTGTGGTGTCTTTAGTGGCATGCTCTAAGCTTGCCATAATTAGTTTCTCACTTGGCACATCTAAACTGGCCGTTGGCTCGTCAAGAAGCCAAAAGTTACCATCTTGTAGCAAGGCACGCGCTACGGCAATACGCTGAGCTTGGCCAACTGATAATCCACTGGCACGATCGCCAATATGATGGTCGTAGCCATGATCTAATCCGGAAATGAATTCATCCGCATAAGCAGCTTTAGCAACGCATTGCATCTGATGAACAGTGGTCAAGGAAGAGGCTAAACAGATATTATCCTTGATTGACCCATGGAAAAGCTGTGGGTTTTGACCTACCCAACTTACTTGTTTTCTCCAATATCTCAAATCGGCATCCTTAAGTTCAACACCGTTGACACAGAGGCTACCTCGGTAAGGCAGGAAACCTAGTATGGTGTTAATCAGACTAGTTTTACCTGCTCCACTTTGACCTACCAAGCCAACGCGTTGACCAGCTTTAACTGAAAAACTAAGAGGACCAACGATAACTATGCCGTCAGGACTGAGAATTTCTATGTCTTGTGCTTTAATTGTAACAGCTTTTACTGGAATTTTCATTTCCCCAGAAGTATGGTGTTCGGGGAAGGCTTCTAGAAAATTTACAATAGACTCAGCAGCACCTATTGCTTGTGCCTTAGCATGGTAATAAGTGCCAAGATCACGCAGCGGTTGATAAAATTCTGGTGCCAACATGAGTACAAATACACCTATAAATAATGTAATTTCGATATCATAATGGCCGAAATTAAGTTCACCGATGTAACTAAAACCAAAGTAGACAGCTGTAACCGCAATGGATAAGGATGTAAAAAATTCAAGTACGGCTGATGAAAGAAATGCTAGACGTAACACTTCCATGGTGCGTTTTCGAAAATCTTCTGAGGCTACCCGTAGATGCTTGCTCTCAGACTCAGTCTGATCAAACAAACGAAGCGTCGACAAGCCACGCAGGCGGTCATAGAAATGGCCAGATAAACGCTGAAGTGCTTTGAAATTTCGACGGTTAGCATCTGCAGCACCCATACCAACCATAGCCATAAATAATGGAACTAAGGGTGCAGTAACAAGAAATATTAAGCCTGCAGCCCAGTTCATCGGAAAAACAACACTCAAAATAACAAAAGGAATCAGTACAGCTATTGTCATTTGAGGTAAATATCGCGAGTAGAAATCCTGCATTTCTTCGACTTGTTCGAGAACAAGACTCGCCCAAGTACCTGCAGGTTTACTTTGGATTATAGCCGGACCTAAAAATTGGAGTTTGTCTAAAATAAGTTGTCTGATGTGGAGACGAACAGCATCGCCAGCACGATAACCTGCTTGTTCTTTTCCCCAACTGCAAAGTGCCCGTAAGCAGACAATGCCAGCGAGACCGATAAATGAAAGCCAAAGGTTAAATTTATTGGTTTTCAACATAATTATTTCGTGCAAAATATTAGCTAACATAGCCGCTTGAGCAACTAAAAATATAACTGACAGCAATGCTAAACCAATGGAGGTTATGAGCCATATTTTGCCTAATTTGCTCTGTACTTTTAGCCACTGGGCAAGTAATCGATGTTTTTTTTTATCCATATACTTAATCAACGTGAACATGCAGGCTTGAGCACCTGAAACTTATCATGTATTCGGAAGGTAAAAGAGTCTGTAATCTCTGATAAAATAACAGTAATAAAATTGATTGATAGATTTTTTGAAAAACTGTTTACTTTTGAAGCAACAGTTGTTTATTGACAGTTCATTCCTCACCTTCCATAAAGGCTCTAACGAATTAAAATTTGTGGTATACGGAGGAAAGTAGTGCAGCTCAACATTGGCAACGAATGCCGGCTCTTTGCCAAAGCTACTACAATGATATCCTGCTCCATTTAAAACCATATAAAACTGATAAATTAACTCTCTCAGTTTACAGGAAGCACGCAAAATTTTTTCGTTATTTATTGTTCCATACTCACTGGCCACAGTACCCATAATATAGTAACGGTTTAGGGCATCAATAAAATTAAAATTACTACGACTATCCGTTATTTCTAAGATCTGATTCTGGTCTTTGCGTATCCAGAGAGTCTTAAGTGTTGTTTTGGCCACATTTTCTGCATGACTAACATAATACGTAAAATAGATGCATACGTGATATAAGCGGCTGTCATTGCACCACAGAGATGAACAAAATTTTTTATTTTTTAGCATGAAACTTGTGGTGAACCCATTGCTAAATTTTATAACTGCATGCATTATAATGAAGTCACTTACGCATTTTCTCTACCGTGTATTTAGCTCTAAACTACTGACCAATATAGGTAACAACTTGGTATGCAATAATTATGTTAGTATTGAAAAAAATTGTTTGAGCCTAGTTTTTCAGACTGTTTGTAATCTTTGAAGTAACGTAGAACCATGGTTGCATGGATACGTTGAGCCTGAAAAATCATGTTAGCATTCCAACCTTTTGAAGCAAATAGTACTACTTTTATCCGATCACACACTCGACTATCACACGTGATATCGTGCTTATTTTTAAGCTTTTGCTTTTAATATAGAATCAACGTCATTTTCATAACACGTAGCTTGATCCTCCTTTTGCTTAAAATCAAGCATCTTTGTTGCTCGCAAGTATAAAACTTCAATGGTGTATGCTTTGTTTCCTAATTTAAATTCAGACAGCAAATACCAACATGATAAGCTATTATGATCATTGGCGTTGTAAGAATACCTAACCCAATCAACTTATTTAATGCTTTTATCATAGCGGTGGTTTCCCTAATCTAAGCAGTGTGATCCCTTAGGCTCAATGTCCCTCCAAGTAGTTTTTCGACTCGAAGCATTGCTGTCTATGCTAGGGAACATTTATGATAACAGGCTTTATTTCCTAAATTAGAGAACTAACTTATCAGTCTACGCTCTCAACAGTTAGGCTCACTTAAATATTCAGGTCCATGAACAAGCTTCCCTACAAAACAACTCACTGGGAGCAGCATCATTAAGCTTTAATCAGTCGTGGCTCACTAACATTCTGAATTAATGAAAAAGCCATTCAGCCATCGTAATGACTAAGCCGGATAATGATAGGAAAGCTCGTTTATTTAGCGACTTAGTCATTACGATGGCTCTCATTATTCAACGCGTATCTTCAATACCATTGAGAAGTCTGCAAGAATTCATTAATTTTGTTTTCAAACTTGCTCAACTGCTGTTGTCATGCCTTCACTACTCATGCATTGGCCAGCGAGCCAAAATGGTTAGCGTCAAGTTCAAACCGAAGAATAAGGGAACCTTTCAACACTTAGTTAATGATTCTATGGGGCTCAAAGCCTACTGTGTAGGCAAATGTGAAGTTAAAAAACATGCCGCTGATGGAAAACGGCTAGTCTGACACAAGCCACATTTAGCTGTAAACATAAACACGAATTCAATCGTTCCTGCTGAGTTAAGTGCATCACATGTGACTGACGATGCTGTACTACTTAACTTACTCAAACAAACCCGCCGAAGAATCAATGAAATATCAAGCAATAATGCTTACAACACCAGACAATATTACGAAACTGTTCGCATTAAGCGAGTGGTTCCAATCATCCCACCAAGACAAAAAAATACTGTTGGGGAACGAAGTCATCCGTATCCTTTAGTGGTCAATTATCAGAAGTTTTAGCGTTCAAATAAGAATTGAAAAACGAGGTTCAATTACCATAAGCGTTCCCTAGCAGAGACGGCAATACTTCAAATTAAAAATTTTAAGAGAAGCATTCAGCTTAAAAAATTACAATACTCAGCTTAAAGAAACGTGCACCATGATAAAAGTATTAAATAAGCTAACAACTCATAAGTATGTCTAACACGAAAACGGTTGTCTACTTGTGAATCATGTTAGGATTTTTTATCTTAATTCTAAGTAAGAAACAAAGCCTAAATTGGGGAGCTAAGTTATTAATCTACGCTCTAAACAACTAGGTTAACTTAAATATGCAGGCTATTAACAAGCTTCCCTACAAACAACTAATTGGAAGCAATATAATCAAACCTTAATCAATCATCACTCACTAATATTTTGAATTAATAAAGAAGTCATCCAGCTATGGAATCAAACCAAACGGGGTAATCATGGAAGACCTCGTTTATCTAGCGACTTAGCCATTAGGACGGCCCTCATGGTTCAATGCGTATTTTCAATGCCATTTAGAAGTCTGCAAGAATTCATTTATTCTTTTTGTAAATTTTCTCAACGGCCATTGTCCTGCCCTCACTATTGATGTATTAGCCAGCGAGCCAAAACGGTTAACGTCACGTTCAGAACGAATAGTAAGGGAAACATTCAGCACTTAACCATTGATTCTACGGGGCAGAGAGTCTATGTTAAAGGAAAATGGAGCGTGGAAAAGCATGGTGCTGATGGAAAACGGCTAGTTTGATGCAAGTCGCATTTAACAGTAAATATAAATATTAATGAAATCATTGCTGCTAAGTTAACTGCATCAAATGTAACTAACGGTGAATATTACCTAGCTTATTCAAACAGCCCCGCCGAAAAATCAATGAAATATCAGCCAACGGTGCTTGTGACACCAGACAATGCTACGAAACCGTTCATATTAAACGATCGATTTCACTCATACCACCAAGAAAAGGAGCACTTTTTGAAAACGATATCATCCACGTGATTTAGTGGTCAGTAACCAAAAGTTACACAGTTCCAATCAGTATTGGCAAATGAAGTATGGTTATCATAAACATTCCCTATTAGAGGTGGTAATGTTTCGAGTCAAAAAACTACTTGAAGGGACATTGAGCTTAAAAGATCACAATGCTCAAATTAACGAAATTTACGACATAATGAAAGCGTTAAATGAGCTGACCGATCTAGGTATGCCTAACACGAAAGTAATTGTCTCATAGTGTATCATGTTGCCATTTGCTTTCTGACTTCAAACTCAGAAACAAGTCGGTTAAACGCGTATTTTCAATGTCATTAAGAAGTTTGCAAAGATTCATTCTGTACTCAACTGACGTTATCAAGCACTGACTATTCGTGGATTAGCAAACGAGCCAAAACGATTAACGTCGCATTCAAGGCAAGGACTAAAGAAATTATCTAGCACTGAACCATTAGTTCTATGGAGTTCAAAATTTACGGTGACGGCGAATGGAAAGTAAAAAAAACATGGCACTGATGAAAAACATGAAGTTTAGCGTAAGTTAGACTTAGCGGTAAACATAAATGCGCACGAAATCATTGCGGCTCAGTTAAATACATCAAATATAACTGACGGTGAAGTGCTACCTAACTTGCTCAAATAGACCCGCCTAAGAATCAATGAAATATCAGGTGATGGCACTTATGATACCAGACATGTTACAAAATAGTTTATATTAAACAAGCAGACCACCCATCCCACCAAGAAAAGGAACAACTTGTTGGAAACGAGATCATTCGCGTAACGTAATATGGTGGTTAGTTACCAGAAGTTAGACGATTCTAATAAGCCTTGAAAAATGAGGTATAGAAAAATGAGGTATAATTACCATAGATGTTCCCTATCAGAGACAAGCAATCTTTTGAATCAAAAAATTTCTCGGAGAGACATTGAGTCTAACGGGTTACAGTGCCTAGATTGGAGCAACCTACGTCATGATAGAAACGTTGAATAATCTTACTATGTTAAGTATGTCTAACACGAAAGCAATCGTCTCATAGTTAATCATGTTGAAATTTGCTGTTTAAACGTGAATTGAAAAACAGCATCTCAATAAAACTACGCTAATCAAAAACATATAGTCTCTAGTATGATATATTAAGGTTATGTCTAGGGAAGTTACTGGAATTACCCATGAAAAAGTTTTTTAAATTTTTAAGCATTTTTTTTAAATGGTGCTGGACAATATTGAGTTTTTCACGTCAATTACTCCTCAACTTACTCTTTATTGGTGTACTTATTGCTATTTATTTCAACTTTATCATGAAGGATACGGAATATTCCAATTATATGGAGCAACATGCTCACGCACTTTTAGTAGATCTTTCAGGCCCAATCGTTGAAAAAGCATATTCTCATACTCCTTACGATCTAGCAATACGTGCCCTAAGCGGGCGAACTAATGTAACAGAAACAGTTTTATTTGATGTGGTCGCTAAAATTCGAACTGCAGCAAACGATAACAATATCAACGGTATGGTACTGAACCTTGATTACATGTCAAAGACTAGCCTGACAACATTGCAATATATTGCCAAAGCCATCAAGGAATTCAAAGCAACAGGTAAACCTGTTATCGCGTTTGGCGATAACTATAGTCAGAGCCAATATTACCTCGCAAGTTATGCGGATGAAGTTATAATGATACCGGAGGGCCTAGTCTCATTGAAGGGTTATGGCGTCTACAACTTGTATTACAAAAACTTACTGAAAAGCCTTAATATTAACACACACATATTTCGCGGTGGTGCTTATAAATCTTATGTTGAACCTTATATCCGCACAGACATGTCTCAAAAAGCACGTGAAAACAACTCAATATGGCTAAAGCAACTTTGGAGCACGTATATAAATGATATAGCGACGAATCGTGGCGTAACTGCAGAATCGTTATCACTGGACACTGAAAGGCTGCTAGATGCCATCAAAATTGAAAATGGAGACTATGCCGCAGTAGCACAAAATTTGGGCCTCGTTGACGTATTGCTAACTCGTCAACAAACTCACACCAGACTCGCTGAGATCTTTGGCAGTGATGGCCAAGATAGTTACAACTATACCAGCATCTACGGCTATCACGCTAAAGATTTGACACCATCTAAAACCGATCAAATCGCTGTTGTTGTAGCAAGTGGCACGATCATTGATGGTTCTGCGGGGGAAGGCACCGTGGGAGGGGATACTACTGCTGCAATCTTGCGAACCGCACGCTTTAATGACGCTATAAAAGCCGTCATCTTACGTGTTGACAGTTCAGGAGGCAGCGCTTATGCATCTGAGATAATTCATCATGAAGTTAACGCACTGGTAAATGCAGGCAAACCTGTTGTCGTATCCATGTCCGAGGTGGCCGCATCTGGCGGATACTCGATCTCCTCCAGCGCCAACCGTATTTTGGCGCAAGCAGCCACAATAACAGGCTCTATTGGTGTGATCTCTATTTACAACACCATTGAAGACGCCTTGGCGAAATGTGGTATTTACAGTGATGGCATTGGTACCACCCCATTCGTTGGCCTACAAACAACACGTCCCATGCCTGAAAAAATTAGCGAAATCCTGCAGCTTAGTACCGATCATTCCTATCAGCACTTTATCGAACAGGTTGCAAATGACCGCCACATTTCTGTTGCTGATGTTCAGCTGATTGCTCAAGGTCAAGTCTGGACAGGTCATGATGCAATGAAATACGGATTAGTTGATCAAATAGGTGACTTTGATGATGCTATTGTGATTGCAGCAGAATTGGCCAACATTTCTGAGTACTCATTAAATTGGATGCACGAACCATTAACACCCATTCAGCAATTATTTTATGATATAATTGCTCAAGTTATGACCACTGTTAGTATTGATACACAATTTGAACGACCATCAATAATTAAACGGTTAGCCACGTCCGCAATATCTGAGATAAATAACTTAAATAATCTCAATGATCCTAACGGGCGCTATACATTATGCCAAAATTGTAGTTATTTTGATAACTAAAAATATTTCAGCAAGCGCCTAAAACCTCTCGCTTCAGAACGAATATTTTATTATTTTTTATTTTCATTGGGTATTGTGTTGCTCTCCTTAACACATGCCCTAGGACATGTGTTAATTATCTTTAACCTAACGTAACATACCTGTTCTTTTGGAGTTATTACTGTATCTACCGTTGACATTAAGTACGATTTTTGTTGACTTTATTTTTAAATTTAAACTCAGATGATAAATTCTAGCATGATTCACTATTAAATAATTACTTTTGCTTTAGGCATACTTGGCTCTATCAGCTTATTTAACCTTTTTATCATAGAGTAAGTCTCGCTAATCTGAGTATTGGGATTTCTTAAATTCAATGTCCCTTCAAAGAGTTTTTTAATTCGAAACATTATCACCTCTGATAAGGAATATTTGTAGTAACCATACCTCTTTTCATAATGCTTATTTGGACCATATAATTTTTGATAACTGACCGCTAAATTACACAGATAACTTCGTTCCTAATAAGTTGCTTTTTTGGGTGGGATGATTGGAACCACTCATTTAATACGAATGGTTTCGTTATATTTTTGGATGTAATAACTTCCATTACCTGATATATCATTGATTCTTCGGCGAGTCTGTTTGAGTAAATTAGGCAGCACTTCACCATCAGTCATATTTGATGCACTTAACTCAACAGCAATAATTTCATGCGTATTCACAGCTACTACTAAATGTAATTTGTGCCAAATTTTTCATTTCCCACTAGTGCCGTGCTTCTTTACTTTCCATTTGCCGTTACCGCAGATTTTGAAGCCCATAAAAGCAACAGCTAAGTGCTAAGTGAGTTCTATTTAATCTTATCCTTAAACACAACGTTAACTGCTTTGGCTCGTTTGCTAATGCATGAACAGTGAAGGCATAACAAGAACAGTTGAGTAAGTTTAACAACAGAATTAATTCATCCTTTCAGACCTCTCAACAGCATTGAAAATACGCGTTTCACCATAAGGGCCATCGTAATGGCTAAATCGCTAAATAAACGAAATCTTCCATAATTACCTTGCTTTTAGTTCGATTCCATAGCTAAATGGCTTCTTCATCAATCCAGAATGCAAGTGAGTCACTATTAATTAAAACTTTATTATACTGCTCCCAGTTAATTGCTTTGTAGCACAGCTTATTCATAGACTTGAATATTTCAGTTAGCCTAACTGTATAGAAAATAAATTAATAATTTAGTTCGTTGATTTAGAAAACGAAGTCTACCAGACGAAAACATGGCATATAAAACTCACACACTCTTAAGCAAATGCTTTATACATATCCAAATCGTTTTTTTGTTAAAAATTTGTTTTTTTAGACGATATTACAGCGGAAGCGGCGGTCAAGAGAGGACGCAGTAACATGGCTTTCTATCAAACGTTGCGTCAATAAATGCTGAGGCGCAGAAAAAACAACAGCCACTGGCCCAACCTCAACGACTTTACCTTTTTGCATCACCATTACTTTATCAGCTATATGTTTAACCACGCCCACATGTTGTGACACATATACATATGATAATCCCAACAATTCTTGGAGCTCTAACAGAAGATTGAGAATTTGCGACCGCATAGACATATCTAATCCATTAAATGCTTCGTCTGCAACAATAACACTAGGCTGCAGTATTATTGCTCTGGCGAGTGATACACGTTGTTTTTGGCCAGTAGCAAGCATCTGAGGATAAAAATATGCGTGCTCTGGTAAAAGTCCTACTTGCCTCAGAGTATTCATTACCCTGCGTTCACATTCTTGTAAGGTCATGTTGGTATTTCGTTTTAAAGGACTTGCTAAAATTTGTCCAATTTGATTCCGTGGATTCAGAGAGGTATTCGGGTCTTGAAAAATCATACGGATCACTTTACAACGCATCTTATAGTCACGAGGCCGCATGATCTCATTATTTATGCGTATTTCACCGCCTGAAGGCTCAATGACACCAGCCAACATTTTAGCCAACGTTGATTTTCCTGAACTATTTTCACCAATAATGGCAAGAGTTTGCCCTGCATCTAAAGAGAAAGCAACAGGTTTTACAGCTTCTACGACACGTTTAGTAAACAGGCCTGTTCGGTACTGATAGTTTTTACATAAGCCATCCACTTCAAGCAGTGAAGTCACGTTTTTTGACCCTCATATTCAGAGGAAAATGACAGGCAAATTTATGATTTTTCACTTTTCGTGTACGAGGTACTTCTACACATTTTCGCTGAGCATAAGGACAACGAGGACCAAGACGGCAGCCAATTGGTAAGTGCTGTAGGGGTGGAATAGCACCAGGTAGAGCTTCGAGCTTACTTTTATGTGGGATGTTCTTGCTAAAATCTGGCATCGCACGTAAAAGTGCTTCCGTATAAGGATGATACGGTGTTTTAAGGATCTGTTTTTTATCCGCAGATTCTACAGATTGTCCACAATACATTACCGTTATACGATCAGCCCACTGAATTACAGTAGTTAAATCGTGGCTAATTAATAGTATAGTGGTATTGGACAGTTGGTTCGCCCTGCTAAGAAGACGAAATATTTGTGCTTGTGTGATAAGGTCCAAATCATTAGTCGGTTCATCTGCAATCAATAAGCGAGGACGATTAGCAATTGCCATTGCAATCATTACCTTTTGACATTCACCATCCGTTAATGCATAAGGATAACTAGTCATGATACGTCTATGGTCTTTAATACCAACTTTATGCAGCAAAGCGATTGATTGATTTTTACGCCAAGAGAGTCGTTGCCACCAAGTTCCACTAAAAGAATTTGGCGGGATTGCTTCTTCTAGCTGGTAGCCAACAACTTCTGAGGGATCTAAACAAGTAGAAGGCTCTTGGAAAACCATTGAAATGTCTTTACCAACAACGTGGCGACGATCGCGGGCTGGCAACGACAATAAATCAATGCTACCCAAACGAAGTCGATCGGCGGTTATACGACAATTATCTTTGGTAACACCACAAATAGCTCTAGCAACTAAGCTTTTTCCTGAACCTGATTCTCCCACTAAACCACGGATCTCACCTTCATTGATGGTTAAGCTCATTCGATCTACTGCTTTAACAAGACCGTGGGGAGTCTTAATTTCAATGGTCAAGTGTCGAATATCTAATAATGGCATTATTCAGTTCCCGAGTTAATCGCTTGTGTTAACCCCTGACCAACAAGATTCACAACTAGCACACTTATCATAATCGCTAACCCTGGTAATGTGACTGTCCATGGTGCAGTAAAAACAAATTCAATGGAATCACCTAACATTGCGCCCCATTCTGGAGAAGGCGCTTGTGCTCCTAAGCCCAAAAAACCGAGCGCCGCAATGTCCAAAATTGCCACTGAAATCGCACGCACCAATTCCGTATTTAATGTTACAAAAATATTTGGCAGCACTGAATAATAGAGTAAATAAAAATTATTGGCACCGTCAAGTCGAGATGAAAGAATGTACTCTTTTTCCATTTCTGCGTGCACAGCAGTGTATACTGAGCGGATAAAGCGTGGGATTAGAGCTAACCAAATCGCTAGCATAATACTAAGTTCACCAGGACCATAAAACGCAACAACAATAATAGCAAGCAGTAGTGATGGAATAGATAGCACGGTATCAAGTAGATGGTGCAACAAACTAGATTTAAGCCCTGATGTCATACCAGCGAGAGCACCAATAAATACGCCAATAACCCCGGCGGCAAGAGCCACCAAAACTGCGTAACCAAAGGTTAAGCGTGCACCAGCAATTAAGCGAGATAGCATGTCACGTGTTAAATCATCAGTCCCTAAAAAATAATCAACAGAACCAATAGTATCCCATGACGGAGGTAAAAGTAGTTGCCCAGTCTGAAATTGCGGTCCGTATGGCGAGATCCAGGGCGAAAAAAGAGTGATGAGTATTAATAAACATAAACACCAAAGACCAAACACTGAAATTGTGTTCTCTCGAAATGTTTTCCAACAACGTTCTAATTGGTTAGGAATGTGTTGCTCCAAATAAATACTATTTGAGGACATACCATTCCTTTCTTGCTAAAGGGCTGATAGCAACTCCAGCTAAATCTGAAAAAATATTTGCAAAAAGCACGACACTGCCAACGGTTAGTACACCAGCTTGAACTGCAATATAATCTTTAAAACTGAGAGCATCAAGTAACCATGTACCAATGCCTGGCCAGTTGAATATTGATTCAGTGATGATGGCAAATGTTATCATTGTTGATATCTGAATACCAAATTTTGGGATGATAGGTAGAAGCGCATTTTTAAGGACATGACGCATTACAATTTCTGATTTAGAAAGCCCTTTCGTTGCGGCAACTTTAATATAATTTTGATCCATTACATCAGAAACTGAGTCGCGCAACAACGAGATTATCTCTGTGGTTGGTGCCACTGCAAGTACTACAATTGGCATCATCAAATGACGAATGATATCTTCCAATGCATGCGAACGTTGAGGGTGATTAGAAATGATCACATCTACTAAAGCAAAACCAGTTATTTGCGGGATCTCAAAAAGCAAATTATAACGGCCAGACACTGGAAGCCAGCCAAGATAAAGCGAAAACACCATAATCATTAAAATAGCCATCCCAAAAATAGGCATTGAGAAAGTAAATAGCGTAATCGATGAAATGATAATATCAGCAGGTGAACCCCGGCGGACTCCAGCAAGAGTGCCAAGTGGGACACCAATAATTAACGCGAGAATAAAAGCAAAAAAACACAATTCTAACGTTGCAGGAAAAACACGTGCTAATGATTCTGTTATTGGAGTTCCATTGGCTGCAAGACCAAGATTTCCTTGCATAAGTTCTCTTAAATACTGAGTCCAACCTACCAAAAATTCTTGCTGGTTAAAAATAGATGATGTCTCAAGTCGAACAATATTGTACCCAATCAACGTAAGGATCAACAAAGTGATAATAAATAGATTAAACTGACGAAGTGCATAAATCAACATGACTCATCGGCTCCTGAATACTTCAGCAAATGATTTATCCCCGAAAGGGCTGAATTGAATACCCTCCAGTGTCACATCTCTTGCTTGATAATGAACGCCATAAGCGAGAGGAATAATTGGCATGCGTTCACGCAAGATTCCTTGCGCTTGCAAATAAAGATCACGACGGTCAAAACGATCATCAGTGATAATAGCGGCATCGAGCAAACGGTCAAAATAACGATTACACCAGTTTGATAAATTCCATCCAGTAAATTTAGCATTGCATGAAAGCAAAGGGCGCAAGAAGTTATCGGGATCGCCGTTATCTGCAATCCATCCTGTTAACACCATACCTAAACTATCTAGTTTTTCTAGAAGTTGCTTCCGGTTCATATCTTCTTGAAGAATAAGATTCACGGTTATTCCGATGGCTTTTAGGTTGGATTGGATCAGTTCTGCTGTTTTCCTGGGGCTTGGGTTGTATAGTTTTGGCGTCATCGGCACTAAAAGGTCAACAGAAAAACCATGTCTATAGCCAGCTTTGGCCATTAATTCGATAGCCAATTCCGGGTCAAAGTGAATTTTATTCTTCTCGTTAAACGCCCACGACATTGGCGGTAACATACCTATTGCTGGTGTACCCGTACCATAGTAAACAGATTGAATCAATGCATCACGGTTGATTGCTAAGCTTATTGCTTGTCTTACTTCAAGTTCAGAGAGAGCAGAATGTCGCGTGTTCAGTGAAAGAAAAGCAACATTCATTCCTGTTTGTGACGCTAAAATAAAATTTGAGTTTTTCTCTATGACGGAAAGCTGACTAGCAATAGGAGAGGAAAGAATATCACACTCGCGAGTAATTAATTTGGCTAATGTGCCAGTTCCACGGATGCTTACATCATAAGCGATTTGTTCCATCGATGCCGCACCATTCCAATATCCCCAGTGGCGTTTTAAGCGAATGATTTGATGCGGCTTGTATTCATCTAAATAAAACGCTCCAGATCCTACTGGTTGAGTATCGATACGTGCGTGAGCATTTTCGCGACTTAATTTGTCTGCATACTCCGCAGAGTGAATAACAGCATATCTAGTAGCAAGTATAGAAAGAAATGAAACATCAGGTCGGGAAAGCGTAAAAATAACAGTGTAATCGTCAATGGCTTCAACGCTCTTTACAAGGCCGTAAAAATCCATGCTATCAAACCAAGGGTATTCACCACCTGATACATTATGAAAAGAATGCTCCGAATCAATAAGACGATTAAAGCTAAATACAACGTCAGCTGAGGTGACACCGCGATGAGGAATAAACCACTTTGTTACTTGAAATTTCACATTTTGTCTCAATGTAAATGTATATTGCTTACCATCAGGACTCACAGTCCAGCTTTGAGCAAGCATAGAGATCGGTTGATATGTATCCGAATCAAGTTGAAGAAGCCTATCAAAAATTTGACTAGAGAGAGCACCAGCTGTTAGCCCACCATCCGCCAACTGTGGATTAAATGTATTAGGTTGACCAAGACCGCAGTAAATAAAGCCGCGGTTTCGAACTGAGTTATCTGAAAACGGATCTTCACATCCTGCTAAAAGGAGGATGGTCACGCCTACAAATAGTAAACAGCATAAAGATCTCATAAGCCAATAAATATATAATAAAGTTAAGTGAATTACTGTACCACTTAAGATACGCCATCACCTAGTGGCTACGTGAGCATCCAATAAAAATCAATATATCTGATGGCATTACTACCTTCATTTATCTTTTGTATCATCTACTAAGTTATACTTTCACAGTAATCACCTTATTTGATAGCAACTTAACTCTAGTTGCTCTGCGAATTATCTTCGCTTGTGCCATCATAAATTAAACAACTTCTTTTTTGCATCTATTACCATCGTTTAAAATTTATCGGAAGCCAGGAACGAGCGATAATATCATCTTGAATATCATTTAATGGGTTCCAAGAACTTTTAAGCGAGTTAAGGTGAACCACATCAACAAGGCATCTTCGTCTGCATCATGATATCGAATTAATTCAATCCGATTGTCAGTATTTAACATTATTTTTTCCGTCAAAGTGAATCCCATAAAATATTTATATTCGTATTCACAAAATATTTTTAAGGCGTAATATTCTGCAAGCAGCAAAATACCTCCGCAATATTTACGAACGGAAAATAGATGGACCAAGTTAAATGCCAATCGATCGAGCGAGTCGGCTCAAAATATTTTTGATTTAACAAATGCGGGTAAATCTGCATTAGTCATACTAATTTAGATATGGAATCAAACTAAGCAGAATAATCATGGAGAATTTCATTTATTTAGCAACTGAGCAATCACGATGGCTCTCATGATCAAACTTCTATTTTTAATACCATTGAGAGGTCTGCAAAAATTCATTAATTCTGTTTACAGACTTACTCAAATGCCATTGTCATGAACTCACTATTCATACATTAATAAGCGAGCCAAAATAGTTAACGTTACGTTCAAAAGACTATTGAATGATTTTTAACTGTGACTATTTCAAAAATTGCAAATTTTTTAACGGCTAAAATAAATAATAAGTTGCAGATACTCAAACCTACACCTTCACATTTATTGAGTATAATAAACTATTCAAATCTTTTTTAAGTGCATTTACTTTTTTATTGGCATTCTGAGCTCGGTTCGCTTCACTAAGTAAATACTCAATCGTATCGGATAAGGTAGCATCCAGATCTTGTGCTTTCATTGAAAGTTTTTCCCATACACAAAAATTTAAATCAATTGACTTCTTACGCGTGTATTCCTGCTCAGCATTGAAATAACGTTTACGCTTGGCACGAATAGCCTGCTTAAGCTTATTATCAAGATCAAGAGACATATGCTCTCTAATCCACTCAATGATTTTCGCAGGTTCATTCTCTAGCGATAATAAACCATTAATTGCAATTTGTGCCTCACAAATGTCAATATATCGTGTAACATTTCTACCTTCTTTGTATTTTTTAACGACATAGTCCCACTTCCAACGAGCTTCTACATTTTTAAATTGTTGATATTTCATATCTTTTATGTATTTTATTTAAAATAACAAATTAAAACAATTACAGCCTAACAGTAGCTAATTTTTTAATCAAATGTTACTTAACAGCCCTAAACGTTAAAAAAATTTGCACTACACCATTTCTTATTTTGATAAACATATTTGTTGTTGTTCTCTAAGCCACTATCTTAGCTACTTTGGGTGACCGTATTCATTTATACTCTGAGTGAGTTACCCATTTAAAGTTGAATCTTAAACTGTATGCAAGAATTAACCTGGCAGTCCGTTATTCCTCGATTTTCAAATGTTGAGCAACAAATTAACAACTACGCAGCTTTAGTCTCAATGCCACCTTGTGCATTACAGCCTAGACTGAAAAATAGTATTCAGCGACTCATGAATAATTCTAGCTCTTCTCGCCTACTGTTGGTCACAGCACCAGACATTCATGATTATTACTCACTTATTAAAAATATCGTCGCAAACTTTTTACCGCACAAAAACATTCCTGTTCTATTGTGTGAAAATTTTGATGAAACTACACTGTTTGGAGGGGTGTATTCCAACCCAGCCGATGTGACAACGTCACGCATAGTGGAAGGATTAGTGCATCAAGCTAATGGTGGCGTGCTTCTTATCTCTCTTACTGTCATGATTAGCCAGCCTAATTTATGGATCCGCTTAAAGCACGTTTTGGCTACCCACTCCCTCGCATGGAAAAGAATGAAACAAGAGTTTTATTGTGAACTTCCAAAGCCTAATGAAATATCGCTGCGTATTATTGTCATCGGTGATCGTTCGCTGATGTCTGATTTCGAAACAGAAGAACCTGAACTGCACCGAATCAGTATCTATACAGAATACGAACAAGACGTGTTTTTAACAATAGAAAATGTCGACACTTACTTGTCTATCCTTAAAGGCTTCCAAACGTATTACGGCGTGAAACCATTAACAGCAAATGCCGTAAAACGCATCATGCAAGAAGGTGTGAGATTTACCGAAGATCAAGACCGTATGCCACTTTGCCCACTTTGGATTAAATCACTTATGCAAGAAGCTAATTATCAATCTCAACACGATGAGATTTCTGCTTATGACGTTGAAATGGCTATTAGCCAAAAATACTTCCGAGAATCTTACCTTCCATTGCGAGCGGTTGATTATATCCATAAAGGACAAGTTTTTATAGATACTAAAGGAGAACATATTGGGCAGGTAAATGGCCTTACTGTTGTTGAAAGGTTAGGACATCCTATTGCTTACGGTGAACCAACACGAATTTCATGTGTTGTTCATTTTGGCGATGGCGATATTTCAGATGTAGAACGTAAAGTTGATTTAGCGGGTAACATTCACGCTAAAGGCATGATGATCATGCAAGCCTTCGTAAATGCCGCGCTAAATCTATTTGAACCTCTTCCCTATTCTGCCTCTATCGTGTTCGAGCAATCCTACTGTGAAGTCGACGGTGACAGTGCCTCTCTTGCCGAACTTTGTGCTTTTGTGAGCGCATTGGCACAACAGCCAATCAATCAGAGTATTGCTATCACAGGTGCGGTCGACCAATTTGGTCGCGTACAAGCAGTAGGCGGTATTAATGAAAAAATTGAAGGTTTTTATTACATCTGTGAAAACAGAGGATTATCTGGCGACCAAGGCATAATTTTACCTAAAACAAACTTGAACGCACTATGTTTAAATCATAATGTTGCTAATGCTATTAAAGAAAAAAATTTTTATCTTTGGGCAATAGAGCATGTTGAAGAAGCTTTCCCACTAATCACTGGTCTTCGATTCAGTGATACAAAAGAAACGAAACAACGACAAGCAAACGTAAATAAACTGGCTAACAAGAAACAAAAAGAGCAAGAAACCATTTTAGGCAAAATTGCCGACCGTATTGATGCTTTTCATCATGGTGAACAGCGTCATACATCCTTAATGTATAAACTTAGAAATTGGCTCGCACACTGATCCGAGTTGTTTAGCGTACACGTGTACGCTAAAGTGCAACTATATTTTTAAAGGAATAGTATAATGCTAATGAAACGTCACTCTTACACTAGGGAAGACTTACTCGCATCAAGTCAAGGAGAATTATTTGGGCCAGGTCGTCCACAGCTCCCAGCGCCTAATATGCTAATGATGGACCGTATTGCTAAGATTACCGATAAAGGTGGCAATTTCGATAGAGGTGTAATTATTGCTGAATTAGATATAAGCCCCGATTTGTGGTTCTTCAATTGTCACTTTCCAGGTGACCCTGTCATGCCTGGTTGTTTAGGCCTAGATGCTATGTGGCAACTTCTTGGCTTTTTTTTAGGCTGGATGGGAGGCAAAGGAAAAGGCCGAGCACTAGGTGTTGGTGAAGTAAAGTTCACTGGACAAGTGCTAGCAACAGCGAAGAAAGTAACGTATGAAATTCATATGCGGCGTGTGATTAATCGTAAACTCGTTATGGGTGTTGCGGACGGTCATATGTTAGTTGATGGTAAAGAGATTTACGTAGCAAAAGATTTAAAAGTTGGTCTTTTTATTAATATTTCTACATTCTAAATCAGCCTCATCAATGATGATTAAAAACTGGATCCTGTATTCAATAGTTTATTCTGCGTATAAAATACCAATTTCCCATGGTAATCATTATAGTCACTTCTAGCCTTAAATGTTGTTTTACCAACACATAAGACTTTGTTTCCTAATTTTAGCTCAGGTAGTAAATCCCAATATAATGCACCATTAAACGATCGCTTTCATTTTAAGTATATTGAAGCCTATAAACTTATTTAGCACTTTAATCATGACATAAATTTTCGCTAATCTAAATATTATTATCCTCTAGGTTTAATGTTCTTACGAGCATTTTTTGATTTAAAAACTATCGTATCTGATAGAGGACGTGTATTATAGCCATACTTCATTTTTCAAAATTAATTTGAGCCGTATAACTTCTAGCAACTGAAAGCAATATAATTAAATTATAATCAATCGTAATGTACTAACATTCTGAATTGTTTAAAAATTAATTTAATTATGGCATCAAACCAGGCAGGGTAATTGGGAGAGACCTCGTTTATTTCGCTACTTAACCATTACGACAGCTCTCATAATCAAACGTGCATTTTCAATGCCATCGAGAGATCTCTATAAACCCATTAATTCTGTGTTCAAACTTGCTCGACTACCGTTACATTCACTATTAATACATTAGTAAGCGAGCCAAAACAGTTAACGTCATGTTCAAGATGAAGACAAAAATAGTCATGCAGCACTTTACTATTGACTTTATAACTTAAAGTCTGCGGTGAAGGCAAATAGAAAGTAAAAAAGCATGACATTGACTACAGACCTATAATATGGCACAAGTTATATTGAGTGGTAAATATAAATATACATGAATTATTGTTAAGACGTTAAACTCGTCGAATGTGGTTACAGTGAAAAGCAACCTAACTTGTTCAAGCAGACTACTGCAGAATCAATCAAATATCAGAACATTAATGCGTATGGAACCGTTGGTATTAAACAAGAAGTTCCACTCATAGCTCCCCGAAAAAAAGAGCAACTTTCAGGAAGAAAGTCCCGGCGCACTGAGCGGTTAGTTCTCAGCAGTTATACGGTTCAAATCAGCACTGACAACAGGGTATGGTTATCAGAAACGTTCCCTAACAGAAATAACAATGGTTCGAATCAAAAAACTACTTGAAGGGACATTGAGTCTACAAAATTACAATGCCCAGGTTAGCGAAACCTACGCCATAATAAAAGTGCTCATATAAAGCCAATTATAATCCTTTGCGAATTAAATAACGGTATGGTTTTTTGTCTAATTTTTGAGCAATTAGTGTGTGTTCCATAAAACGACAGAAACTGGGGATATCTCTTATCGTTGAAGGGTCATCGGCAATAATGAGCAAAGCTTCTCCATTTTGCATATTACGCATTGTTTTTCTTACCATCATCACTGGCTCTGGACAACGAAGCCCTTCTGCATCTAAATAATAATCAGGATTTTCAAATTCTACACTCATAGCCTTTCGTAGCGGTTTTGCTTCCTAATTTGAGTTAAGATAAGAAGTCCCAACATGATTAATAATCAAATGATCATTTTAATTTTAAGTACATATAGAACGGTCAGCTTATTTCATGCTTTTATCATTGTGTAAGTTTCGCTAACCTGAGCATTGTAATCCCTTAGCCCAGTGTCTCTCCCAGTATTTTTTGAATCGAACCACTGCTGTCGCTGCTAAAAAACGTTTATAGTAACCGGTTTTATTTTTTTAATCAGGTAACTAAATTTTAATCACTAGTGATTCACTAACATTCTGGATTGATGAAAAATCCATTCAATTGTGAAATCAAACTAAATAGGGTAACCATGAGAGACCTCGTGTATTGAGCGACTTAACCATTATGATGGCCCTCATGGTTAAACATGTATTTTCAATGTCATTGAAAGATCTACAAGGATTCATTAATTCTGTTGTCAAACTTGCTCCACTACCGTTACCATGCCCTAACTACTCATGCATTAAGAAAGTGAATCAAAATGGTCAATGTCATATTCAAGACAAAGACACACAGAACCATCCAGCACTTAGCAATTAATTCTACAGAGCTCAAAATCTACAGTGAAGGAGAATGGCAAGTAAAAAAGAATGGGACACTTATGAAAAACAATGAATCTGGTTACAAATTACACTTAGCAGTAGATATAAACACGCATGAAATCATTGCTGCTACGTTAAATACTTTAAATATTACTAACGGGGGAAGTATTACCTAATTTGCTCAAGCAAACACACCGGAGAATCAACAAAATATCAGGCAATAGTGTTTACGACACCAGATAATATTACGAAACTATTCGTATTAAACAAGCTGTTTCACTCATTCCATCAAAAAAAATCAACTTGTTGGGAACAAAGACATCCGCATAATTTAACGGCTCATTACCAAAAATTCTACGGTTCAAATCAACATTGGAAAACGAGATATAGTTACTATAAACGTTCCCTATTAGAGATAGCAATATTTTTAAGTCTAAAACTCCTTAGATAGGCATCAAACTTCAGAAATCACAATGCGCATATTACAGAAATCAACGCCATGATAAAAGCGTTAAATAAGCTAACCTAGTTAAGCCTAAAATAAAAACAATTGTTTAATCGTTAATCATTTTGAAATTTATTCTGTGAACTCGAATTAGGAAATAAAAGTTCCTTATGCCCAAACTTCAGCCTAATACAATAATTATGGCCAGCAATAAATAATTGAAAAATAATTTTTACTTGAAAAGTAAATAATATGTCAAAGATACTAAACTTTAATTTTTTCAGTATTGGTAAACGTATTCAACCAATTTATTATAAAGTATCACTATTTTTGACTAATTATAGTAGTAAAAAGTATATTACATTTTAAATTAGCTATAATTTCCTCATTTATCTTGTTGCTCATGGTCATGTTCAAAACCCACAATGACTCTAGCTGATGCAGTGATTCAGATCAAAAAATTATGGCTATTATAGACAATTATCCACTCTGCTAGCCCGTATTTATGCTCATTATATTGACAAAAATTTTAGTTAAATGTTATTTTTATTATCACACTGAAAAATTCCCAGCATAAACATACTAAACATAGTTATAGTATGCATCATGTTTCCATATTGAATCAATAATTTTAGATAATGATAAAAAATTATGCAGTAATAAATGTGCTTTTATGGAAATGGGATTTATTAGGTTCAGATCAGTTCGATACTCATTATCATCAAATATTCTAACGACACGAGTGGCAGAAGACATCCCCTAATGCTGCAAGTGGATACAATACACACAAGGCGCGATCAATGGTAAGAGCATAATAATAGCTATTGAGTAAGCATAAAAACAAAATGAATAAAGCTTTGCAAACCTATTAACTGCATTAAAAATACCTGTTTAACCATGAGAACCGTCATAATGACTAAGTTTTTAAATAAACGGTGGCACTTACTATGATTCTGCTTAGCTTTATATTCATCAATTTAAATGTTAGTGAGCCACTATTGATTCAAGCTTAATGATACTGCTTCCAAATGTTATCTTATAAAGATGTTTACCGATAGATCTAAGTATTTAAATAAACTTAGCTATTTAAACCAAAGGATCATATTTTAGTCTCCGGATCTAAAAACTAAAACCGTTTAAATTAATAAAAGACTTATTCCAGTTTTTGTATTAAATGTTATTAACTTACACAATTAATACTTTTTATGCTTTTTATGCTTTTTATGCTTTTTATGCTTTTTATGCTTTTTATGCTTTTTATGCTTTTTATAATATTTATCACCATAATCCTTTGCTAAGATCTGAATCGTACTTATAATCATTAGTTATTATTAATGTAGTGTCTTACTTATATAGCACAGGATAATAAATCAGTATACCGTATCATCAATAACGAAATAATTTAAAATAATCACTTGCGGATATGTTTGTATCAGTATTATACTTCAGTATTGTGATGAAAAGTTTAGTGTCTCATGTGGCTAAAAAATAAGTAATAACTTATAATAAAATTATTTTGGTGCTGATAGTAGTGTGGGAAGTGCTTCCATATAAAAGGAAGAGATCAGCTGACTTGAAATTATAAATATATGTCTTTAACTATATATATTAAACAAAAATAAAGATGTTGATCACCATGGTAGGTGGTAATTCAGTCGATTAAAATACCGATCCTGTTACGCCGGAATCGTAGATCTTAACTCAACGTCTCGTCGTTTATTTCAAATAAAGTTGCGTCTTCAAAATAGCTAAAGGGGTGTAGCTCTAACTGGCAGAGCAGCGGATTCCAAATCCGCGTGTTGGGAGTTCGAATCTCTCCACCCCTGCCCCATATTTAACTACATAATTATGTAGTCAAATAAATTAGATCGAATATAAAACTTTTTAAAAAACTAATAGTTCAATAGTTGCATACATAATATTTATTATTGTTAAAATTTTTGCGGCTTAATCTTCGTAGTGGGTGATCTTTTTTCTTCATCACTTTCTGCCTTACATTTATACTTTTTTGCAATTTACCATCTGTTTTTAAACTCACTTAAGTGATCATAACTCATCTTGTTGATACAATATACGTGTTAGTTTGAGTACGAATCACAGCATAATTAATAAATTTAGGATTATCTATCATCCTATCACATACCTGAAGTTAATGATTCTAAAATAAAAAACTGAGTTAAACTATTTATTAAGATAATTTTCATAATAAGACATTATACGTTAAAGCGAAAGTGGACAATATCACCATTTTTAATAATGTAATCTTTACCTTCCAGACGCCATTTACCAGCACTTTTTGCGCCTGCTTCGCCTTTATTATCGATGAAATCATTATAACCAATAATTTCAGCACGAATAAAGCCCTTCTCAAAGTCAGTATGAATTTTACCTGCTGCTTGGGGAGCAGTTGTACCCACAGGCACAGTCCACGCACGTACTTCTTTTATACCGACGGTGAAATAGGTATGAAGGGTTAGCAACTCATAACCAGAACGGATAACACGATTTAGACCTGGTTCTTCAAGATCCATGTCTTCAAAAAATAAACCAGCTGCATCAGCTTCTAATTCTGCAAGCTCGGCTTCTAGTTCAGCACAAACAGCAACAACCATTGCATTTTCAGCTGCTGCAATCTTATGAATAATATCTAGGTAGTGGTTGTTTTTAAAGCCGTCATCATTGACGTTCGCGATATACATGATTGGCTTCAATGTTAGGAAGTTCAGGTAATCAATCGCAGCTTTTTCGTCTTTAGTCAGTTCAACTGAGCGAAGCATATTGCCATCTCCCAATACAGACATAAGCTTTTCTAGCACTGCAATTTCAATTTTAACACCACGATAGCCACTTTTTGCTTTCTTCGTTTGGTGGTAAATTGCACGCTCACACGTTTCTAAATCTGCTAACGCCAGTTCAGTATTAATAACTGTAATATCATCTACCGGATTAACTTTACCCGCGACATGGATAATATTATTGTTTTCAAAACAGCGAACAACATGACCAATCGCATCAGCTTCACGAATGTTAGCAAGAAACTTATTCCCCAAACCTTCACCTTTGGACGCGCCCGCAACCAAGCCAGCAATGTCCACGAATTCCATAGCAGTTGGCATAATACGCTTAGGATTCACAATTTTTGCAAGAGCATCTAAACGAAAATCTGGTACAGGCACTATACCAATGTTCGGTTCAATGGTAGAAAATGGGAAATTTGCCGCTTCAATACCGGCTTGCGTCAGAGCATTGAATAAAGTTGACTTACCAACGTTTGGCAGACCAATAATACCACATTTGAAACCCATGAAATAGTAACCTTTCGTTAAAAAACAATATGGTGCTTATTGCGCTTTAAATGTATGCAAACTATTTTGCGCCTTAACCAAATTATTTTTAAGTAATATGTCTATACAACGGACTGCTTCATCAACAGCTTGTTCAATTTTATTTTGTTCATTTACTGGCGCTTTGGTTAAAACAAATCTTGAAACTTCATCTTTGTGACCTGGATGCCCAATACCAACCCTAAGACGATAAAATTCTTTATTGTTTCCCATTTTATTAATGATATCACGCAGGCCATTGTGACCACCGTGACCCCCACCTTTTTTAAACTTAGCAACACCTGATGGTAAATTTAATTCATCATGAGCAACCATAATTTTTTCTGGCTTAATTTGAAAAAAAGTTGCTAACGAAGTAACAGATTTACCTGATAGGTTCATGAATGTTCCAGGAATCAATAGACGCAAATCTTCACCATATACACTAATTCTGGCAGTCAACCCGAAGTGCTTTTTGTCTTCTTTTAACGACACATTATGAATGCGTGCAAATTTTTCTACTACCCAAGCGCCAGTATTATGACGAGTTTTAGCATATTCCGGCCCTAAATTAGCCAATCCAACTAAAAGATGAATTTGATTGCTCACGATGAGGTTCTCATTGTTATTAATGTAATGAGTTAAACACTTTGAGTATTGGCTCAAACAAAACTACAAATTCACAAGATAACATATAGTACCATCACTCCTTATTAACATAAAAATTTAACATTCACCATAAATGCCAACTGTTTTTACTCGAAAATACTCGGTTAGTCAAACATGGCAGAGATTGACTCTTCATTACTAATGCGACGAATTGCTTCAGCCAGCATACCAGACAAAGTCAACTGAGAAACACGATCTGTTGCTCGCATTCCAGCTGTGAGTGGAATTGAGTCAGTGACTATAACTTCATCAATTACTGAGTTTTTAATATTTTGTGCAGCGTTACCTGAAAATACGGCGTGTGTTGCGTAAGCAAATACACGCTTAGCACCGTGGTTCTTCAGTGCTTCAGCTGCTCTGCACAGGGTGCCACCAGTATCAATCATGTCATCTACGATAATGCAATCACGACCTTCAACATCACCGATTAAATGCATAACTTGAGAAATATTTGCGCGTGGACGACGCTTGTCGATAATCGCTATATCCGTGTCATCCAGCAATTTAGCTGTTGCACGAGCACGTACAACACCACCGATATCTGGAGAAACAACAACTGGATCTTCTAATTTCTTTGCCAACATATCTTCCAACAAGACAGGGGTGCCAAAAATATTATCTACGGGTACATCAAAAAAGCCTTGAATTTGCTCAGCATGCAAGTCAAGAGTCAAAATACGGTCAACACCAACGTTAGATAGGAAGTCTGCGATAACTTTTGCAGTAATTGGCACACGTGCTGAACGAACACGACGATCCTGACGAGCATAGCCAAAATAAGGAATAACAGCAGTGATTCTACCAGCAGATGCTCGACGCAGTGCATCGATCATCACAACCAATTCCATTAAGTTATCATTGGTTGGCGCGCACGTAGACTGAATAACGAATACATCACTACCTCGCACGTTTTCATTAATTTGTACACACACTTCCCCATCAGAAAAACGGCTAACTGTCGCGTCACCAAGTGACATGTATAAGCGATTAGCAATGTGTTGAGAGAGTACAGGCGTCGCATTACCAGCAAACAGCTTCATATCAGGCACAGTGAAGAACCTCGGAATTATATCCATTGATTTTTGTCAGTCTCACTGGAGTTGTTTATTCAACGTAATTACAAGCGGTGATGTATTCACACCGCGAGCAACAAATCCAGAAAGCCAATCGGGCAATTTATCTAATATTGAATGAGCCACTGCTTCATATTGAAATTCCGCAAAAATGCAAGCGCCAGTTCCGGTTAATCTTGATGGCGCATATTCTAGCAGCCATAAAATAGCCTTATCAACCTCTGGGAACAACTCTCTCACTATCTTTTCACAATCGTTTTCGTGTTTTTTTGTTAACAATACATTAAGTGACCGTTTTGACGTGTTACGTGTCAAATTAGGATGCTTAAAAATTTTTGCAGTTTCAATTGTCACATCAGGCTTAACAACTATATACCATTTTTCTTTAGCGTAAGCAGGTTGGAGTAGTTCACCAATCCCTTCTGCAAAGGCTGTCACCCCCAACACGAAAACAGGCACATCTGCACCAAGTGTTACACTTAATCTAACCAATTCATCGGTAGTCAGTCTTGTGTTCCATAGGTAATTCAGTGCGATCAATGTAGTCGCAGCATTTGAAGATCCCCCACCTAAACCACCTCCCATGGGAAGAATTTTGTCAATGTGAATATGTGCGCCATTTGTGCTACCAGTTTTATCTTGCAATACCATTGCTGCACGATATATTAAATTATTTTTCACCGCAACGCCACCAATGGCTGGTGATATAGTGACTTTACCTGTTTGATTAGGGGAAATAGTCAATGTGTCACCATAATCAAGAAATTGGAATAATGTCTGTAAATCATGATACCCATTTTCACGTTGTCCTGTGATATATAAAAAAAGATTAAGTTTGGCCGGCGAAGGCCAAACAGAACTATCCTTGGTCATTACTAGTATTTCCAATTTGAAATAATTAAATTCACTTTTTGATGGTTATTGTTTATATTTATTTTTATTTTTGTAGGCAATAAGCTACAAATATTGGAGTCGTATGTTGGATATTCTAATTGCAAACTTAGCTGATTAGTTGATGAATCATCTGTGGACAAGAAAACTACACGATTGTCTGCGCTTAGCCGAAAATTATTATTCCCAGTAGGTAAACCTTTAATCCATTGGGTCATTTCGTTTATTGGAAGAGTCATCCCTGTTAATTGTCTTAATAAGCTAGCTGCATTTTTACCTACGTATCGCTGGCCTTCATTATCAATCAGTATTGCGTAATTGGGAGTTGCTTCCAGCCTTAATAAGGTTACACCGAAAAAATTTATTAGCTGTAATAATATTGCATTATGATTTTGCTCCCAAATAAAATTGGCTGAGATGCGTTGTTCAGGACCGATAAAAATAATTTTTCCTTTCGCCGTAAATTGAGTAATGTTCAATAGTGTTTGCTTATGAATCTGCCATTCCATTTGCGGAGCAAGCTTATTTGAGCAACCCATTAAAATAAGTATAATAACGGCGAGAAAAAATCGGTCAATATTTTGAACCATAAATTAACTCCATTTACCATTATTTTATATCACGAGAGGCTATGTTTCCTAATCCGAGTTTAGATAGCAAATTCCAACATGATTAAGGATTAAACAATTATTTTTGTTTTAAGCATACCTAGCTTGGTCAGCTTATTTAACGCTTTTATCATGACGTAAGTCTCGCTAATCTGAATATTACAACCTCTTACATTCAATATCCCTCCAAGTAGTTATTTGACTCGAAACATTGCTGCTCTGATAAAAAACGTTTATGGTAACCATACTTCATTTTTTCAATACTGATTTGAACTAAATAATTTCTGGTAACTGACCGCTAAACTATGCGGATAACCTCGTTTTCAAAAAATTGCTCCTTTTTTTGGTTGTATGAACGGAACCGCTCATTTAATACGAACGGTTTCGTAACATTGTCTGGTGTCGTAAGCCCCATCTGTTAAAATCTTATCGATTTATCGGCGCGTCTATTTGAGTAAGCTAGGTAGCACCTTACCGTCTGTCACACTTGATGCACCTAACTCAGCAACAATGACTTCATATGTATTTATATCTACCGCTAAATGAAACTTACGCCAGACTCAACGTTTACCATCAGTATCATGCTTTTTTACCTTTTATTCTCCCTCACCGTAAACTTTGGACCCCGTAGAATCAATGACTAAGTGCTAAATACTTTTTTTATTCTTCGTCTTGAACGTGACGTTAACGATTTTAACTCCTTACTCAGGCATGAATAATGCGGGCATACCAATGGCAGTTGAGAAAGTTTAAAAAAACCGAATTAATTAACCTTTGCAGACTTCTCAATAACATTGAAAATACGCATATAACCATGCGGACCGTCGTAATGGCTAAGTCGCTAAATATGCAAGATCTTCCGTGATTATCCCGCTTCGTTTTATTCCATAACTGAACCTCTTTTGCATCAACCCAGAATATTAGTGAACCACAATTAATTAAAGTTTAATTATACTGCGTCCAGTTAGTTGTTTTGTAATTAAGATTATTTATAGACCTAAATATTTAAGTGAGCCTAACTATTCAAAATATTCATTAAAAATTTAGTTTTTTTACTTAGGAAATAAAGTCAGTTCCCATAAACATTCCCTGGAAGCGACAGCAATGGTTCGAGTCAAAAAACTAATAAGAGGAGCATTGAGCCTAAGGGATGCGCAACTCAAATTAGTGAAACCTACGTCATGATAAAAGCGTTAAATAAGCTGATAACAATAAATATTTTTTACAACACTCATCTAATAATTAATCATATCAAAATTTATTATTTGAACTCGAATTAGGGAACAAAATAAATACTAAGTTTCAAATATTTAAGCCTGCGTTTAAGTCGACTGAATATAAAACGTTACTGAAAATCACTTAACCAACGACTTAGCATAAGTTCATGATTCAATCCTGAATTTTTTATCAAATCATTTTTGAGCCTATTCAAGGCAGTTAATTGACGCATAACAAGCGTAAATGATACTGAGTAACTGATTTGCTCTACCAATATCATCGAATCACTATGAACTATGCCTTCAGTAGTACCTAGCTGTAACTTCATCACATCAAGCAATAAAAAGCTTAACCATTGCAAGGCATCACTCCCGGATTTAATTAATTTTTTAGTCACAATGAATAAGTTTTGCTTCAAAGCTACATATGCTGAAAATTCTGTTATCAACTCTTCATGCAGAGCTAAGCTACCACGTTCAACAAATGCTTTTGCTGCAAGTGGAGCCCCTCGGTTAATACGAATTACTTGCAAAGGAACAGATTCAAAAAGTTCACTTTCAACCCAACATTTCACCACGCTTTCATGCGGCAATTTAAGGTGCCATTTATCACAACGGCTAACCACCGTTGTCAACATGTGATCTATAGAAGCAGTAAATAAAATAAAATAGCAATTTAATGGTGGCTCTTCGAGAGTTTTCAATACGGCGTTCGCCGCAGCCTCACCCATGCTATCAGCATTTTGTATTAAAATAATACACCGACCGCCTAAATGAGAGGTTTCCCATGCATATTTATTAACCGTTCTAACCGCGTCCACACTAATTTTTTTACCTTCAGTCTCTGGCTTAATAACGTGAAAATCAGGATGCGTTTCGGCCTCAAACAGTTGGCAGCTATGGCAGATACTACAAGGCTCAGTAACACTGTTTTCACACAAAAGAGTTTTGGCAAGCATCGCGGCAAGCGCCAAACGTCCGTTACCTTTTGGTGCCGTAAACAGCACTGCATGACACAAACGTTCTTGCCTCAACAATAGCTGCCAGTTCTGCCAAATCTCAGTTTGCCAAGGATATATGTTAGCCTTCATAAATCAGATAGCTCTCCAATGCCTCTTGGATATCAATTGCTACTTTCCCAATGGACTGAGATGCATCAATAATCACAATATTTTCTTCTACCGCTGCAAGCTCTAAATAGTATTTACGTGTTCGGCAGAAGAAATCTAGTTTCATTTGTTCAATACGATCTAACTCATTGCGAGCACGAGCACGAGAAAGACCAAGCGTCGGATCAATATCCATGTAAAGCGTAAAGCTAGGACGAAAATCCCCAAGCACTATGTCACGCAAGTTCTGCATGAGCATTTTGCCAAAACCACGACCACCACCTTGATAAGCTTGAGAAGACATGTCATGACGATCACCTACCACTACTGCACCGCGACTCAATGCAGGTTTTATTACATTTTCAACTAACTGAATACGCGCAGCGTAAAGTAACAATAATTCTGCAATGTCAGTTAATGGTTCATTAGGATGACCGTTTTTTACCAATGTCCGTATTTGTTCAGCCAGAGGTGTACCCCCAGGCTCACGTGTAGTTTCAATATCATCAATACCATGTGCCTTTAAAGTATCAATTACCTTTTGGATGGCGCTGGTTTTACCTGCGCCCTCAAGACCTTCAACTACAATAAATTTTCCGTTCATGGGCTTCTTGATTTTTTTAAATATTGTCGAACTGCATAATTATGTTCAGCGAGTGTTTTTGAAAACTGATGTCCACCATAACCGCTCGCAACAAAATAAAAATACGTTGTTTGGTCAGGGTTCGCTGCTGCAAAAATGGAAGCACTCCCCGGCATAGCAATCGGCGTTGGCGGCAATCCCGAAATCACATACGTATTGTACGGTGTTGGCGTACGTAAATCTTCCTCCCTAATATTACCTTTGTATTTATCACCCATCCCATAAATAACAGTTGGGTCTGTTTGCAAACGCATACGCTTTTTTAAGCGGTTTACAAAAACAGACGCCACTTTTCCGCGTTCAATATCAACTGCTGTTTCTTTTTCGATGATGGATGCGAGCGTTAACAAATCATAAGGCGACTTTATAGGAAGGTTAGCTTCGCGAGCTTTCCACGCGGAATCTAGCACCACTTGCAGCTGATTGGATGCGCGCCGAAAAATCGACATATCACTTTCACCCGCCACAAAATAATACGTTTCAGGTAGTAACATTCCTTCTACTTTATTTGAAGACAAATCCAGTTTTGTTGCGATTTCCTTTTCACTAAGTAAACTCGAATCATGTTTTAAAAATTGAAATTGGTTTATAATTGCTCGCCACTCTTTAAAGGTACTTCCTTCAACAAAAGTAATAGCGAATTGATGCTCTTTACCCACGCTGAAAATGTTAAAAGCATCAGCCAGTGATATATGAGGGGTTAACTGATAAGTGCCTGCTTTTATTTGAGTCAATTCAGGGTGTGTTTTTGCAGCCCAACGCACCCACCGAGACGGATTTATAATATTTTGTTCAACGAGATCCTGAGTTAAAGAATGGTAGTTTGCGCCATAAGGGACTGTAAAAAAAATTTTTTTTTAATCTTTATTGGTGCGTAGACATAGCGTTCAATTTCCAAATATGCACTACCTAAAGCAGCTAATGCAGCTAATGCAGTTAATGCAAGACTAATAACTAAAAAGTTATTTTTTTTAATCACTAATTTAACCTTAATGCTATTGCTGTACATGCATCAAAAGCGCTGTATGGTGTGTTCTCAATCCTATTAACGGGTATAAGACCCATTATTGCATTTGTTATAAATATTTCATCGGCATCCCAAAGCACATCAGAGGCAGACGTTATTTCTACTACGCTATACCCAAAATCATGGGCGATTTCCATTACTTGAGCACGCATCGTGCCTTTCACGCCAGCATACTGCAAATTTGGTGTATACAATGTATTTTGCTTTCGCCAAAATAAATTAGAGGCTGAAGTCTCTATCATGTATCCATTCATATCGCAGGCAATGCCATCTTCTGCGTTAGATGCATCTACTTCATGCTTCAGCATCACTTGTTCCAAACGGTTTAGGTGCTTTAGTCCCGCAAAAGGGGATATTCCCATTTTTTGAGTTAACAGTATAAGTGCAATACCTTCATCACGCCAAACATCATACTGAACTGGATAGTCATGCGTGAATACCACTACATTAGGCGAATGGCAGCCTGCTGGGCTATAGCTTCGATCACCTGTCCCACGGGTAATAATAACTTTTAAAATTGTTTTTTCTTTATTTTTTACCGTATCCGCCATTTGTTGAACCCAACGTTTCAACTGCTTCCAATCAATCAAAACTATAAACAACTGAGCAGTATTATCACGTAAACGAGCCTCATGACGATCCCACGCAGATACTATACCATGCTGTACCAAAACGGTGGTAAAACATCCGTCACCATACTGCAGACCACGATCTGAAATCGCAATAGCTGTAGTCTCTTGCCCGTTTAGCAAAATCATTACATATTCCTGATGGTACAAATAAAAAATGATCTCATACAGGGTATTCCACTACCTTAATCTAACAAAAACCCAAATTTTAAAAACTTAAAAGACTCTTTATTTCACCAATCAAAAAATTTATATAGTGCATACTCCATATTCATTTGACACATATCATGAAGCACCCGATACCAATCACAACCATACTCAAAATTATTTAAATAAATGGTGATGCAACAGTCTCATCAACCAATGGCATAATAATACATTCAGCAGAACCAACTGCACCTGAAAGATGTCCTATCATTGACTTGGTAGACGAAACCATCGTCTTATCAGCAGCAGCATCTATCATCAAACAGATACTTTTCGTTTCCATAAGGTCACCACTAGTGTAAACATACCATGAGCATCAATATATTCGATTTATTCTAATATGATACCCGCATCGTGAATAGCAGCTTTCATTGCCCATGCACCACAAGTGCGTTGATGACAAAACCATCACAGGCTTTATCCCAAGGCTGAGAAGCTCTTTATGGACTGTCATTACGCGTAGAGAGCGCTTTTACAGTAGTAAACCCCCCCAATACCAAGTTCAGTCAATGCTATTTTCAATGCTGCATTGTTTCCTAATTCAAGTGTCGAGAAAAAATATTAACATGATTCGCTATTAGACAATCGCTTTCGTATTAGGCATACCTAGTTTTATCCGCTTATTTTACGCTTTTATCATGGCGGCGGTTTCACTAATATGAGTTGTATGATCCCTTAAAATCAATGTCCCTACCAGTCCTTGTTATTTCCTGAATAAGAGAACTAAATTTTCACTCAATACTCAAAATAATTAGGCTTACTTAAATATTCAGATCCATGAACAATCTTCGCTACAATTCAACTCACTAGAAGCAGTATAATCAAGCTTTAACTAATCGTTGCTAACTAATATTCTGGATTGATAAAGAACCTATTCAGCTATGGAATCAAACTAAGCCAGGTAATCATAGGAGACATCATTTATTTAACGACTGAGCCATTACGACAGCCCTCATGGTTAAATGCATATTTTCAATGCGCTTAAGAGGTCTGCAAAGATTCATCAATTCTATTTTCAAACTTGAACTTTATTTCCTAATTTGAAATCAAGTTAGCAAAATTTATGTCATGATCAAAGCGTTAAATAAACTAACTGGGCTAAGTATGCCTAAAATAAAAGCAATTGTTTAATGGTTAATGATGTGGAGATTTGCTATCTGAACTCAAATTAGGGAACAAAGCCTTTTAATATCACCAGTAACCTGCATCTATGTCACCACATGCAATCATACGTATTGCATGGCCAATATTATGCAAGCCAATGATACACGCAGTTGAAATAGCAATATTTAGCACAAGAGGGCCGTAATAGATCGAAATATAACCGACGATCATGTTAACAATGATTGACGATACAACAATGGACTGATTTTTATGGACTTTTTTAACATACGTACAGTGATTTATTTCAATCAAACCAAGACAACCGATGCTCGAATCAATAGCAATACCTATGCGCTCAGCATGTTCTTCTATGATTCCCAAACCAGAATTTTTCAATGCTTGCACACTTGCTGCGATCCCGTACTAAATAAAAAAAACCATTTTATGAGCGTCCTTTTTAAAAATTTAATCTTCACCGTTAAAATTATTTACTAAACCCACAATCCTTATCACGAATTCTGTAGTATCGCAATAATTAATAGTTTGAATACCTCTCTGGCCAGATAACAGCACTTTCCAAGAAAATACAACAGTCTGGTGATAACATCCACATGTCTGTAACAACACGACGTTTAGACATAATGAGATTCTCCTAAAAAAATCAAGTCTTAAATATTTCAGGGCACTAAAAATAACTCAGGCGGCCAAATCGACCGCCTGGAAAAATTTTTCATGATTACTCAGACGCACCAACAACATAGTCAATAGCGGCTTGAACGGTAGTAATCTTCTCTGCTTCTTCGTCTGGAATCTCGGTGTCGAACTCTTCTTCCAAAGCCATGACTAACTCAACTGTGTCTAGTGAGTCAGCGCCAAGGTCATCAACAAAAGATGCTTCATTCTTAACTTCAGCTTCGTTTACACCTAGTTGCTCGATGATTATTTTTTTTACTCGTTTTTCAATGTTGCTCATGTTAATACGATTCCTTACAAGATTCACAGATGCAATATGTGCAGTAGTTTATTCAATAACGTAGAAGTTGCAATACCCTTAATGATAATCAAACCACGATTTACTGTATAAGTAAGTCGGAGTTTGACCTGTATTATTTCATGTTGCAACTATGATGTTCAAATCATATACATGCCGCCATTGACATGCAGTGTTTCACCTGTAATATACGCTGCATCATCAGAGGCTAAAAAAGCTACAGTTGCTGCAATTTCACGCGGATAGCCTAAACGTCCAGTAGGTACTTGAGCCAAAATTACCGAGTACTGATCATCATCCAACGCTCTTGTCATATCAGTTTCGATGAAACCGGGAGCAACAGTATTTACGGTAATGCCGCGCGATGCGACTTCACGTGCCAGAGATTTAGTAAAGCCTACAATTCCAGCTTTAGCCGCTGAATAATTTGCTTGCCCTGGGTTACCCATTGTACCCACAACAGAACCAACATTAATAATACGTCCATTGCGTTTTTTCATCATTGTACTCAGCACGACTTTAGACATACGGAAGATAGATGTTAAATTAGTATCTATGATGTATTGCCAGTCATCCTCTTTCATACGTATCAACAAGTTATCACGCGTAGTACCTGCATTGTTTACTAAAATATCGATATCACCAAATTCTTCTTTAATAGATTTTAGTACTGTGTCAATGAACTCAGCAGAAGTAACATTTAGCACGTATCCTTTACCGTTTTCACCCAATAAATAGTCACTGATTACTGCTGCTCCGCTTTCCGCTGTTGCTGTACCAACAACCGTCGCCCCACGCTCAGCCAAAAGTTCAGCAATTGCACGTCCTATACCGCGACTTGCACCCGTGATAAGAGCAATTTTACCGTTCAGGTCCATTTTAGTTCGTTCCTTAATGATCACAGACATAAAAATTTAACCGCTGCTTCCAAAAATTATTTTGCGGCTTCCAAAGAAGCTGGATCGTTTACTACAACCGCGTTAAGTTTACGATCAATGCGCTTTGTTAGACCAGTCAACACTTTACTTGGACCCATTTCTAATAATAATTTAACACCCTTGCTTGCAATTTTTTCAATGCTTTCAGCCCAGCGTACTGGACCAAACAATTGACGTACTAATGCTGACTTAATTGCATCAGAAGATGTTTCGACTGCAATATCCGCATTATTAATGACAGGAATAGACGGCAAAGAAAATTCGATAGAGTCTAATGCCACAGCAAGCTTATCAGCTGCTGGTTTCATTAACGCGCAATGAGACGGCACAGAAACAGGCAATAGTAATGCACGCTTAGCACCTGCGTCCTTACAAAGTTCGTTTGCACGCACTACCGCTTCTTTATTACCTGCAATAACAACTTGGCCCGGCGAATTAAAGTTTACAGGGGAAACAACTTGCCCCTGTGCTGCATATTCGCACATTTTAGAAATAAACTCGTTATCCAAGCCAATGATCGCAGACATTGCACCAATACCAGCAGGAACAGCTTTTTGCATTAATTTGCCACGTAACTCAACAAGCTTAATGGCCTCTTTGAAATCAATCACACCTGCACACACAAGCGCAGAATATTCACCCAAACTGTGACCAGCCATTACTGAAGGTTGTGCACCACTTTCTTGTAACCATACACGCCAAATTGCTACTGATGCTGCCAGCAAAGCAGGTTGTGTACGGTGCGTTTGGTTTAAATCAGCGTCTGGGCCATTTTGAACCAGCGCCCAAAGATCATAACCCAGTACGTCAGATGCTTCAGCAAATGTCCGTTGTACAACCTTAAATTTTTTTGCAAGTTCTGCCAACATACCTACTGTTTGTGAACCTTGTCCTGGAAAGATCACAGCAAAAATTGACATTGTATTTCCTTGTTAAAATTTAATTAAAGCAGAACCCCATGTGAAACCACCGCCAAAAGCTTCTAGTAATATCGTTTGGCCACGTTGAATACGTCCATCTCGAACAGCTTCATCAAGCGCGATAGGAACAGAAGCTGCAGACGTATTACCGTGTTTATCCAAAGTGATTACCACATGACCCATAGATATAGACAGTTTTTTCGCAGTGGCTTTAATAATACGATAGTTTGCTTGATGCGGAACAAGCCAATCAATTTCAGACTTATCCATTTCATTAGCATCTAACGTTTCAGAGACAATATTTACCAGTTGCGTCACAGCAACCTTAAAGACATCATTCCCCGCCATTTCCAGCCAAGAATCTTCTTTTACTTGCGAACGAGCATTATTACGTGCAGGATGCTTTAAATTCAGAAGTTCACCGAATTTTCCATCAGCACGCAAGTGGGTAGAAATCACTCCAGGCTCTTCGCTGGCACCCAAAACCACCGCACCAGCACCATCACCAAATAAGATAATAGTTGAACGATCTTTAGGATCGCAAGTATGAGAAAGACGATCTGCGCCAATAACTAGCGCATTGCACGCCATTCCTGCTTTCACGTACTGATCTGCAATACTAAGTGCATAAACAAAACCAGAACATGCTGCTGCAATATCAAACGCAGGACAACCTGAAATACCAAGCATTGCTTGCACATCACATGCAGCTGCTGGAAATGCACTCTCACCACTAGTAGTAGCAATAATGATAAGGTCAATGTCTTGCTTATCAATTCCAGCTATTTCAATAGCCTGACAAGCAGCATAATAAGCCATAGTTGTTACTGATTCATTTTCAGCAGCAATACGACGCTCTTTAATACCAGTTCGAGCGATAATCCACTCATCACTGGTATCTACCATTTTAGCGAGATCCGCATTACTGCGAATTTGGGCTGGCAAAAAGCTGCCTGTACCTAGAATCTTACTGAACATGAAGACTAATATTGCCTCTCGAGTAGTGCGGCTTCTAAACGATCACATATTTTTTTAGGGAGTTGCCGTTCAACTTCTTGTACCGCTTCCTCGATAGCATGTTGAAAAGCAGAAACATCAGCACGTCCGTGACTTTTTACTACAATACCATGCAATCCTAATAGACTTGCACCATTATGCTGATCAGGGTTTAAATGATTTAGCATATTAAATAAGTCCCCAAACAGACATTTAGCCGCTAGCTTTTTGAAAGGATTAGCTGCAATATGTACATTCATACTACCTAAAAGTAATTTTGCAACACCTTCACTAGTTTTAAGGCTCACATTACCCACAAATCCATCACAGACAATCACGTTGGCTTTCCCTGTATAAAGTTGATCCCCTTCTACATAGCCGATGTAATTGACTACAGAGCACTGTTGAAGCATTTCAGAACAACGCTTAACTAAATCATTACCTTTTATCGCTTCTTCACCAATATTCAATAATCCTACAGAAGGTTTATATCCAAGCTGCGCTTCTGCTAATACTGACCCCATAACCGCGAATTGAAACAAAGTATCCGCATTAACAGAAACATTTGCACCAAGATCCAACAACCAACTCTGATGACATCCCAATGTAGGGAGCGCAGAAACCAATGCTGGTCTATTGATTCCTGGTAAAAGTTTTAATAATGAACGAGAAAGTGCCATTAGTGCGCCAGTATTTCCAGCACTAATACAAGCATCAACACTGCCATCAGCAACAAGTTCTAACGCAATACGCATTGATGTTCCTCTGCTCGAACGAAGTGCTTGAGAAGGACTGATGTCATTGCCAATAGAAGATTCCGCATGTACTATTGATATACGGGAAGCATTATTATAATTTAATGACACAAGCTGATGAGTAATATCAGGTTTATTACCGACAAGTACAACTTTTAGCGAAGGAAAATACGATAATGCCTGCACGGTAGCAGGCACTGTAACCTTAGGACCAAAATCCCCACCCATCGCATCAAGTGCAATGGTCAAACCTGTCAAAAACTCAACCTTACTTATTGATTACCTTACGGCCACGGTAAAAACCGTCAGCAGTTATATTATGACGCAGGTGAGTCTCACCAGACATTACATCTACAGACAATGTACTTGCAGTGAGCGCATCATGCGAACGACGCATACCACGCATAGAACGTGTTTTCTTGCTCTTTTGTACGGCCATTAACCCTAATCCTCATTATTCTTACTGTAGATTTTTTAAACAACAAATAGATTCAAATGCTCATCAGTGAGACGTACTTATCCACTAATATATTATTAAAATCAACTTCGTAATCAACCTCTTCGCACATAGTCACCATTAATTCGTCTTCAATACGCTAAAAAAAAATTAATATCACTATTTTCATCAACTACGTAGGCTCATCAACGTCGGGTACAGTACCAACCTAATCTTCATTAAAGGCAAGCCTATAACGAAACTCTGTGTCACCATAATACGAATAAACTTTTGCATGCAATACTAATATCAATAATAGCAGTTACGTTTCAACGTTAAAAGAAAGTATAATATCTATACCAACAATGGCACATTCAATTACCTTTCAAAGCTCTGATTTATTACACTACCATCTTTATTAAAATATTTTTATACACTCTTGAATGCATCAACTATTAATAAAAATCTCATCTTTTGTGTCAAACATAAATTCTAGCCCCCACAGTATCTAGAGTCAAAGAAATTTAACCTTGCATTTTTATGAATTAACATTAAAACACTAATTTACCCAGCAAACGGCTAGTTTCTGCGTAACAAGCACTTAATGAATTTGAAACAAAATGAGCACTATGTGCCAAGAAATAAGTAATACCCACGCTTCTTCACAAGGATAAAATAGTATACGTCACTGACGTATACACATGGCTTTTTTTCTTAATTCGAGTTCAGGTAATCAATCCCAACAGAATTAACTATTAGACGCTCTCTTTTGTTTTAGGCATACCTAGTCCCGTCAATTTATTTAACATTTTTATCATAGCGTAGGCTTCGCCAATCTGAGTTATGTGATCCCTTAGGCTCAATGTCCCTTCGAGTAGTTTTTTGACTCAAAACATTGCGCCTCTGATAGAGAAGGTTTATGGCAATCAAACTTCATTTTTCAATGCTGATTTCAACCGTGTAACTTCTGGTAACTCATCGCTAAACTACGCGAATGATCTCGTTCCTGACAAGTTGCTCCTTTTCTTTGCAGAATAAAAGGAACCGCTCGTTTAATACAAACAGCGTCGTAAGCATCATTGCCTTATATTTCATTGATTCTTCTACAAGTCTGTTTGAGCGAATTAGATAACACCTCACCGTAAGCTTCTAACCTCCTAGAATCTTTGGTTAAGAACTGGTTGAATCTTTTAGTTTTAGTTTTCGTCTTAAACGCAACATTAACTGTTTTGGCTCGCTTACTAATGCATGAATAGTAAGGGCATGAGAATAGTAGTTGAATAAGTTAAAAAATAAAATTAATGAACCCTGCCATGCCTCTCAAGGCATTTAAAATACGTATTTACCATGAAAGCCCTCGTAATAATTAAGTCGCTAAATAAACGAAATTTTCCTTAATTCCCCTGCTTAGTTTGATTCCATAGCTAAATGGCTTCTTCGTTCATCCAAAATGTTAGTGACCCGCCATTGCTTAAATCTTAATCACACTGTTTCCAGTTAGTTGTTTTGTAGCACAACTAGTCCATAGACTTAAATATTTAAACGAACCTAGCTGTTTAGTGCATAGCTTAATAACTGAGTCCCCTGCTTTAGAGAACAAGACCTACGGTGCTTACATATGACAGCCAAAGCCCGAAATCAATTACCAGGATACCCACTTGGGTTATTTGACTGCCAACGCCACGTATCCATAACCATATCATCTAACGAATGAGTTGCTTCCCAACCTAGTTCAACGTAAGCCTTAGTCGGATCAGCCCAACATTCAGCAATATCACCTAAACGACGAAGAGCCACCTTATATGCAATTTCTTTACCGCTTGCTTTGCTAAATGCTGCGACCATTTCAAACACACTCGTACCATCACCAGTTCCCAAATTATAAATATGAAGTCCCGACATTGTACTGACTTTACGGAGTGCAGCAAGATGACCATTCGCCAAATCAACAACATGGATATAATCGCGAATACCACTACCATCTGGGGTTGGATAATCATCGCCAAACACAGACAAATACTTTCGGCGTCCTACCGCAACCTGAGAGATATACGGCATCAAATTATTCGGCACGCCTTGCGGATCTTCGCCTATTTCACCTGATTTGTGCGAGCCGACTGGATTGAAATAACGCAATAGCGTAATACTCCAGCCGGGATTCGCTTTCTGAAAATCTGTTAAGCACTCTTCCACCATCAATTTACTTCGTCCATAAGGATTCGTCGCAAAAGTAGGAAAGTCTTCACGAATCGGCACTGATGCAGAATCACCATAAACGGTTGCAGACGAACTGATGATAATGGATGTTATGCCTGCATTGCGCATTGTATCCATCAGTACTAACGTACCATTAACGTTATTATCGTAGTACTCCAGTGGTTTCTCAACAGACTCACCCACGGCCTTAAGACCAGCAAAATGAATGACAGTATCAATCTTTTCTCTTGCAAATACGGAGAAAAGAAAGACTTTATTGCGAATATCACCTTGGTGAAATATTGGGCAAGTACCTACTAGTTTCTCAATACGCTCTAAAACCGCCAACTTACTATTATGTAAGTTATCGATAAGAATGGGATTCATACCTGCTTCAATCAGCTGTACACACGTGTGACTCCCAATGTATCCTAAGCCACCTGTCACTAATACATTCATGTTTATTCTCAATCAATTAAATCCACACACCATGAATAGTAGCCACAATTATACGGTTTATACTCAATCAACTTGAAGATGAAGGCTTAAGCACTTGAAACTTATTATTTATTCTGGACGCCAAAAATCCTGCATTCTATATACAAATCAATTATGCTCAATCAGTTGATTATGATTTAGAGGGGCTTTGTTTCCTAAGTCAGAAGACTCAATGCTAAATAGGAAACAGATCTGATATTTATAATAAACTTTTTAAATACATGATCTGATAATCAATCATCTCTTGAGAGTATCTGTTTTATTCGAGGCAATTGGCCACATGGATGACCTTTATGTATTAATGTGTCATTTCACTTCAAAAAAATTATTTATAATATAACTTACTGAAATTCATTGATAATTTAAACTATATCGATCTAAATGGTTAATTTAAAAGAACCTTATTAATATCTTTTAAATTATTCGTCTAATATTAATTATTAGAAATCTATTTCAATTAATAGAGGGTAATGTCGTATGCAAATCAATAATCCTGTAACGGATAAGGGAATCAGATTCCCTGTCGATTACAATTTACTATCCACGACTGATACTCGCGGGATCATTAAGTATGTTAGTGATGAATTCTGTGAAATTGCTGGATATACCCGCGATGAACTTATTGGTCAGCCTCATAACATAGTTCGACATCCGTCAATGCCACCTGCAGCATTCGAAAATATGTGGAAGTATATAAAAAACGGTAAATCATGGATGGGCATGGTTAAAAATCGTGCTAAAAATGGCGATTATTACTGGGTAAATGCTTTTGCATCTCCAATTAAATCAAACGGTCAGATCGTTGAGTATCAGTCTGTTCGTATGGTACCAAATCAAAAAATAATTGACAGAGCTGATAAATTGTATCAATTATTACTAGTGGGAAAGATACCGCTAGCACTTAAAATGCCAAGGAGTCGTATATGGCAACGCGCAGCAATGTGGTTTGTAGCTGGTGCTATTCTTGCTAGCGGCGTAGGTTTTTTCGCAGGTTTTGCCGCATCAATTGGCGTTCAGTTGCTTGTATCTATTGTGGTGATTCATCGATTAACTCGTAGATTAGAAAATATCACTAAGCTTGCGCGAAACGCGTATGATAACCCATTAATGGAATATATTTATAATGGTACTATAGATGATATTTCCGAAATTGAACTAGCATTGCAAATGCGTGAAACGGAGCTAAATGCTGTAGTTGGCAGAATCATGGATGGTGGAGATCAAGTCCTTTCGGCAGCTAATTTGGCGCAAATAAATGGTCAGCAAACAGCGGATAACCTTGATAAGCAAAATATAGAAACAGATCAAATTGCTGCTGCAATTAATGAAATGTCTGCAACTGCTAACGATATGTCTGGTAACACGCAAGGTGCATCAGATGCAGCTACGAAAGCTCAAGAAACAACTCTTACTGGAATGGAAACAGTAAAAAAAACTGTTGGGGCCATTCAGAATTTAGCTAAGCAACTTAACGCTGCTTCAAGTGTAATAGCTGAACTTGATGAACACGGTAAACGTATTGGCACTGTGTCTGATGTTATCCAAGGAATTGCAGAACAAACTAACTTACTTGCGCTCAACGCTGCGATTGAAGCAGCACGAGCTGGTGAGCAAGGTAGAGGTTTCGCCGTGGTGGCAGATGAAGTACGTGCACTCGCGCAGCGGACTCAAGAGTCAACATCTGAGATCCAAGATGTGATCTTACAAATTCAAAACGGAACCAAACAGGCTGTTGAATCCATGAAGCAAGGTATTGCACTGTCTGTTGACTGTGTATCCAGTGCGGAACTGGCGGGTGAAGTTCTTTGTAACTCTCAAGAGTTGGTGACTGACATCAATGATAGAAACCATCAAATTGCTGCTGCGGTGCAGGAACAAGCCGCTATTTTTAACGAAATGGACATAAATATCCAATCAGTATCTAATGTTTCACAAGAGACCATTGTTATCGCTAAAAAATCAGTGAATGAAGCTAAAGCACTTTATCAAGCGTTACAAGCGCAAAAATGTTTAGTGACTCAGTTCCGCCAAATAAATTCATGAATCATTGACATACCCATATAATTAAGATTCTAGATTTTCAATGTTAATTTGGGCCATATGACTGCTAATAACTGACCGCTAAGTTACGCGAGTAATCCCGTTTTAAAAAAAGTTGCTCCTTTCCTTGGTTGGATAAGTGAAACCGCTTTTTTAATACAAACGATTTCGTAATATTGTTAATTCGTAAACACTATAGGCTGATATTGTATTGATTTTTAGCAAATTTGTTTGAGTAAGTTAGGTAGCACTGCACAGTCCATCACATTTAATGCACTTAACTAAGCAGCAATTATTTCCTGCGTATTTATATCTATCGCTAAATGTAACTTACACCTGACTCGCCGTTTCCCATCAGTGTTATGTTTTTACTTTCCATTCGCCTTCACCGTAGACGTTAAGCTCTGTAGAATCAAGGGATAAGTCCCTGATGGTTCTCTCAGTCTTCGTTTTGAACGCGGCATCAACCATTTTGGCTCGCTTGCTAATGCATAAATAGCGAGGACATAACAAAGGAATGAAAACAGAATTAATGAGTCCTTGCAGACCTCTCAGTGGCATTAAAAATACACATTTAACCATGAGGACCATCACAGTAGCTAAGTCACTAAATAAATGAGATCTCTCATGATTACCCTCCTTCCAGTTAGTTCTTTTGTAGCGAGGATCATTCATAAATCTGAATGCTTACATGAGCCTAACTGGTTAGAGTTTTATTTAAAATTTAGTTCCTTTACTGAAAAAACACAGCCGGTTACCATAAACATTACCTAGCAGAAACAGCAATGGTCCTAATTAAAAATTTTTTAAATGGACATTGAATCTAAGAGATCATACAACTCAGGTTAACGGAACCTACACCATGATAAAAGCGTTAAATAAGCTGACAAAACTAGGTCTCCCTAGCACGAAAGCGATTGCCTACTAGCGAATTAGGTTGAAATTTATCATCTGAGCTCTAATTAGGAAAGAAAGCCTGCTTCACCATGAGAACCGTCATAATGAGCAAACTGATACACAACAGAAGTTTCTCAGCTTTACTTGGCTTAGTTTAATTCCATAGCTGAATAGCTTATTCATCAATCTAGAGTATTAGTCAACCATGATTAATTAAAGCTTACTTATATTCCTTCAAGTCGATTCTTTTATAGTTAAATTTATCCATAGACTTGAATATTTAAATGAACCTGCCTGTTTAGAACATAAATGGATAATGTAGTTCCCTAATTTAGTAAACAAACCGAAGAAAAGTGTAAAATTTAATAAAAGTGGAGAGCTCAAAACGGATGGATTTTTTATGTAAAAAGATATAGTAAGGCACAAAATGGCCCAGTGGTCTGGGCCTCAGTATTTTTGTTTTAGCTGCCTTGAGCTTTACGTTAATGCGTTAGGGGGAAGACACTTCGCTGCATTATTCATGTTTATTTGAAATCTGATTACAAGTCTTCAGCATGCTCAGATAAATAGGCTATTACGCCTTTTGGTGATGCGTCCATACCTGCTTTGCCTTCTTCCCACTGTGCTGGGCAAACTTCGCCGTTTTTTTGGTGAAAGCTAAGTGCGTCAACCATACGGAGCATTTCGTCAATGTTACGACCTAGTGGCAAATCATTAATCACTTGGTGGCGGACTACACCGTCTTCATCGATCAAGAAAGAGCCACGGAATGCGACGCCTACTTCTGGGTGCTCAACATCGTATGCTCTACAGATCTCATGCTTAACATCAGCAACGAGCGGGTAAAAAATTTGACCAATACCACCAGCATTAATCGCAGTGTTACGCCATGCATTATGAGAGAACTGAGAATCAATTGAAACACCTATTACTTCAACATCTTTCGTTTGAAAGTCTGCGTGACGCTTGTCAAATGCAATCAGCTCAGAAGGACATACGAAAGTAAAGTTCAGTGGGTAGAAAAACAAAACAGTTTTCTTATTTTTAATGAATTTTTTTAAGTTGAAATTTTCTACTATTTCACCATTGCCCAGTACTGCTGCTGCAGTAAAATCTGGGGCTTCACGCCCAACTAATACCATTTTAAACTCCTACAATTTTTCAATATCCAGTATAAAACCAGCATTCCTTAATTAACTAAGCATACTATAATGGAACAACTGAATTAAAAAAAGTGAATATGACAGATTAAACTAATCTGAAAAATCGATAATAAAATTAAAATTTCCCTCCTCGCTCGTAAACAGTTCCCTGCCTTAATCACACTGTATGAAACGCAACATACATATATGGCTAAGCAACTGAAGAGTATTTTATTAGTTAGTCTACACTAAGTTAAGCATTGAAAATATAGATGAGTGGGTTGGTTTTCAACTTATTAGCACAATAACAAAATGTTAATTCTTTAATCCATGAGTGAATATATTATTTTACGAAATTTAGGGATTTTAGCACATCGCTAAAGCTTGACAGAACTGGCGTCCATGAACAAGAAACCAATGCATAGTACACTGCGGGTTGGGTGTCTACTGGAACTTTATTTTTTAATTTGAGTTCAGATACTAAATCCCAACATGATTCACTATGAAATAAGCTCTTTCGTTTTAGGCATACCTAGCACTGCAGCTTATTTAAAGCTTTTTTCGTAGCATTAGTTTCGCTAATCTAAGTATTGTGATCCCTGCGACTCAACGTTCCTCCGAAATTTTTTGACTTAAAACATTACCTTCTTTGATAGGAAACGTTTATGATAACCATACTTCATTTTCAAAAATTACTTCTTTTTTTGGTGGGATGAGTAGAATCTCTCGTTTAATACGAACGATTTCGTAACATTGTCTTATGTCATAAGTTCCATTGCCTAATATTTTATGATTCTGCGGCAGGTATATTTGAATAGGTAGGTAGCATTTCACCGTCAGTCACATTTGATGAATTAAACTTAGCAGCAATGATGCCATGCATAGTGAGCAGCATGATAATGGCAGTTAAGTGAATTTAAAAACAGGTTAATAAATCTTTGCAGACCTCTCAATGGCACTTTAAATATGTATTTAACCATGATAACCATCGTAATGGCTCAGTTACCAAATAAACGAGGTCTCCCATGATAACCCAGCCTAGTTTAATTCCGTAGCTGAATGGCCTCTTCGTCAATCCAGAATGTTAGTGAGCTTCGACTGATTAAAGTTCGGTTATACTGCTCCTAGTTAGTTGTTTTGTAGCAAAAATCAGTTTCAAGTTCATATAGCAAATCCAAACATAATTCACTATTAAACAATCGTTTCGTTTTAGGTATACCTAGTCTGATCAACTGATTTAATGCTTTTATCATTGCGTAGGTCCCGCTAATCTGAGTTCGTGCTCCCTTAAGCTTAATATCCCCCCGAGTAGCTTTTTGACTCGAACCATTGCTGCCTCTACTAGGAAAAGCTTATGGTAACTAGCTTTGTTTCCTACATCAGGAAACTAAATTTTTAGATCTATAAATAATCTTTGCTGCAAAACAACTAACTGGAAGCAGTATAATCGAGCTTTAATCAGTCGTGGCTCACTAACATTCTGAATTGACGAAGAGGCCATTCAACTAGGGAATTAAACTAAGCTAGGTCATCATGGGAGACCTCTTTTATTTAGCAACTTATCCATTGCGACGGTTTTTATAATCAGACGAATATTCTCAATGCAATTCATAGGTCTGTAAACATTCATTAATTCTATTTTTACATTTGTTCCACTACCATTGTCATGCCCTCACTATCCATGTAGTAGCAAGCGAACCAAGATGATTAGCATCACGTTCAAGACAAAAAATATAGGAATCATCCAGTTCTTAACTATTAATTCTGCGGGCGCAAAGTCTACGGCGATGGAGCATGGAAAGTAAAAAAATATTTCACTGATGGGAGACGCAAAGTTTAACATAAATAACATTGAATGGTAGACATTAATGCGTATGAAATCATTGCTGCTAAATTGAGTGCATTAAATGTAACTGGCGATAAAATACTACTTAACTTGCTCAAACAAATCTACTAAAAAATCCATGAAGTATCAACCGATAGTGCTTATGATATCAGACAATGTTACGAAACTATTCTTATTAAACGAGAGGTTCCGCTCACCCAACCAAAAAAGAAGCAACTTTTAAAAACGAGGTACATCCGCGTAATTTAGCGGTCAGTTATTAGCAGTTATACGGTTCCAATCAGCATTGGGAAACAAGATATGGTTACCATAAATATTCCCTGTCAGAGACGACAATGTTTAGAGTCAAAAAATCACTTGGGGGGGGACATTGAGCTTGAGAGATCGTAATGCTCAGATTAACGAAGCTTACTCTATGACAAAAATGTTAAATAAGCTGACTGGGCTAGGTATTCCTAAAATAAAAGCGATTGTTTCATCGTTAACTATGTTGGGATTTGCTATCTGAATTTGAATTAGGAAACAAAGCCTGTAAATAAAAAATAGCTTACTTTTTAATTAATTAAATGTTAAAAAAATAAAGCTATTTTCAATGATATTATTATATAACACTTAATCAAAACATTAAGTAACGAGAGGAAATTGGAATGAATAAAGTTGCTGTTTTATTATCAGGAAATGGCGCTTTTGATGGCGCAGAGATCAACGAAGCAGTGTTGACATTACTTGCAATTGAAGAATCCGGGTTAGAATATCAAGTCTTTGCACCTAATCGTAATCAGCACCAAGTTATAAATCATATAACAGGCAATGAAATGTTTGAAATTAGAAATATCATGGTTGAAGCAGCAAGAATTGCTAGAGGTAATATACAACCTGTAACGGAATGCAAAGCCAGTGATTTCTCTGCTTTATTCGTTGTAGGCGGTTTGGGTGTTGCAAAGAATTTTTCTAATTTTACACTCAAAGGTAGCAATTTATCAATACAACAGGACATTTCGTTTGTTTGTCATGATTTTAAAAATATCAAAAAACCAGTGGGTTACATGTGTATTGCTCCAGTATTATTACCTTTAATATACGGTGAAGGAGTGTTAGTTACAATAGGTCATGATAAAGATACTGCTGCCTGTATTGAGTCGTTTGGTGGTCAGCACAAATTTACTGATGTCGATCAGACTGTCACTGACTTTGAAAATAAAGTAGTAACGACACCTGCTTACATGCTCGCTTCAAGTATATCAGAAGCTAAAAAAGGAATTGATAAACTTGTACGGGAGGTTAAGAAACTGATTTGCAAGGAGTGAATTTTATTTCTGTTTTTAGTTCTCTTTCTGTAAAATCATTGATTTTGTGACGTCTCCCCACTCTATCTAACGATCCTTCTTGTTGTCTACGTAGTAATTAGTTTGTGATGATAATTGCATCATCCTCCGCAAGCAGTAACAACTTGCCTAGCCGCTTTTAATCCTAGGGTACCTTCATAACGGATATTCAAAGCGGCATCTTAATCTCTATCGCTATCTAAACATAAGATTACATTTGAATCGCCAACCCCGTTATACTTAGTGGTTAGTACCTTGTGGATACGTCTACATAAAAGAGTCGTGAAATTTACCATATACAACTTGATGTTGTTTCTTTAACTCACTATTTGCAGTTTCTAGCTCTCTCACTTTAGCCTTTAATGTTGAGATTAATGCATCTTTTAATGAATCACTTGTTTTGGTCGATGCTTTAACTGCTACTATTTTTTGTCAGATGATTGATCTCGTATTCGCTTAATTCGCTCCGCAACGTCACTCTCTTTGTAGAGCCACGCTTTAGATACGCCAGCCTCTTCCGCTACAGTGTTAAAGTTAATGACCTCTTTCTTCTTTATCAACCGCTTGGTAGCTTCATTGGTCTTCTTTAAAGCTTCTTCTTTTTTTTCCCAGCGTTGGACTTTAAGCCAGAAGTATTTTTTATGCGCCATGTTATTTTACCTCTAGCGGTTCAATTATGTTAACGAGTGATTGTTTAATTTTTTCGTTCATTTCTAGCTTCCTAGCCCAACCTTTGCTGGAGCATGTAGGAATGATCTCTTCTGTGCGGTTTAACTGATCTTTATGTTGAGGTAAATACCTGTGGTCAGTTCTAAAGTTTGGGCAAGTTAGACAAGCATTAGCATGTAGACAACTTCCCTGCACAACTGGTAACGAACACAAGCCATTAGGCAATGCTTGTACGGCGATATTCTTTTTAAGCCACTGAGAATCAATCGAGTCAGCATCACAGCCTTCACTGAAACTTTCTGCTACATCTGCAACGTCATAGATAGCGCCTTTAATATCTGCCATCTTGTCATTGAATTTAGCGTATTCCTCTTTAAGAGTTTTATCCATAATATGAGCATAAATACTAGTCATTGTTAGTGACTCATGACCTAAGTATCTCTGGACGATATGCTGTGCTACGCCATTATTAATCATTCGAGTTGCAGTTGTGTTCCTAAACATATGGAACGAAAAATGATAAATAGAGCCACTTTCACTAACAATATTGCGTTCTTGCGCCAGAGCGTTAATAATTTTTAATTAGCGTGCCCTTAGACCATGCCTTGCCAACTATGGGGTAAGGTCGCTTATTATCTTGTAACTTCGGGGGTTGGGAATAATAATTTCGTTGCCCCCATGAACTCTAAAATAACTTCATTTTGTTGTTCTTTGAGAACCTCTGCGGTCTCTTTGGTAATAGGGACAACATGTTCTTTCTTCATTTTGTATTGGTAATATTTTATGAAGTAATCACCTTGAGCGTCGGAGTAAATACAGTCATAAGGCAGACCGCAGCATTCACTGATCTTCATTCCGACCTCTTGGAGAACCAGAAAGAAGCGCATGACATGAGGGTGTAACCCATCAATATTAGCATTTAATTGGCTCATGACATATTCAGGAATGAACTTACGTAGGCTTTTCATTTCTTTGGGATAGTCTGAGTCTCTAATTAAACGAATAGCCCCCCGAACTCGACCATAGCGGTGTCTTCGTACTATTCGATATATTGTCTGAAAAACGCAAGTCTTTTTTTATGCTTGTTTCTTTTAATTTTGTTGTCGACCAATTATAAAGCATATTCTCCATAACTGATCTATCAATTTCCTTTGGTGTGCAAGTCAAATTTATATCAAAAACGCTGCACCAAACATGCGAATTGATTGAAGGTTTGCAACTCATGTTGCGCTTGATCTTGTTACATGACACGCTTTAATAAAGACTTTGGCTGAATCTATTAGCCAGTCAAATGGCAAATCACTAAAATTTAGTTTTATTGCGTCAGTCCCGCCCTTTAACTGAACTTCACCATCATTAAAAAACCATACATCATCACTTCCAAGCCTTTTTCTTGAAGTACATTCCTTGCAAATATCCTTATGGTGTCGGTTAATCGTTGTTTCATGGATACCAAACTCTTCCATTAATTTTTTACGCTAAGATAGCCGCCAACAGGAATCGGATTGGTATTTATTGATTTGCCAGACCTTAACCTTTCAAGTGCGCCTAAAAAGGCTATGCATTCATCTGAGCGAACTTCCTTTTTTTGCTCAACAATCACATCCAAGATTGCGTTATGTACATCGGGGTAACTTTTGCGAACTACAACGTCGAAAGACTTATTCATCTCAACTTCGCGGCAAACATCTTTAACAGTAATCTTTTGACCCGACTCAACCAATCGATTAACAACTGCTACTAACTTGGCATTGGTTTTCTTATTTCCGAAAACTTCTGTTTCTGTTTGCTGTTTTGCAATTTCTTTTAGAACGTTAGGTAGTGCCTGATAGATATACGCATCATCAACCCCTGCCTCTTTTGCAACATTTACTGTATTTAATTTTGCAGAATTTGAGATGATATATGTTGCTTTATTTACGATACGCTCAATGGCATCAAAGCATCGTTTTCTTGCATCAATGGCATGAACAGTGGTTCGATGGCTCGTACCTTTCCTCTTAACCACTTCAACATAACTCATGACATCACGAAATTCACGATGAAGAACGGTAGAGGAAATACCAGCTTCTTTGACTATATTATTAAATATCAGTCTTGAGTTAGGCTCAATTTTAGTGGGACAACCCATCATAATACGATCAATAGCCTCAATAGCTAACTTGCGTGTGTCGCCAAGTAATTCGTTTGTTTTGCATCCAGAGCTGTATTCTAGGTACTAACGAGAGCAAGTTTACTGTTCATTGCTTATCCTTTTGAAAATTTTGGAATGTTTCCTTGAGATCTTGACCATTCAAATGAGCATAAGTATTAATCGTGGTCTGTATATTTTTATGCCCGAGGCGTTTCTGAACATAGGACGCATCCCAGCCACTCATAAGCAACTCAGTAGCATGAGTATGCCTAAAGATATGAGGAGAGAATAGGATACCTTGTTTTTTAGCCACACGGCGAAATTTAGTGTAAATAGTGCTGTATGTTAATGGGCTGCCAATATTCTCACCTCATATATTGACGAACACATAGTCAGAATCAATCTCGTCAAAATCATAAACAACATAATCCGTGTATAGCTGTATTAACTCAGAACTAATATCAATACTTCTTTACTCGTTACTTTTAGCGCTAGCTCTGTTTTCGTTTCTTCTTGGGATAACCTGAATTACTTTGTCCCAGCTATGAATATCTGCATGCCTCAATCCAAGAGTCTCACCAATACGCATTCCTGTTTCATACAGTAGGCAAATTAGAAATTTATTCCTTTTATTTCCACTGGCAGCAACAAGAGCTTTAACATGTTCGGGTGTTAGGATTTTTGGGATTCGCTTAGGTTCTTTTATTTTGAGGATATTACATTTATTGTTTTCTTTTTTACTAATATGATGCAGAAACGATTTATAACTCTTGCCGCCAAAACTGTCTGTCTTGTGTATCTGTAATGGCTTGGTGTTATCTAGTCTTGCGTGATAGTCATAGAAAGAGCTTACGGCAGTTACTATGGAGTTTATCCTCTTTCTGAGCGCAATGAGGTGGTTTCGAAAAATGTAATAACGTTACCAGTATAACCAACCTTTAACCAGTTGATGAACTATGACATTTCAACCAAACTAATATCATCCCAGTCTAGCTGAGAATTATCCAAAAACAACCAGAACTCTTTTAGATGATAAGCATACGATCTAATCATGTTTGGTGACTTACCAGTAGAGTGTAAATATTTTAGATAAAGGTCTATTTGTTTGACAGGAAGGTAATCAGATCCAATAATAATCTAGAAGTCTTCACTTTGATTGTTGATCTTTATCTTTGTGACCTGCATAAACCCACTCTCTTACTTTGAATAACTGTAATAGATATGGATCTCTATGATGTATATATTTATATGTAAAGCATTTTTTATTTACTATGTGGATTGGTTATTTTATGTAATAGATAACGATCTATACTCGTATAACATTGAAAATAGGTAAGTATGTATTTATCAGATTGCACCTAACACAAGACACTTCTTTTTCGAAGTTATTATTATCACTACCATTAATGTTAAATGCTGTTTTTTGTCAGCAAACAACGACTTTATTTCCTAAGTAAGGGAACTAAATTTTCAATCAGCACTCTAAGCAGTTAGACTCACTTAAACATTCAGGTCTATGAACAAAATTCACTACAATACAACTAACTGTAAGCAGTATAATTAAACTTTAATTAATCGTGGCTCACTAATATTCTGGGTTAATGAAGAAGCTATTCGGCTATGGAATTAAACTAAGCAGGGTAATCATGGGAGACCTCCTTTATTTAGCTAGTTAGCCATTATGATGGTCCTCATGATTAAATGCGTATTTTCCATGCCATTGTCATGCCCTCAACTATTCATGCATAAGTAAGCGAGCCAAAACGATTAACATCATGTTCAAGACGAAAAATAAAAAGAACATCTAGCACTTAGCCATAGATTATACGAGGCTCCAAATTTACAGAGTAGACAAATGGAAAGTAAAAAAGTACGGTACTAATGAAAAATAACGAATCTGGTACAAGTCACATTTAGTGGAAAATAGAAATACATGTAAAATCATTGCTGCTGAGTTAAGTGCATCAAATGTGACTGACCTTAAAGTGCTACCTAACTTACTCAAACAGACTCGCCAAAAAATTAATGAAATCTCAACCGATAGTTCTTATGACACCAGACAATATTACGAAACCGTTCGTATTAAACAAGCTGTTCCAACCAGCATTGCAAAACGAGGTATAGTTACCATAAATATTCCCTATCAGAGGCAGCAATATTTGGAGTCAAAAAATGACTTAGAGGGACATTGAACTTAAAAACCATAATGTTAAGATTAGCGGGACTTACGCCATGATAAAAGCGTTACATAAACTGACCAGGCTAAGTATGCTTAAAATAACAGCGATTATTTAATCGTTAAGCGTGTTGGAATTGACTAATTACACTCAAATTAGAAAACTAAGCTGCTAAATATAACTTATACCAGACTTGTAATTTTCTATCAGTGCCATGCTTTTTTACTTACCGTCCGCCTGTACCGTAGATTTTCAGCTCTCTTAGCATCAATGATTACGTGCAGGGTGGTGTCTTTATTCTCCGTTTTGAACGTGACGTTAACCGTTTTGGCTCGCTTGCTGGTGCATGATTAGTGAGGGCATGACAATGGTAATTGAGCAAGCTTAAAAAACAGAATGAATGAATCCTTGCAGACCTCTCAATGGCATTGAAAATGCACATTTAATCATGAGAGCTATCGTAATGGCTGAGTTGTTAAATATACGAGATCTCCCATGATTAACCTACTTAATTTCATTCCAGTTAATTGTTTTGTAGCGCATCTTGTTCATAGATCTTAATATTTAAGTTAGCCTAGCTGTTTAAAGTGTAGACTGGCAATTTAGTTCCCTAATTTAGAAAACATTTATTATGCAGAAAATAAACCTTAATTATTGCGGTTGTGCATCAATACATTGTCCATTCACTTCAGCGCCTTCCGGCGCCATAAAGTAAATGTGTAATTGCATACCTAGCCTGGTCATCTTCTTTAACGCTTTTATTGTAACGTAAGTTTCGCCACTCTAAGCATTATAATTGCTTAGACTAAATGTCCATTCAAACCGTTTTTTAACTCGAAAGATTGTAGCATCTGATAGAAAATATATACTATAATCATACCTCGTTTTACAATGCTGATTTAAACCGTATCACTGCTAATAACTGACCGCTAAATTACGTAAATAATTTCGTTTTCAAAAAATTATTCATCTTCTTGGTAGAATGCGTAGAACCATTCGTTGACTTTGAATGATTCGCAACATTGACTTGCATTGTAAGCACCATCGCCTGATATTGTATTGACTCTGCGACGGCTCTGTTTGAACAAGTGAAATAGCATTTTACCACCAGTCTCATCTGATACACTTAACTCAACAGCAATGATTTAATGCGTATTTATATCTCCCACTACCTGTAACTGGCCCTAAACTCAATGTTGGCCGTTAGAACCATGCTTTTTGTTTATCATTCTTCTCTACCGTGGATTTGAAACCCCATTGCATCAATGACTAAATACCAGGTAGTTCCTTTATTATTCGTCTTGAACGTAATGTTAACTGTTATGAATAATGAGGACATGACACCGTATTCCTGCAACCGCAGAAATAGTCGTGACGGGGCACGAACACTGTATTACACTGGCTTTGAACCTGTTTTTTAATAGGGCATTAATCTGCTTTTTCAATGGAAAGCTTATTGATTAAGTTGATTATATTGATTCAATTCTCCGACGCCATTCCTTGCTCTTTCTTCTGACTTTATTCCTAAATAAGAGAACTAAATTATCAATCTACACTCTAAACAGCTAACTGAAAGCAGTATAATCAAGCTTTAATCAATCGTGACTCACTAATATTCTTCATTAATGAAAAAATAATTCAGCTATAGAATCAAACTAAGAAGGGTAATCATGGGGGACCTCGTTTATTTATCGACTTAACCATTACGACGGCTTTCATGGTTAAATGCATATTTTCAAATACCATTAAAAGGTCTGCAAGACCTAATTAATTTTGTTGTCAAACTGACTCAATTACCGTTGCCATACCCTCACTATGCATGCATTTACAAGCGAATAAAAACGGTTAACGTCACATTAAAAAGAAGAACACAAGAACCATTCAGCACTTCACCATTGATGCTACGGGAGTTCAAAATTTACGGTAAAGGCAAATAGCAAGTAAAAAAAATATGGCATTGACTGGAAACAGCGAGTCTAACACCAGTTACAGAGAGACCCGCTAAAAAATTAATGCAGTATCAGGCGATAGTCCTTACGACACCAAACAATGTTATAAAACCGTTCGTATTAAACGAATAGTTCCACTCATCCCACTAAAAAAGCAATTTTTTAAAACTAAAATTACCTGCGTGATTTGACGGTTAATTACCAGCATTTGCACGGTTCAATTAACCTTGAAAAATGAGGTATGATTATCCTAAACATTATCGAGTAGAGACAGCAATGGTTCGAGGCAAAAGACTACTGAATCACGCAACTCAGATTAGCAAAACCGACGCCATAATAAAAATGTTACATAAAGAGACCAGGCTAAGTATGCTTATAATAAAAAATTATCTAATAGTGAATCATGTGGGGATTAGCTATCTGAACACGAATTAAGAACCAAAGCACCTTTAGACTCGATGTCCCTCCGATAAATTTTTGACTCAAAACATTACAATCTCTGATAACGAACATTTATGGTAACCATACATCCTTTTCCAATGCTGATTTGCACTACATAACTACTGGTAATTAACCGCTAAATTACGTAAATGATTTCGTTTTCAAAAAATTACTTCTCTTCTTGATAAAATGCATAAAACCGCGCATTTAATCCGAATGATGTCGCAACATTATCTGTTGTCATAAGCAGTATCGCCTAATATTACATTGATTCTTCGGCGGGTCTATTTCAGTAAATTAGATAGTATCTAACCCTAAATTTCAAACCCCATAGCATAAATAACTAAGTACTGGATGCGTCCTTTATTCTTCATTTTGCACATGACGTTAACCATTTAAGCTCTTTTGCTAATGCAGACACAGTGAGAGCATGACAACATTAGCTGAGCAAGTTTGAAAACAGAATTCATAAATTCTCTCAAACCTCTCAATGGCATTGAAAATACGCGTTTAATCATGAAAGCCATCGTAATTGCTCAGTCACTAGATAAACGAAGTCTCCATGATTACCACGCTTCACTTGATTCCATAACTGAATGGCTACTTCATCAATTCAGAATATTAGTCAGCCACAATTAATGAAAGCTTAATTATACTCTTTCCAGTTAATTATTTTATAGCGAAGCTTGTTTATAGACCTGAACATTTAAGTGAGCCTAGATGTTTCAAGGGTTAATTGATGATTTAGTTCCATGATTTAGAAAACAAAACCCATTTCCTTAATTATTAAGCAATGCGGGATCAGTAATATTTACGAACATCATACATTGCAATATTGAGTTTAGTTGCATCAAGTATGACTTAACTACTTTATTAAACGATTATAAAGTGGAGAAAGTTTTAAAATTACATATGAATTCAAACCAGACTATTGTAAGCAAAGTACAAAAATAAGAAGTGCCGATAAAAGCGCTTTTTTATCTACGTTTAACAAGTATTTTGTGTTTCAGAAAACACATCAATAAGCACACTGATGTCTTCATATTTTTCGTTACTGGACAGCCACACCATGAACAGTTCATTTTGTATTATTGGGCTATTTTTAACAAAGTACAATTTGCACGAGTCAATCCAAGGTTGTGCAATGCTCAATGGTAAAAAGCCAACGCCACCACGGTTGATCAAAAATTTAAGTGCTGGCTGACAGCCATGACTATGTAGTATTGGTGCACGTTGCAACGCAGGAATGCGGCTGTGCTCAACAGCAAAACGTGTCCCCCAATCTAAATAGACTAACGGTAATCCTATAATAGTATTCATGTTTTGTTCAGGTTCATTCGATACTAGCACTACAACAAAATTAGTCAATCTCACCTGTTGAAGATCTGCCAATTTTGGCGGCTCACTGGTCAACACAATATCGACTTGTTTCTCCAATAATGCGCTTGGAATCTGTTGACGATTCAATGACTCCGTACGAAGGGCCCATTCAGGCTGAATGGCTTCGACCTGCTCCAACCACTCATTGGTATTGTTGATTTCCCAAATTAATGAGGTTGCACCAACAGTAAGCTGTTGCTGATAGCTATCTGTCAGCGCTACATCTTGGCGAGCACGCCCCCACGTCTGCAAAATATTTTCAGCATAAGGAACAAATTTTTCACCTGCAGAGGTCAAACGTAAATTACCACGTTTACGTGTGAATACGGGTGTTCTCAGTTTAATTTCGAGCTGGCGTATACGGAAACTAACCGCGGATTGCGTCAAATACAAGTTCGTTGCTGCTCGACCAAAGTGACGAGTTTTGTTAACTTCTAAAAATGTGCGTAATAAATCTGTATCCATCTTAATACTATAATAAATAAAAATATTAAGATGCGTTATCAAGCAAAACGTTGGTTTGGTCAAGGCAAACAGATGCAGTTTTGTCTATTACCTAACGAACAATTGCTACGATCAAAGACCTATAGAGCTTTCTTTTTTAATTCAAGTTTAGATAGCAGATTTTAACATAATTCACGATTAAACAATCGTTTTCATTGTAGGCATACCTAGACCTATCAGCTTATTTAATATTTTTATCATGGCGTAGGTTTCGCAAATATGGGCGTTGTCGTCCCTTAGGTTCAATGTTCTTCTCAATAGTTTTTTGATGCGAAGCATTACCGCCTCTGATAGGGAAGGTTTAGAGTAATCATACTTCTACCCAAAAACTTGTTCCTTTACTTTGTGGAATGAATGGATCCGCTCGTTCAATCCGAACGGTATCGTAAGCTCCGTCGCCTGATATTTCATTGATGCTTCGGTGGATCTGTTTGATCAAGTGAAGTAGCACTTTACCGCCAGTCATATTTAATGCACTTAATTCGGTAAAAATGCTTTCATGCGTATTTATATCCATCGCTACATGTGACTTGCGCCAGACTCAACGTTTTCCATCAGTGCCATGCTTTTTGCTTGTATTCGCCCTCACCATGAACTTTTAACCCCTAAGAATCAAGCTTTAATCAATCGTGGCTGTCTAGCCATTCTGGATAAATACAAAAGCCATGCAGCTATGGAATCAAACTAAGCAAAGTAATCATGAAAGAACTCGTTTATTTAGCGCCTTAACCATCACTACCTTCCTCATGGTTAAATGCATATTGTAAGGTCTTTGAGAGGTCTGCCAGGATTAATTAATTCTGTTTTTAAATTTGCTCGACTATCGTTCTTATACCCTCACGGTGCGTACGTCCGCAAATAATTCAAAATGGTTAATGTCATGTTTAAAACAAAGAATAAAGGAACCTTCCAATACTTATCCATTGAGCCTACAGGGCTCAATGTCTACAGTAAAAACGAATAGCAAGTAAACAAGCATGGCTCTGTTAGGAAACAGCGAGCCTGACATAAGTGACATTTAAGAATAAATACAAATACGCATGAAATCATTATTGCGAAATTTAGTGCATAAAATATAACTCACGGTGAAGTATTACCTCATTTGTTCAAACAAACCCGCCGGAGCATCAATGGAATATTAAGCGATCGTGCTTACGACCCGTTCACATTAAGATCTGCTATCTAAACTAGAAACTTACGAACACACGTTTGGCCATGAGAGCTGTCGTAAGGGATAAGTCGCTAAATAAGCTAGGTCTTCAATGATTACTCAGCTTAATTTAATGCCATAGTTGAATGGCTTCTGCATCTATCCAGAATATTAGTGAACCACAATTAATTAAGGCTTAATTATATGACTTTCAGTTGGTTGTTTTGCAGCGAAGCTTATCCAGAAATATGAACATTTAAATGAAGCTAACTGTTTAGAGCGTAAACTACTCATTGAGTTCACGGATTTAGGAAACAAGGCTCATTGCTACTTCAATTTGCGCTGAGGATTCATTTCTCCTCCCATCACAGGATCTGCTCTACCTTCCAGCTTTGCGCATTCAGCTCGGCGACGGCGAATTTCTTTCGGATCAGCAAGTGACGGACGATAAATTTCAATACGATCACCATCATGCACTAAAGCATCCAGCTTTACCACGCGGCTAAACACACCCACCTTATTTTTTGCTAAATCTATTTCAGGATACACATCTAAAACACCTGAATTATAAATAATGTCTCCTACATGCATGGTATGCGAAACTATCACCTCAAACACATGCTGTTCGTCAGGCAAGGCATACATAACTTCAACATGCAGCATCTTGTCGCTCATAAACTACTCTCGCCCTGTCAGAGAAAGCTTTTACCATATTAATAGCCAGCTTATTAAATACCTGACCAAACACCATTTCGATCAAACCAGTATGAAATTCAAAATCCAACTTCAATTCAATTTTGCAAGCATCCTCATCTAAAGATGTGAAGTTCCAACCACCCACCAATTTACGAAATGGACCATCCACTAATTCTATTTTAATAGTTTCACCCACAACTAATTCATTGCGGGTTATGACGGTTTTATGAATGCCAGCTTTAGCAACCTCAACTGATGCAATCATAGTATTGTTGCTAGCTGCCAACACACAAGAACCAGAACAACCCGGCACGAATGACGAGTATGCTTCTACATTATTAACAAGTTCAAACATTTGTTCAGCACTAAACGGCACAAGTGCAGAACGTATAATTTGCGGCATAAAATCTCCTCAGTGATCTATTCTATAAAATATCACTGGATCGTAATTTTTTAAAAAATTTTCAAAATACTGGCATAGATCCATATATTAACCAACTATAGGCTATGTTTCCCAAATCAGAGAACTAAATCATCAATATACGCTCTAAACAGCTAGGTTAACTTTAACATGTAGGTCTAAGGAAAAGAGGAGTTACAAAACAACTAACTGGAAGCATCATAATCAAGATTTAAGCAGTCTTAGAAGACTTTGTTTCTTTAACAGATTAGCCATTATGACGACTCTCATCGTTAAATGAATGTTTTCAGTGCCGTTGAAAGATCTGCAAGGATTCATTAATTATATGCTCAAACTGGATCAACTGCCATTTTATACCATTACTATCAATACGTTAGTAAGCTAGCCAAAACAGTGAAGATTACGCTCAAGACGTAAACTAAAGAAATAGTTCAGCACTTTAACATTGATTCTACAAAGCTGAAAGTCTACGGTTAAAGTGAAGGATAAGTAAAAAATATAACACTGACGGGAAACATCGAATCTGGCGCAAGTTTACAGGTAGTGGTAGGTATAAACACGCATAAAATCATTGCTGTTGCGTTAAATTCATTAAATATGACTGACGGCAAAGTGCTATCTAACTTACTCAAACAGGCTAGCCGAAGAATCAATGAAATATTAGGCGATGGTGCTTACGACACCATACAGTGTTGCGAAACCGCTCGTATAACACGAGCAGCTCCGCTCACCCCACCAAGGCAAAGAATAACTTTTTTGCAGCGAAATCATCAGTGTAATTTAGTAGTTAGTTATCAGAATTTATACTGCCCAAATAAAAAGTATAAACGAGGTATACTTGCCATAAACATGCCCTATCAGAGACGGCAATAGTTCAAGTCAACATGCTATCCAGAGGGATCTTGATCCTAAGAGATCACAATGCTCAAATTAGCGAAACTTGCACCATGATAAAAACGTTAAATAAGCTGACTGGATAGATATGGCTAAAAAGGAAACAAGCGTTTAATAGTTTAGCATCTTGGGATCTTCTCTCTAAGTTTCAATCAGGGAACAAAACTTATCATACTGAAAATTTAAAATTTCGTCAAAAAATGATAACATATCAGCTTCATTATGCAGTAACATCGTAAAAAATAGTAACCCTTATACTTCGCGTGTTGCCTGCTAACTGAGCTTTAATTTCAAGGATGTTTGACCGTATAGGTCAGGCAGCAATATGAGGGAATACATCGTGCTTGAAGCCTACTATAAACATGTAAAAGAACGTGCCGCTCAGGGTATCGTCCCTAAACCACTAGATGCAAAACAAACAGCTAGTCTTATTGAACTGCTCAAAAATCCACCTGCAGGTGAGGACATAATCCTAATTGATCTGTTAGAAAATCGCATTCCGCCTGGCGTTGATGAAGCTGCATATGTGAAAGCATGCTTTCTGGCAGCAGTTGCCAAAGGTGAAACAACATCGCCACTTATCAGTAAAGAAAAAGCGGTTGCACTGTTAGGCACTATGCAAGGTGGTTACAACATTGAATCACTTATTACCTTTTTAGATAATGAAGCCCTTGCACCTATCGCGGTAAAAGCACTTGCTCATACGCTGCTAATATTTGACGCTTTCTATGACATAGAAGATAAAGCGAACGCTGGTAACGCGCACGCAAAAAAAATTATACAATGCTGGGCAGAAGCAAAATGGTTTTTATCTAAACCTAATGTACCAGAAAAAGTAACACTTACTGTATTTAAAGTTACCGGTGAAACGAACACAGATGACTTGTCACCAGCCCCTGATGCTTGGTCTCGTCCAGATATTCCTTTGCATGCACTTGCAATGCTCAAGAACGCACGAGATGGTATTAAACCAGATCAACCAGGTGTTATTGGCTCTATCAAACAAATCGAGGCATTAAAAGAAAAAGGTCATCGGCTTGTGTACGTTGGTGACGTCGTTGGTACAGGCTCTTCACGTAAGTCAGCGACTAACTCAGTGCTTTGGTTCATGGGTAATGATATCCCTCATGTACCAAACAAACGTACTGGCGGTTACTGTCTAGGTGGAAAAATTGCTCCAATTTTTTTTAACACAATGGAAGATGCTGGCGCACTACCAATCGAATTGGATGTATCTAAACTAAGCATGGGTGATGTAATTGACGTTTACCCATTTAAAGGCGAAGTATGCGCTCATGGTACGAACAATGTGCTGTCAACGTTCTCTTTGAAAACGGATGTACTGTATGACGAAGTACGGGCAGGTGGTCGTATTCCACTAATCATTGGTCGTGGCCTGACTGACAGAGCACGTGAAGCATTAGGCCTTAGTGCTTCAGATGTATTCCGTCGTTCACAACCTATTGTTGATTCAGGTAAAGGCTTTACACTTTCTCAAAAAATAGTGGGTAAAGCGTGTGGAGTAATAGGTATTCGTCCTGGTACGTACTGTGAGCCTAAGATGACCACTGTGGGCTCTCAGGACACCACAGGACCTATGACTCGTGATGAGTTAAAAGACCTTGCGTGTTTAGGTTTCTCTGCGGATCTTACCCTGCAGTCATTCTGCCATACGTCTGCGTATCCGAAACCTGTGGATGTTATCACACATCACACATTGCCTGATTTCATTATCAATCGAGGTGGTATTGCACTTCGTCCTGGTGATGGTGTTATCCATTCATGGCTAAACCGGATGCTTTTACCTGATACTGTAGGTACCGGTGGTGATTCGCACACTCGTTTTCCATTGGGCATTTCATTCCCCGCCGGTTCTGGATTGGTGGCATTCGCTGCGGCAACTGGTGTTATGCCGCTGGATATGCCTGAATCGATTTTAGTGCGTTTTAAAGGGAAAATGCAGTCGGGTATCACACTACGTGATTTGGTACATGCGATTCCTTATTACGGTATCAAGCAAGGTCTGCTGACCGTTGAAAAAGCAGGCAAAATTAACGAATTTTCTGGCCGTATACTGGAAATAGAAGGTGTTGAACACCTCACTGTTGAGCAGGCATTTGAACTATCTGATGCGTCTGCAGAACGCTCCGCAGCAGGTTGTACTGTTAAATTATCGTCAAAATCCGTGGTTGAATATCTGAGTTCCAATGTTGTGATGTTGAAGTGGATGATTAGCGAAGGCTACTCCAACCGTCGTACCATTGAGCGCCGTATCTCTGCAATGGAAGCGTGGTTAGCTAACCCAGAATTGATGGAAGCTGACAAAGACGCTGAGTATGCAGAAATGATGGAGATAGATCTGGCTGACATTAAGGAGCCAATTCTGTGTGCACCAAACGATCCAGATGATGCACGCTTACTATCTGAAGTTGCTGGAGAAAAAATTGACGAAGTTTTCATTGGTAGCTGTATGACTAACATTGGTCACTTTCGTGCAGCGGGTAAACTTCTCGATACGTTCGGTAGTACGCTTGAAACTCGTCTGTGGATCGCGCCCCCAACAAAAATGGATCGCGATCAATTGATAGAAGAAGGTTACTATGGCATCTTCGGGCGTGCCGGAGTTCGTATCGAAACGCCAGGATGTTCACTGTGTATGGGTAACCAAGCGCGCGTTGCAGATAAAGCAACCGTGATTTCTACCTCCACGCGTAACTTCCCGAATCGTTTGGGTAAAGGAGCAAATGTTTACTTGTCATCTGCAGAACTCGCTTCTGTCAGTGCGATTATTGGTCGTATTCCATCGATTGAAGAGTACCTTGAGTTTGCTAAACAAATAGACACAACAGCAACTGATACTTACCGCTATTTGAACTTTCACCGGATGAATGAATATACTAAAAAAGCGGATACAGTAATTATTCAAACCGCGGTTTAGTAGCTGTATGACATGTTTAAATTTGAGATGCCAAATAAAAAAAGTCTTCAGATTTGAAGTAATCTCAGCTTTATTTTTTACTCCGAGTTCAGATAGCAAATCTCAACAATATTAGCTATTAGACAATCGCTTTCGTGTTGGCATACTTAACCTTGTCAACTTACTTAACGCTTCCATCATGGTGTGGGTTTCGCTAATCTGAGTTGTGTCATCCCTTAGACTCAATCTTCTTCCCAGTAATTTTGTAACTCGAACCTTTACTTCCTCAGCTAGGGAACGTTTATGGTAACCGACTTTATTTCCTACAATCAGGAAACTCAATTTTCAATTAACATTCTAAACAACTAAGCAAATTTAAATATTTAGGTTTAAAAAAAAGCTTCGCTGCACAACAACTAACTGGAAGCAGTATAATCAAGCTTTAATCAATCATGACTCACTAACAGTTTGTATTGATATAGAAGCTATTCAGCTATGGAATCAAACTAAGCAGAATAATCATGGAAGATCTCGTTTCTTTAACCACTTAGCCATTACGACGAACCTCATGGTTAAATGCATATTTTCAATGCCATTGTGATACCTTTACTATTCATGCATTAATAAGCAAGCCAAAACGGTTAACGTCACGTTCAAGATGGAAAATCAAGAAACCATCCAGCACTTATTCATTGATTATACGAGGCTCAAAATCTACGGTCAAAGCGAATAGCAAGTACAAAGCATGACACTGATGGGAAACGGCAAGTCTGGCGTAAATTACATTTAACAGTAAGTATCAATACACATGAAATCATTGCTGCTAAATTCAATGCATCCAATGTGACTGATAGTAAAGTGCTACCTAACTTTCTCAAGCAGACCAGCAGAATAAGCAATAACATATCAGCCGATGGTGCTTATGACACCAGATCATCTTACGAAACCGTTCGTATTAAACGTACGGTTCAAATCAGCATTGAAAAATAAGATATGGTTATCATCAACGTTTCCTATCAGAGACAGCAATGTTGTTAGTCAAAAAAATTAATTGGAAGGACATTGATCCTAAAAGATCATAATGTTCCACTTAACGAAAGTAATGCCATGATAAAAACATTAAATAAGATAACTGAGCTAGGTATGCCTAAAACAAAAGCTATTGTCTTATGATGAATAATATTGAAATTTACTTTCTAAACTCTAATTAGAAAACAAAGCCATGCTGTAGATGTAGTTTTTTAAAAATTTTACGATAAAACCCTTAAAAAATTTGTTAAAATTTTTTATTTGGCTGCTTTTTACTGTACGCAATCATGATGATTGATCTTGCATTCAAACACCGAATGGCCGCGATTATCTCGAAATAACAGATCATACTCAACGCCTTGTTTCATTAGCCATGTAATTTCATTGTCCAAGCAGTACGCTTTTTTAAGACTGTATGCAAGTACTGTCGGTGTAATGTTACTGTTACCAAAATAAAGAAGCATTAACTCAATATTAGTACCATTTGCTTTTGCACGAATAATATTATAACCTTTCATGCTAACAGGAACGATATTACTCAACATATCTGCACGTTGTGCAGCTAAAGTTGCAGCAATTTTTTGATTAGACGTACTGGAACATGCCGTAATAAACATGATCAGTAAGCCAGAGTAAATTATTCGTCTTATGGTTAAAACTAATCGCATTAAAAGATCCTTTGTCTTTTTCATTGCCAATTATATGGACAACATTTTTACAATGGTTTAGCAATACTCAATCAACTTAAATACACAGGCTTGAGTATTTCATTCTTGATATCAAAGATATCTAGAACCATTGAAAAAGTCATAATGCTAAATTAATTAATAACTTCTTTGCAATAATATTTACTTCTGAAACATGCTATTCCTTGAATCTTCATTTATTACCTTCCGGAGCTTCTCTATTGAGTTGAAATTTGGGCTATAAGAGCAAATGTAGTAAAAAGCAATATTAAAAATAAATACCGTACCTTTGATGAAATTACTCCGATACTTCTGCTTCATCGAGAACAATATGAATTAATGCAGAAGCTATTCAGCTATGGGATCAGACTAAACAGAATAAGCATGGAAGACTTTGTTTATTTAGTGAATCAGCAATTACCACGGTCCTCATGGTTAAATACATACTTTCAATGCCATTGTCATGCCCTCACTATTCATGCATTAGCAAGCAAGCCAAAACAATTAACGTCACGTTTAAAACGAAGAATAAAGGAAGCATCCAGAACTTAGCCATTGGCTCTACAGGGCTCACAGTCTATGGTAAAGTATTACTTAATTTGCTCAAAACGACCCGACGCAAAATTAATGAAATATCAGCCGATGATGCTTATGACACCAAATAATGTTACGAAACCATTCGGATTAAATGAGCGGTTCACTCATCCCGCCAAGAAAAGGCGCAATTTTTTGAAAGCAAGGTTATGCGTGTAATTTAATGGTAAGTTACCAGAAGCTATACGGTTCAAATAAGCGTTAAAAAACGAAGTATAGTTACCGTAAATATTCTCTATCAAAGACAACAATGGTTCGGGTCAAAAAACTACTTGGGAGGACATTGAGCTTAAGATATCATAATGCTCAAATTAGCGAAACTTACACCATAATAAAAACGTTAAATAAGCCGGCCAGGCTAAGTATGCCTAAAACAAAAGCTATTATTTAATTCTTAATCATGTTGAGCTTTGCTATCTAAACTTGAATGAGGTAATAAATCCATAATAATGGTATACTAAAGGCAGCTAAGCAAGCCTAAGAATAGAACGAATATTACAAATTTTTTCAATACATTGAGAATATCCATTCGTTCATGAGAGTCGCGCAATGGTTCAATGGTCAAACAAACGAAACTTCCCACAACTTATCTGTTTGGTTTAATACTATAGCTGAATGATTCCTTCATACATTCAAAATGTCCATAAGCCACCATCACTTAAAATTAATTATACGACTTCCAGTTGATGATTTTATAGCTAAGCTTGCTTAAATGCTTAAATGCTTAAATGCTTAAATGAACTTAGCTTAGAGTGTAGATTGATAATTTAGTTCTTTCATTTAAAAAAGAAAGCTAATACAGGGAGAAAGTCTGGTAAAAATTTTCGATATTGATAAAAATAGAGTTTAAGTGATTTATGTTCAGGTCTTCGTGCAGCCAATAGGTTTTCTCTAACGCTTGAATTTCATCTTTGTATTTAATTTATTTTTTATGTTAAATTCCACTTAGTTTAAAAACGATGAATAAAAAACGGCTTAATAATATTCAGCTATTTTTTGTAGCTGATCTCTTTAGTGTAAGCGTTCAAGCTGCAATATAACTTTATTTATACTAGCTTAATACATACAAAAACTTGTTATCATATTTTTTTACTGAGTCATTTATCGTAAGTTCCGATGATGTTACAGAGTCACCCTGAAGCTGCACTTTTTGCTGTGTGATTTTATCACGTAACAGATACCAAATTTGACCTAAGCAAACATGCCAATAGCGTTCAAATTGTTCCAGGTATTGTGCACGAAGCGAATATTTAATCCAAGGTTGATGAATGTTTTTTTGAGCCATGTAATTCGTGGGTGCAGGGATCGGGTTTAAACCCGCATTTTTAAATTCATATAATGCTCGTGGCATATGGCTTGCTGACGTCACTAAAACTAAGTTACTTTGCCCCACAATAGATGCAGCATGGAATACTTCTTCCCAAGTGCCCTTTTCCGTTTCTAGAAGAAGTATGTTGTTTTTGTGCACTCCCATCGCCATGGCTACTCGTGCAAGCATTCGTGCATGGCTTACTTCGTTACCACCTACATACCCTGACAAAATGAGTTTAGACGTTGGGTACATAAAGTGGATACGTATTCCTTCAATTAACCTCATTAATGCCGTAGGTGACAATTCTGATGTTGGAGGAATTTCATAATCAACAACATGGCCATGACCTAATACCATTACATAGTTAATGGGTTCACTCGGTGTGAGGAACCCCATATATTGACGTTCAAGCTTCATCAAAAGTAAAGATGATAATGGCTGGAATGAAACCAGAGCAATTAAAAACAAAGAAATAAAGACCAAAAATGAACCAAATCCTATCCTCTGCGTGAACCAGATGAAGAACAAGCCCAAAAAACCAAGAATTAGTAGCGCAGGGAGTGGCATAAGTAAAGTTGATATAAATTTTTTCAGCTCAAACATGAAATGTTGCCTAGAATATAGTCAAATAAGGGTCAATATGTATGTCAAATTTTTATTAACAGCAAGCATATACATAATAGCTCCATTGAAGAATATGATGATGAAGGGAGTGTAAAAGAGCATATAAATTTCGATAACACTACCCATGAATTTAATAAAACACTTATTAAATGGAGCTTTGTTGCTTAGCTCGTATTCATATAACCAGAACATGGTTAACTATTAGGTGAGTGCTTTCATTTTAAACATACCTAGCCTTTAAGCTCATTTAAGGCTTTTATCGTAGCATAAGTCTAGCCAATCTAAACATTATAATCCCTTAGGCTCAATATCTCTTCGAAGAGTTTTGGACTCGAAATGTACCCATCTAGTAAGAGGGAATCTTTATGGTAACTATACCTCATTTTTCAACGCTTGTTTGAATCGTATAACTTTTGGTAACTAACCGATAAATTACGCAAGTAACCTCATTTTCAAAAAATTGTTCCTTTTCTTAGTGGAATAAAAACTGTAGTCTGATATTTCATTGGTCCTTCAGCAGATCTGTCTGAGCACATTAAGTAGCACTTCGCCGTTAGTCACATTCGATGCGTTTAACTCAGCAGCAATGATTTCCTGCGTATTAATATCTACCGTTCAATGTAACTGACGCTAAACCCGCCGTTTCCCATCAGTGCTATGCCTTTTTACTTGGCGTTTACCTTCGTTGTAAATTTTTATTTTTAAAATCAATAGTTAAGTACTGGATAGTTCCTGTAATTTTCGTCTTAAACGCGACGTTCACCATTTTGGCTCACTTGCTAATGCATAAGAAATGAGAGCATGATAACAGTGATTGAACAAGTTTAAAAAACAGAATGAATGAACCCTTGCAGACCTCTCAATGACATTGAAAATACGCATTTATCCATGAGAGTCGTCGTAATGGCTAAGTCGCTAAATAAACAAGGACTTCCATGATTACACTGCTTCATTTCATTCCATAGCTGAATAGCTTATTCATCAATCCAAAATATTAGTGGGTCCGATTGATTAAAACTTGATTATACTGTTTCCAATTCGTTGTTTTGTAGCAAATATTGTTCACATACCTGAATATTTAAGTGAACCTAGCTGTTTAGAGTATTGATCAAAAATTTAGTTTCCTTATTTAGGAAATAAAGCCCGTTACCATATGCGTTCTCTAGCAGAGACAGAAATGGTTTGAATTAAACATTGACTGAGAGGAACATTGAGTTTAAGAGGTAACAATATTCAAATTAACGAAACTTACGGCATGATAAAAGCGTTACATAAGCTGGTAGAGCTAAGTATGCCTAAAACAAAAATAATTGTTTAGTAATTAATTATCTTAGAATTTGCTCCCTGAACTCGAATTAGGAAACAAAATTCATTAAAATCACAAATGCATAGCAGCGCTCATAATTCGTCTTTCATCTGACGCACTTTATTGCTTAATAACTACACTGATAATAAGAGTTCAAAATCGTATTTTAATCATAATGCCAACATGGATTTATTTGGTGGGTGACCGTTATGAGCTTCATTGCATTCAATCAACATACTTCATCGCAAAAAAGTCTTCACATAGTAAATTGTTTAGCATCATTTTTTGTTTCACTAATTTTTATTTATTTCATTTATCGTCTATTTCAAACCTATGATTGGGGGCACTCATTTACTAAATTTCTCTGTTTTAGTGGCTTATTCGCCTTAATCCTGATGCTTTTCAAACACCGTCATCAACAAGACGATATTGGTAATATTTTACTTATCACAGAATGTTTACTTGCTTTAGCTGGACTTGCATTCATTCTTGTTCGTATGATACCAGTCTATGGTGAGTTTATATTTGTACCTCCGACGGTTGATATCGGCTACACTACTGAACACGCTGCTAAGCAATTTTTTCTTTTTGGACAAAACCCATATCTTAGCCAAGACATCAATGTTCGCCCTGAACTTGCACCAAAGCATCGTGGGTTTCATTATGGCCCAGGAATGTTACTTGGATATGCTCCCGCTGCTTTTTTTCCTGATATTGGCTACAAAGCAATGAGCTTGTTATACTTCATTATTGCGTCTATTTCTTTAAGTATGCTAGTTTTCAATAATATCAAAAAAAAGGGATGCTGGCAGGTTATCAGTACAATACTCATCACTCTCGTATTGTTTCTATTGCCAGAGCGACTTTGGTATGAAGTTTTCAAAGTAGGAGCAAACGATATATACCCCGTCGCATTGCTTCTATTGGGTATCGTTTGCGTCCAAAAAGAACAATGGCTATTTGCCGGGATACTGATGGGACTTTCGATTGCATCCAAATTTTCCCCTGCTGCATTCTTGCTGATCATGTTTTTACGTAAAGATATTCAGCGCAATTTTTTCATTGGCTGTGTGTTGGGTATAATGCCACTTATTGTCTTTCTCGCATGGGATTATCATGCCATAATGGCAAATGTATTTATTCTTCGCATGAGTCTTGAGTTCGACTCAACCAGCCTTTACTCCATCACGCCAGATACACTACATGTTTTATTCCCTCTGGTCCAATTTTGCGCAGTGCTCTATTTTATCGTTCGCAACGTCAACAGAACGTTATACTCGGAGGAAATACTGGTATGCTTTACGCTATTACTTATTGTCATTGAAGTGTCATTTCAGGAAATGCACGCAAACCATTTGATTTGGTTCTATCCGTTCATTGCTTTTATCGTGGGAACCCACCGACATAGATTATTCCTTACGAAGGGCTTTGTTTCTTAGTTCTAGCTCAGATGGTAAATCCCAACATGATGCACTATTAGACAATAGCTTTCGTTTTAGGCATACCTAGTCTTATCAGCTTATTGGACGCTTTTATCATGCCGTCAGTTTCAACTAACCTGAATTGCATGCTCCTTAGGTTCCATGTCCCTCCCAGTAATTTTTTAACTTGAACTCTTGCTGTCTCTGCTAGGAAACGTTTACAGTAACTATGCTCCGTTTTCCAGCGCTGATTTGAACCGTATAACTGCAGATAACTCACTGTTAAATTAAACAGATGAGCCGTTCCTAACGTTGTTCCTTTTTTGGGGGAACAACTGGAACCGTCCATTAAATATGAACGGTTTCGTAACACGGTCTGGTATTGTAAACACCATCGCAGAATATCTTATTAATTCTTCGGCAAGTCTGGCGTAAATTAGGCAACACTTCACCATGAATCACATTTGATAAACTTAACTCAGCAACAATAATTTCATACATATTTATATCTACCACTAAATGTAACTTACACCAAACTCATCGTTTCCCATCAAAGCAATGTTTTTATACTTTTTATTTTCATTCACTGTAAACTTTGGGTCCCATAGCATCAATGGCTAAGTTCTAAATGGTTCCTTTATTCTTCATTTTGAATATAGCGTTAACCGTTTTAGCTCACTTTCTAATACATTAATAGTGAGAGAACGACAACGGCAGTTGAGCAAATTTAAGAATAGAATTAATGAAACCTCCCATAATTACCCTGCTTAATTTAATTCCATAGCTGCACGGCTTCTTCGCCAATTCACAATGTTAGTCAGCCACAATTGAATAAAGCTTGATTATACTGCTGCCAGTCAGTTATTTTATAGTGAAGTTTATTTATAGCCCTGAGTATTTAAGTGAACCTGCCATTTTTTGCCCGATGAATCCGTCTAAGTTTATTAGCCGTATACACGCAACCCGGGGAAGACAATCATTGGCAAGATAGAAACTTAAATTATTCCATAGGAATACTCACTTACTATCGTTGATCGTCCAGCTCCACACCATTTGGAACAGTAAAGCGAAAAAGAGATGCCTTAGGTGACACATTTTTGATATTTGACATGGCGAAACGGCTAATTTGCCCATCTTGTTCAACAATTGAAAACTTCATTATACAACCATTAGGCAGGACTGTAATGATAAGTGTAACCATGTTAGATGCTTTATTTGGTGATAACACAAACTTATCTCCTTCGTGGCTAACATTATAGTTCTGCCAATTTCTTGAGTCGTTACGTATTAGCAACGAAAAGGGTGTTTTCGATATCATATCATCTAGCCTCATCGCAGTCACCTGTTCTATAACTGGGCTATAATACCATAACGTTTCACCGTCAAAAACCAGCAAATTTTCATCAGGAATGATAGTTTTCCAATGAAATAAATTAGGGCGCTTCATGGCCAAGGTACCTTCACTCTCACTAATTACTTCCCCTTCGGGACTAGTCACCATTTGCTTAAAGACTGCAGTGAAACTATTTAATTTGTCGAGGCGGGTACTCAATTCTTGCTTAGGAGATGCAAGCACTACAGGCGCACATAATAGCAAAGACAACAACATCTGCCTCATTCGTATCACTCCACTCCATCTCTCGATGATCGTGACGGAACTAACACTTCGCGATTCGAGTTATGTCCGGATGAACTTACAATACCCTGCACTTCTAATTGTTCAACAATACGTGCAGCACGATTATAACCAATTTTAAATCTCCTCTGTACGCCTGAAACTGATGCTCTGCGTGATTCAGTTACAAATTCAACCACTAGATCAAACAACTCATCCAGTTCTTCACCATCACCACTTTCTCCAGTTTCCCCAGGTAGAAGCCCTGCAAAGCCATGGTCACCGTTAATAATATCATTTATATACAGTGATTTGCTTCGAGCCTTCCAGTTGCTAACAACACGATGAACTTCATCATCATTCACAAAGGCACCATGAATACGTGAAGGACGATTAGAGCCATTAGGCATGAACAGCATATCACCCATCCCAAGCAACGATTCTGCACCACTTTGATCAAGAATAGTACGTGAATCAGTCTTCGTTGATACAGTAAACGCCATTCGCGTCGGAATATTGGCTTTTATCAAACCTGTAATGACATCAACTGATGGTCGCTGTGTTGCAAGTACAAGGTGAATACCTGCGGCGCGAGCTTTTTGCGCCAAACGCGCAATCAGTTCTTCAACCTTCTTACCTACTACCATTATTAAATCAGCGAATTCATCAACAATGACTACAATATATGGAAGTTTATTTAAAATAGGAGCTGTGTCATCCATACTATCACCCAGCTTCCAGAGTGGATCCAGAATTGGGTGACTAGCATCATGAGCTTTTTTAATTTTATCATTAAAACCATCAATGCTACGTACACCAAATGCAGACATTAGCTTGTAACGTCGCTCCATCTCAGCAACACACCATCGCAATGCATTACCTGCATCTTTCATGTCCGTCACCACTTCTGTCAATAGATGAGGAATGCCTTCGTAAACCGACAGCTCCAACATCTTAGGGTCAATCATAATGAAACGAACATCTTCAGGACCTGCTTTGTATAGCATGCTAACGATCATAACATTTACGCCTACCGATTTGCCCGAGCCAGTCGTACCAGCCACCAGCATATGCGGAGCTTTGGCTAAATCAGTTACAACAGCTTCACCAGCAATATCTTTTCCCAGAACCACTGATAATGGCGACTTAGATGTCTTGAATCGCTTGCTGGAGACTACGTCAGACATAAACACCGTTTCTCGACTGGTATTTGGCAACTCCAAGCCAATGTAGGGTTTACCCTGAATGACATCGACAACACGCACAGAACTAGTTGATAAAGAACGTGCAATATCTTTTGACAGTCCCATTATACGGCTTACCTTCACACCAGGAGCAGGATCAAGTTCAAAGCGCGTAATAACAGGCCCCGGAAATATATCTTTTACCGTAACTTTGATTTTGTAATCTTCAAGGCGCATTTCAATCAATCTGGCTTGATACTCCAGCTCTTCATTAGAGGCTCGTGTTGTCGTATTACGAGGTGGATCCAGTAAATCTACCGTTGGTAGGGATTCTCTCGGCTTTGGTGAGTTGAGCTCGTCTTTAAACAACAACGGATGTAATGTATTTGCCATTTCATCTATTAATACTCCATGCTCTGTCATATCTTTCGAGGTGTCAGTGTCCAATGACAGACATGATCCCGTTAATGGGCTATTTTGAGTACCTAATTCTTCTTTAGTGACGCTTCCATTCTGCTCTTCAAGTGACACCATATTTGAGACTACATAATCCACATTAGCAAACGAAATCATATCTTCAACACTATTAAAGCCGTCAGGACCTAACTCATACTTGGCTCTTTCATGAAAATGCACTGCTGGTAAAAGAGCATGTTTATGTTCTCCTTCAAAAGCATGTTCCACATCTACAGGTAACGAAATAGATTTTACAGAAGAATCTCCAAAAGCAACAATAGGATCTTTATGTTCAGCTCCCATTGACGCTGAAGGCTCGTGGGGAATAAGTGGCGAATATATTTCTGGTTGGTCAATATTCTGGGCTTTATGCAGTATAGTCAGATTCACTAATTCTTGCTTTTCTAACTTAGCGTTCTTAGCAAGCAAAGTATTCCCATTCGCTATACCTGTTTCATCAAACGTGTCGGAGACATTAATTGTTATTCCAAATATTTGCAGTTTACCGCCGCATGCATGATTAATAACCCAAGTGATTATTGAAAGCATTTTTTCACCGAGTGTATCAACAATGGTCAACCATGAAATACCAGTAAATAACATAAAACCAGCTGCCCACAGAAACAAAAATACCAGTGTTGTACCTAGTAGATTAAACAAGGGTAATGCAATACTTGAAATCAGATCTCCAACAACACCACCAGATGAAAAGTACCCAAAATCATCAAAATTCAAGTCAGCTAAACCACAACTAGTCAAAAGTAAAAGTACAATACCTAAGACACGTGTTGCGAGAATAGTATAATTAATAGGCTCTAATTCATCACGTTGTAGAAATAAAACCCAACAACCTAAAACCAAAATAAATGGGAGAAGGTACGCAAGAGTACCAAGAGCAAAGAAGAATGTATCTGCAATCCAAGCACCAAATGTGCCTGCAGCATTTTGTACTGGACGATCCCAAGCAGTTTGAGACCATGAAGGGTCAGCTGAATCATAACTAAAAAGAGAAATAAGTATAAACACCGCTGACAATAATCCCAAAATGAGAGCTGTTTCTTTTAAACGCTGCTTCCCATTTAATCGACATGAGGTGTATGTCTGTTTATGCTCCTGACGCCAAAAAAGCTTCATTGTCACCTATCTATAAAATCGTGTTCAAGTAGAATGTTCCTGCATAACTGTACGATGTTGTTACCAAACTGCATGCATTCGATGAATCATTTTAGCTAGCCAAAGTTTTTGAATGATTCATACATCATACGTAGACTACTCAGTCCATCCACTTTTTGTAAAAGTGTACACTAAACAAAAAACAGACCGAGCAGTAAGCTACTCGGTTTGTCGAATATAATTGGTTTTGTTTCTTAATTCGTGCTCAAAAAACAAATTCAAATTAGGAAATAAAGCCAATACAATACTCATTATAACTTGGATTATCCGAACGATATAAGTCATTATCGTGTTTTAATTACCAAATGATTCGTTTGTTTAACCTCTTCCATTACCACGTAAGTACGAGTGTCATGCACACCTGGAAGACGTAATAACGTATCACCTAATAACTTACGATAAGCAGACATATCAGAAGCACGGGTTTTCAAAAGGTAATCAAAGTCACCTGAAACAAGGTGACACTCTTGAATATTGCCCAGCTGTTGAACGGCTTTATTAAACTGTTCAAACACGTCTGGCGCCCCACGATTAAGCGTAATTTCAACAAAAACCAGTAATGAAGCATCCAGAAATTGCGGGTTCAATAATGCAGTGTAGCCACTAATATATCCTTGCCTCTCTAAGCGTCGAACACGCTCCAAACAAGGGGTGGGAGACAAACCAACACGTTTTGATAACTCAACGTTAGAAACTCGTCCATATTTTTGTAATTCATTAAGAATATTTTTATCTATACGATCCAACTCTTTAGAGACTTTTTTTTTAATAAAAACCATTTTTTATTCCACCTTTGTACGTCCTTGCAATGTTAAATATTGTTTTTTTAACATGATTTATATATTTAGCATTAAATCTGATATTATGCGAACTATACTAGTTCTAAATATAATAATGCAAAATACCAGTAAATTAAGGCTTTGTTTCCTAATTTGAGTTCAGATAGCTGATTCCAACATGACTAACAATTGAACAATCGCTTTTATGCAAGGCATACTTAGCCTAATCAGCTTATTTAACGTTTTTATCACGGCGTTAGTTTTGCTAATTTAAGCATTATGATCTCTTAAGCTCAATGTCCCTCCTAATAGCTTTTGAGCTAGAAACATTGCCGTCTCTGATAGGGAACGCTTATGGTAACCATATTTCGTTTTCCAATGCTGATTTAAACCGCATCACTTCTGGTAACCGACCGCCAAATTTCGGGGCTAACCTCGTTTTTAAAAAGTACTCATTTTCTTGGCGGGATGAGTGAGCCAGCTCATTTAATACGAACAATTGCGTAACATTGTTTGGTTTCGTAAGCACTGTAGGCTGATATTTCATTAATTTTTCGGCGGGTCTGTTTAAGTAACTTAGGTAGCACTTCATCGTCAGTCACATTTGATGCACTTAACTCAACGGCAATGATTTCATACGTATTTATATCCACCACTAAATGTAATTTACGCAAGACTCACCATTCCCCATCAATACCATGCTGTTTTACTTTCCTTTCTCTTGCACCGTAGACTTTTGGTCCCCGTAGAATCAATCGCTAAGCACTGGATGGTTCTTTTATTCTTCGTCTTGAACGTGACGTTAACGATTTGGCTCGCTTGTTCATTCATGAATAGTGAGGGCATGACAATCGTAGTTAAGCAAGTTTGAAAACAGAATTAATGAATCATGGGAGACCTTTCAATGGCATTGAAAATGCACATTTAACCATAAGGACCATCGTAATAGCTAAGTCACTAAGTAAACGAAATCTTCCATGATTACTCTGCTTCGTTTAATTCCATGGCTGAATAGCTTTTTAAATTAATTCAGAATGTGAGTGAGCGACGATTGACTAAGGCTTGATTCTACTGATTCCAGTTCATTATTTTGTAGCGAAGATTGAAAACGAAGTTCCCTTAATTAGGAAATAAAGCGCTTTTATGCGATTACACACTCGGCTATCATGAGTATCACAATGATAGATTTGGAGTTTTTGTTTTCAGCTCTTGTTAAAAAAATTTTCATACTTTATACCATGATTTCGAATTATTCAGCAACTAAGCATTTACAGTGCTTACTAGTATCATAAACAGCCTGCTGATGTCAAAAAGCGAGGTGAAACCAGCATTTTAGTTAACATTCCTCGTGAATCTATCCGTTGATTAGTAGTAGACTATATGGATACATAATATAGAGGAAAATAGTTTGGAATTCTTGCTTGATTACGGTCTGTTTTTGGCCAAAATTTTAACCTTCGCTAGTACAGTCATTATCATTTTTGCCATTATAAAAAATGCAGGTGGTAAAGAAGGACAAAAAGGAAAACTTACAATAACTAACCTAACGGATAAACATAAAGATCTTATCCACGCGATAGAATCGCACTTGTATGATGACGCAGTCTTAAAAGTGCGTAATAAGAAAGAAAAAAAAGCAAATAAAGCAAAAGCACAGGAAGTCAAAGCAGAAGCTAAGAAAATAACTGATCTCACAAAATTGGTGTCGAGTCGAAACCCGCATTTGTTTGTTGTAGATTTTAAAGGCAGCATTGATGCGCGTGAAGTAACCGCATTGCGTGAAGAAATTACTGCTGTTTTGGCTGTGATTAAAGAAGGCGACGAAGTAATGGTTCGCCTTGAAAGTAGTGGAGGTATGATGCATGCATATGGACTAGCGTCTTCACAGCTTGATCGCATCAAGCAAGCAGGAATACTGCTGACCATATCTATAGACAAAGTTGCAGCAAGTGGTGGTTACATGATGGCTTGCGTAGCAGATAGAATAATTGCCGCTCCGTTCGCTATTGTCGGTTCAATTGGCATTATTGCCCAATTGCCAAATTTCAATAAACTTCTTAAAAAATATAATATTGAATTCGAACAATTAACTGCAGGAGAGTTTAAGCGTACATTAACCATGTTTGGTGAAAATACTGATAAAGCGCGAGATAAGTTTATAAGCGAACTAGAAGAAACTCACGTTTTATTAAAAAATTTTATTGCCGTTCATCGTCCATCGTTGAATCTTGAAAAAGTTGCAACTGGTGAGCATTGGTTTGGCAATCAAGCTCTCCCCCTAGGTTTAATCGATAGTATAGGCACGAGTGATGATTACCTTATGTCTGCAATAAAAGAAAAAAACGTATTAGGTATTCGTTATGTGGAGCGTAAGAAGCTAACTCAGCAGTTAGCAGATTCTGCTGCTGAAGCTACTGATCGTCTTCTGTTAAAATGGATTAGCCTCGGCCAGCGTCCAATTGTTTAGAAATTAAATGAATCAAAAGTAGGCTTGATTTGCTTTACAAAGTAGTAGTCATGTATTCATGATATTGAACTTAGCGTAATATGTTCCACTTTTTGAGTGATTATTGTGGCAAAAATAAATATCAACGATAATTATAATAATCATCATTAATAAGACAGTATTTTACACGAAGAATGCTTATTGAATACATGACTATTTTATGAATTATCTCAGCAAGCTCACTTACCATCATATCTATCAAATTATTGCCTATCTTAATAAACAGGTTGACGTGCAATACATGATAGCTAGAATAAACAAATAGCTTCCTCATAATGCGTTCAATGATAAAATGCCAAAAGGATGTCACACAAGAGTCTCAAACTGCAAAATTAAATGGTTATATTTTTATTATAATGTATGAAAAGTCTCTTGTACTAAAGATCACTACGCAGAGGGGCTTCGTTTCCTAAATAAGAGAACTAAATTATTAATCTACGCTCTAAACAACTAGACTCACTGCAATATTCAGGTCTATAAATAAGCTTCTCTACAAAACAACCAACGAGTAGCAATGTAATTAAGTTTTAATCAATCATGGCTCACTCATGTTTTAAATTGATGAAGAAACCATTCAGTTAAGAATCAAACTAAGCAGGGTAATCATAAAAGCTCTCATTTATTTAGAGACTTAGCCATTCAGATAACTCTCACGGTTAAACGCATATTTTTCAATGTCATTAAGAGGTCTAAATGAATTCATTAATTGGCTTTGTTTCTTTGTTAAAGTTCCAATAGCAAATTCTAAAATAGTTGACTATTAAACAATCACTTACGTTTTAGACATACTTAGCCCAATCAATTTATTTAATGTTTTTATTATTACGTTACTTTCTCGAATTTTAGCACGGTGATCTCCTAAGCTCAATGTCTCTCCGAGAAATTGTTTGACTTGAAACATTACCATTTTTGATAAGGAACGTTTACGATAATCATACTTCGTTTCCTAATGCTGGTTTAAACCGTATAGCTTCTAGTAACTTACCACTACATTACGCGGATAACCTTATTTTTAAAAAGTTGTTCCTTTTCTTGATGGAGTAAGCAAAACCGCGTGTTTAATACGAACAGTTTTATAATATTATCTGATGTATCGTAAGCACTATAGCTTAATATTTCATTTATTTTTTGCAAGTTTATTTGAGCAAGTTAGCTAATACTTCACTGTTAGTCACATTTGATGCACTTAACTCAGTATCAATAATTTCATGCGTATTGATATCAACCGCTAAATGTACCTTACGCCAGACTTACCATTTTTCATCAATACCATGCTTTTTTACTTTCATTCGACTTCATCATAGATTTTGCGCCCCGTAGAATCAATGGCTAAATGCTGGATAGTTCCTTTAGTCTTGAGCGTATAATTTTACCCATTTTAACCCGCTTGTTTATCATGAATAGTGAAGGCATGACAATGACAGTTTAGTAAGTCTAAAAACAAAATTAATGAAGCACTACAGACCTCTCAATAGCATGGAAAATGTGCGTTTAACCATAATGGCTGTCGTACTGACTAAGCCTTTCAATAAACGAGATCTCCCATGATTACCCTGTTTAGTTTAATTCCATAGCTAAATGGCTGCTCCATGAATCCATCATATTAGCGAACAATGATTGATTAAAGCTTGATTATACTGCTTTCAGTTGGTTGTTTTGTGGCGAAATTTATTCACAGACCTGAATATTTCAGTGAACCTAGCTGTTTAGAGCATAAATTGATCCTTTAGTTCTCTGATTTAAGAAATAAAACTTTTATAGTTAGCTACTCACTACACTTTTTATTGAATGCATAGCTATTTACGAGTATCTCAAATAATACTTTAAAATGATCGCTAAACAATAAAAAAGGCAGTATTTCATTATTTTATCGATTTATATGCAAGTTTAATCAATGATGATTCTTGATTGTACAATCATCGCATCAATAATCAATGTACTAATCTGATCTGCCGATATACCACTAGCATCGATTTGATAGGCTGTAGCCATATCATTGACACTTAGATTATCAAATACAACTTGCTGGTCGACCATACCATTACCCATGGAAGATATATTCAACATTGCATATCCTTGACTATCCATGACAATATTTAGATACTGTCCAATGGTATCATTCGTTTCTCCTTGCAACAAATCTGTGACATTAAGTGCGTCCTGATTGGTATTAAAATCGCCGATATGATCAATGGTGGGTACCTCATTTGTACCTTCGTTGCCATTCAGGAAGGTAAAAACATCCTCGCCGTCTCCACCAATAAGAATATCATTGCCTGCACCTCCGACAACCAAGTCATTACCTGCACCTAGATCTATTATGTCATCGCCTGCACCGCTATAAACAGTGTCATCTCCATCAAGACTTAAGATGCCATCATTGTTATTCCCAGCGTAAATATTATCTGTATCGTTGTTTCCTAAAAAAGAAATACTGCCCATATCGATAAGACCAGAAAGACTGTTATTAGCTATTGTCGTATAGTAACTAATGATCGCATTGCTCGATTCACTGATAATAATGGTTACTTCCGCTATCGTCCCATCTGTTGCAGTAAGTGTAATGGTATCCTGAATACTTTGATTATTGGAAATTACGGTCAAAAGTGCGGGGTGTAGTGTATACGTCCAGGTACCGTTCATTAAAGTGACTGAGCCGTATGTGCCTGATTTTGTTGTGTTGGCAAATACTGCCGTTACCCCTGTTGAATTTACAATAACTAACGTTCCTGACACCGTAGAGATGGCCGGCATTGTCACGGAATCAATAATGTTTTCACCCAAATTAACGGTAGCAATTTCACTTTCGTTTCCGAACGAATTGATAGCTTTATAGGTAAATTGTGTATCGGTTGTGTTCACACCTGAAGCTGAAATACTGGTAACGCTGAAATTTGAGTTAACATTTGCAGTAATGTAGAGACGGAGTTCATTAAATCCCTCTGAGTTTACTATATTCAAAGTAGCTACACCATCTCCTCCTGACGCCTCCCAAAGATTAGCATATGAATATTCTCCCACAACTTGGCCATCACGAAAAGCTATAAGCTGACCTTTGCCTTGTGCTGAACGAGTGTCGGAAAAATTTCCAAAAGCGCTACTAACAACAATATCAGCATTGGTGACGTTTGTACTTCCTGTAAATTCTATGGTTAAGACTTCTTTTAGCGACGATGTGATCTCTCTATCTAACCCCACCCCAATACCACTTTCACCACTCTGGAATTCCCAAACAATATTAGCAGGCGAAATGGTGCTGCTGTCATCTGGTTTCGTACCAGAAAAAATTCCTCCTGAAACCGTAATACCATTACTAATGATGGTTGTTTGCGTCGCGATTATGATATCATTTTGACTGAAAGTTATGGATGCTCGATTAGGCTCAAATATAAATATTGTTTCATCAGACAATACATTATTAATCACCACTGGCACTTTGTCTCCACTTTCATTGTAATAGTAGAGAACACCATCATTTGGAAGAGATATAATTTGCATACTTGTTTTGCGAGCATCTGAAAGATCAGCGTCATCAACTAAGTCAGCAACATATTCTCTCAAATTAAAATTAACATCACCTGAACTCTCTTCAATAAATCCTGGAGAGGCCGCTTGCGGTGAGAGGTAGACAATGATTGCATCTGTATTTTTTCCATAAACACCACCTTCCAATGCTGTTTCGTGGCCAGTAACATCAATAATAATGTCTTGCGTCGTACCATCTATCGCAGTCAACCTGAAGGCATCTTTAGCTATTTTATCATCTAGAATGTTGCTAGATTTATCTTTATCTAGAGTATAAATCCATGTTCCCTCTACAAGAACTAATGTGCCATACGTACCCGTAATCGTAATATTTTCGAAGGATGAAAAATCCTCTGAGTCGATATCAGATATATGCAGAGAACCTGACACCTTAACGCCTTCATTACCAACCGAACCATCACCAGTATTGCCAACAGTGAGTTTTATAGCACTTGCTAGCCCATCAGCGTCAACAAGGTAGTAACTGCTATCTTCGGTTTGGACAATAACAGGAGGCGTCCAATCGTTACTAATGTTAGCTACCGTAGTTTGCAACACGAATGAACCATTACGACCAATTGTGTAGAGGTCAACGCCAGCAGTGGCATTTGGCATGATATAAACAGGTTCGCCGTCAATGTACCCCGCCGAAGAAAAATAATGTCCTGCTCCGTCAATCGTGTCAGTCAGAGTTAAAGAACCATTCTCTGCCATCTGGAAGATCGAAGCCTTATTGCTGGTATTATTGGAATAGATAATGTAGCTTCTGTTGTCGTTAGTGTGGTAATAGTTAACGCTATTACTCGTTCCTTGCGGCACGACCACAGCTTCAACCAATGTTAGTGCTCCAGTACTTTGATTAATAGCGAATATTCGCACTGCATCATTGGATGCTGCAGCCAAAAAGCTGTTATAGTCATTTGTTGTACATACATCAATAGATGAAACTGTTTCTCCGCCAAAAACAAATTCATTAGTATTAACCATCTCGCCTGTTTTTGAGCTATAAGTAAATTTAGATATACCGTCAGTTCCTGGGCGTGTTACGTAAATATAGTTAATTCCATTAGCACCTTCAAAAGTGATATTTTCCCGAATATAGCTTTGACCATCTTCTGCATTTATGTTTGTGATCCCACCATTAATTGTTAGCACTCCACTATCTGATATGTTCCATGCTGTTAGTGATGAACTGTTTTGCGATGTCACAAAAAGGGTATTTTGCCCATCAATATTGGCAGCATTGGATTGCGTCAGGCCGTTACCCAATGATTCAGGCAGAATGCCTAAAGCTCGGACATCTGCTGTTATATTCCCACCAGACGTGGTTATGACACTCGCAGAGCTTTGATTATATGTTATGCGGTCTGTTTCGGTTAGCGTGCCGTCGTTGTTTACACGTGAAATGATAGTAGAACCGCTGCTTCCCCATTGAGTTGCAATCACATACGGTACGTTGTTTACCATGGTGGATGTCGTTGTCCATGCCGAATTAGCATTACTGATAATTTCTCCATTACTTGCCCTAATGTTATTGCTTGCTTCTGTATTAATACTGAAGTCAGCGACATCAACACTGCCTATGAAATCACCTGTCACGACAGCTGAATCTTCTGTTCCTATTACCGAAATTACAATAGTTTGAACCGTGCCATTTGTTGCTGTCAATATTATAAACTCGGTGACATTCTCACCTTCATTGAGTATTTGAGCGGTTGGGTAGAGTAAATACGTCCAATCTCCATTAACTAGTGTTAGTGAACCGTAATTACCTACGACAGTGGTATTAGTAAATTCTAGAGGAGTCAAGCCGTTAGAATCGAGGACATGCAGCACACCTGAAATAGATTGCGTGCCTATATCTTCCATCAATTGTGCGGCATCTTCTGCGTCATCTCTAATAACCGTCTCAATGGCTGTTAATGTGGAGGGGAGTTCTTCAAAACCACCACCTGAAGACCCTAATATTGAAAGAGTAAACACATCGTTATCGACGGATTCATTAAGTCCATCATTAATTGTATTAACGGTAAAGCTGGTAAAGGTGGTGCCCGCGGCAATCACGACTTGATGCGTGATTGGAGTGACATCATCATCTTCTGAGGTCTTGTGACCTACCACCACGGTCACGGTCAAGTCAGATATTGGTGCTTCACTGATAGCTAGTGTGTAGTTTGCGTCTTCACCTTCGATGACTTCACTGTCGCCTATGAGTGTCAGCGTTGGTTTGTCCGTCGCCATGGTGTCTT
>NZ_CP020661.1 GCF_002381345.1 Candidatus Enterovibrio altilux
GACAACAACACATCTCATACAGCTCATGACGAGAACTTAAACCTGATTCAAGCAAACACAAGGACTCTGGTTGGCTGGCGAGAATGGGTCGGCCTACCAGAACTAAATATCCAAGCAATCAAAGCTAAAGTGGATACAGGGGCAAGAACGTCTTGTTTGCATACCTTCGGCATCAAAGAATACAAAAAAGATGGCAAAAAATGGGTGAAATTTGGGGTTCATCCTAAGCAAGGCGACATCACGATAGAACATGAATGTCACGCTAAAGTGTTTGATATGCGTACTGTGCGCGATTCAGGTGGGCATGAAACTTACCGTTACGTCATCGAAACACGATTGAAGATTGGTTACCTATGCTATCCCATTAAAATGACACTGACTACGCGCGACAACATGAAATTTCATATGTTATTGGGTCGTACAGCAATGGAAGGACAGCTACTAGTTGAACCGGAAGCGTCTTTTATCCTTCAGGCGCCACAAGGTTAATTTTATGAAAATTGGAATTCTTTCACGTAATGCAAATCTATACTCCATCCGACGCCTGATCGAGGCATGTGAGCAACGTGATCACGAATACAAAATTATCGATACACTACGCTGTTATATGAACATTAACTCAACACAACCTTCTATCCATTTGAAAGGTGAAGCTTTGGTAGATTTTGATGCAGTTATTCCGCGTATTGGCGCCTCAGTAACATTTTATGGATGTTCTGTTTTACGTCAATTCGAAATGATGAGAGTATATACAGTGAATGACTCCGTTGCAATTGCACGTTCCCGCGATAAATTGCGTGCATTGCAGCTATTGTCACGTAAAAATATTGGAATGCCAGTCACAGGTTTTGCAAGCAAACCAGGTGATATTAAAGACCTACTCAGTATGGTTGGTGGCACACCAGTAGTCATTAAACTGTTAGAAGGTACTCAAGGTATTGGTGTGGTTCTTGCTGAAACACGCAAAGCAGCAGAAAGCGTAATTGAGGCTTTTATGGGCTTAAAAGCAAATATTATGGTACAGGAATACATCAAAGAAGCTGGTGGTGCAGATATTCGCTGTTTCGTTATTGGTGACAAAGTGATTGCCGCCATGAAACGCCAAGCGTTGCCAAGTGAGTTCCGTTCAAACTTACACCGTGGCGGTAGTGCATCGCTGGTTCGTATTACACCAGAAGAACGTAAAACAGCAATTGCTGCGGCTAAAGCTATGGGACTTCACATAGCAGGCGTTGATTTACTGCGCTCTGAGCGCGGACCATTAGTGATGGAAGTTAACTCATCACCTGGTCTTGAAGGGATTGAGACTGCAACGGGTAAAGACGTTGCTAACCTCATCATTGATCATATAGAAAAAATAGTCTCATCTTCGAGGATAAGGACACGTGTCAAGAACGGCCAAAATTAATAGCTTTGAAATCGGCGGAATAACGATCCAGCCAGGGCAACGTGCTAGTGCTGAGTTTGAAGTAGCGAAGCTTTATACACACTCACAGCTGTCACTGACAGCTGAAATACTCCATGGCAAACAATCTGGTCCAGTGTTAATGATTAATGCTGCCATTCATGGTGATGAGCTAAATGGTGTAGAAATAGTGCGTCAGATACTTGAACGCATCAATCCTTCCACTCTGAAAGGGACCATTATCGCGATTCCCGTAGTTAACGTATTCGGCTTTATCCATAAGTCACGTTATCTACCTGACCGCCGTGACCTGAATCGTTGTTTTCCAGGAACTGAATATGGATCAATTGCTGGTCGTATGGCGTATCAAATCTTCGAACAAATTGTTCGTCGTTGTACCCATATTATTGACCTACATACGGCAGCGATTTATCACACTAATTTACCCCAAATTCGTGCTAATCTGATAAATGAAGCAACTAATGATATGGCATTGGCGTTTGGTACGCCAGTCGTTATCGATGCGATTCTTCGTAATGGTTCATTACGTTCTGAAGCTGAAAATATCGGTATTTCAGTCATTACCTACGAAGCAGGTGAAGCATTACGTTTTGAACCGTATGCCATTACTGCCGGCATAAAAGGTATCAAACGTGTCATGCGACACCTTGGTATGATCCGCAAAAATAACCTTAAAACATCTACGATTAAGCCTGTGATTGCTCGTGCTACTCGTTGGATACGTGCAGAAACTGATGGTATTCTGCGTTCTCATGCATTTTTAGGGCAACGTGTAAGCAAAGACCAATCCCTAGCGTCTATCAGCAGCCCAGTAGGCAATGGCGGGCTCCAAATTTTTGCACCGCAAGGCGGCATTATCATTGGTCAACAAACCTTACCTCTGGTGAATGAAGGGGATGCAATTTTCCATATTGCCTACTTTGAAGAACCTGATTGTATGGTTGAGCAGCAAGTAGAGAACTACCTTGATGAAGTGGTTGATGATGCAAACAATGACATTAAATTTGGAATTAGTACTGTTTAGCCAGCATATTATACTGCACTCAGTTGATTCTGATCTTAAGGTAACATCCGCATTCAATAAATGTACCAATAGCTTTGCTATGCATTTTCGTTGTTTTAGTATATCCGACTGTTTTCTATTGAGTTACTTCAAGCGAATATGAAGGAGGGTTACATTCTCCTTTTCAATGCGTTACATGTAAAGCTTGCTAACAATGATTCTCTTTAGTCGAAGTTTCTATGCATACCAGAGCCAGTGAAAGTTTGGCATGCTACCACACAAAAAACTATTCTTCATCCATTTTACAGATAAGCACTACTTCCTGCAAGTCAAGGGGGAGCCTAATGATAAAGCAAGGTTTAAATTTTTTGAAACACGCACAACCACATAGAAACTGATGTATAGCACTTGAGACCCTAATCTAGAATATCTAGTATTTCTTATAACAAGTGCAATAATATGCTTTTGTACAGCCGGCTAAACAGACTTTGTCAGTATATTCATGCTGGTGGCAGATTTGATAACATGGAATACAAAGGTAACGTTGGTGTCCACCATAACCTATTCTATACTTTTAAGCTGCACTTATTTGCTGAAAAATGACACTTAATATTAATAATATCCACAAGGATCACTCCACAAAAAGCAATACATAACCAAGTGAAAGTATTACCTTTAAATCATATTCAACTGACTGGATACATGAACTAAAAAATTGATTAAAAGTTAAGCGTATTGATTCCAATTGGCTATTTTATTTAACAGTTTACCCATAAACTTAAACATTTAAGTCAACCTAACTGTTTAGAACGTGGATTGATAATTTAACTCCCAATTTATAAAAAAATTTTTACGTTCAGGATAAATACTCAGTTTCAAACATCCATTTTTAAGTTGATTGAGTATATAAATTTTATAAATAATGAAGCAAACTCCCTATACGATGAATGTGCCTTCACCACTTTTATTAGCCTTTGGATCAGGTCCAAAGCGATTTGGACCTTGTGTGCCCTCAAATGCTTGCAAAATTAGTAAAGCAAACATGCCTAGAGGCACTAAACTAAGCAACGCCCACCAGCCAGAGTGATTAGCATCATGAAGTCGTCGTACAGTAACTGCCAAAGTAGGAACGAATACTGTAATAGCATAGATAATACCCAAGGTACCAATGCCAACTTCTGTCTTAAAGAGACCTAACATCGAATCAACTTGACCAAGTAAAAGAGAAAAAAACATATTGAACAAAATAAAAGTCCAATATTCTTTTCGTCGAGCGCGACCTTTAAGCACTGCGTACTTTTTTAGCACGCCAAAATACCAATTCATTTTACTCTCCTAAGTATATCTAAAATAGCCTTTGTTTCCTAATTTGAATTCAGATAGCAAATCCTAACATGATTCACTATTAGACAATCGCTTTCGTTTTAGGCATACTTAGCCCAGTCAGCTTTTTTCACGCTTTTATCATAGTGCTGGTTTTCGCTAATTTGAGCATTGTGCTTCTTTAGGCTCAATGTTCCTTTCAAGAAATTGTTTTATTCAAAACATTATCGTTTTTGATAGGAAACATTGATGGTTACCATACTTCGTTTTACAAATGCTGATTTGCTCTGTATAACTTCTGGTAACTGACAGCTAAATTACGTAAACAATTTCATTCAAAAAATACGCCTTTTATTTGTGGGATGAGAGGCACCGCTCGTTTAATACGAACGGTTACATAGCATTGTCTGGTGCCTTAAGTATGATCGGCTGATATTCCATTACTTTTTCGGTTGGTCTGTCTAAACCAGTTAGGTAGCACTTCATCATCACTCACATTTGATGCACGTAACTTAACAACAATAATTTCATACTTATTTATATTTACCGCTAAATGTAATTTACGCCAGACTCGCTGTTTCCCCCATCAGTGACACACTACTTTACTCTCCGTCTTTTTTCACCGTAGACTGTGAGCTTCGTAGCATTAATGTATAAGTACTGGATGGGTTCCTTTAGTCTTCGTTTTGTACGTGACATTAACCGTTTGAGCTCGCTTGCTAATGCATGAATAGTGAGAGTATGACAACAGCAGGCGAACAAGTTTGAAACAAAATTAATGAATCTTTCAGACCTCTCAATGGCTAAGTTGCTAAATAAGCGAGGTCACTCATGATTACCCTGCTTAGTTTGATTCCATAACTGAATAACTTTTTCATCAATCCAGAATATTAGTGAGCCACAATTGATTAAAGCTTGATTATACTGTTTTCAGTTAGTTGTTTTGTAGCGAAGATTGATAATTTAGTTCGCTGATTTATGAAACAAAGCTCCCTTCGTATACACGCAAGCATTGAAGGTGTTTAACTTTGTGATAATTCAGGATCATGCATGTAAACTGTGTAAGTTTACCTAAGCGATAGTCAAAAATAAAAACTAAACTCTAGTACGATAATACTCGTGATAGTTAAGTGTGTAACTACATAAAAACGGCACTTTTTACATTCGAAGGTTGGAATACTGCCGTGCTTACTCAAGCCCAACTTATCCATGAAACAACGGTTCTACTGGTTATGTCTTCAATAAGTTCAATCAATTTAAGACATGATCACATTGTCCGTCTTGTCAACAAACAAAAGAATTCCCCATTAATTCATCAAACCTATATTGTTTTCAATGGAACGGAATATTATCAAAGTGACCTCATACAAAATACAGCATTAATTTTTTACAGTGATGCTTGCAAAGATTACAAGCTCTTTTACATCTAGAATAAATGATATATTCCAGATACTAAAACTTATACCTTTACGTTGATTGAGGCTATTTATTTAATGAAACATAACCATTGAACGTTTTTTGAATAATTTTTTAAAAACTAGCAACTAAGAATTTTTTAAATTTACTCTCTTCTTTTTAATGGCAAACACGTCATCACCTACAGGCACACCTTTGTAGAAGCTCTTGTAACGCTGCTTAAGCACTATTTTTTTAGCAAAAATTGGGGAAATTTTTTTGACTTGTTTAAATTTTTTCTGCTTTCTAGGTGCTAGGCCTTTAAACTGACCGACCAAGCCTTCAAAGGTCATAAAATTTATTTTTTTATCAAAAAATGCTTCAATATTTTTGAAACTCAACCAATCTTTTGGTCCAATCAAAGAAATTGCTGTCCCTTTGTTACCTGCTCGACCTGTGCGACCGATGCGATGAACGTACTCTTCAACATATTTAGGCATATCAAAATTAATAACAAGCGATACATTCGACATATCCAGACCACGAGAAGCCAGATCGGTCGTGACCAGCATTGTATGCAAGCCACACTTAAACTCATTCATGATACGGTTGCGCGCTAACTGGTTCATGTCACCGCTAAGGGCAATCGCTTTAATACCGCGCTCAAAAAGCAGAGTTGCAATACGATCTGCATCGGCACGCGTCGCAGTGAACACCATTATCTGAGCGTAGGTTTCGTTTTCTAATACTCGATCCAGCAATGCTTGTTTGTGATCAAGGTGATCACACAGATATAAGTTCTGCTCGATGTTTTTGTGCTCTTCATTCACATAGCCAATAGCCAATCGACGTGGTTCACTTAGCATGTCAGCGGCAATTTCATTCATTTTTTTGTGATCAAGTGTCGCAGAGAACATCAGTGTTTGACGACGACGATGTCCGGCTGCTTCATTGATTGCTTTAAGTTGTGATGCAAAACCTAAATCAAGCATCCGATCAGCTTCATCAAGGATGAGAAGCTCATGGCGTTCAAGGCTCAAATGGCGGTGTTCTAGATGGTCAACAAGACGACCAGGCGTTGCAACGATGAATACCGGACATTTGCGAAATTCTTTAGCTTGGTCGTTGAAGTTTTCCCCTCCAAGGATTAGCACAGCTTTATATTGTGTACTTGCGGTCAATTTACGGAGCTCACCATAAATCTGTCTTGCTAGCTCGCGTGTTGGAGCAAGAATGACAACGCGTGGATCCTTGCGGCTAAAAGATTTAGTACGCATAACACGCTGCATTGCCGGAAGCAAAAATGCAAGGGTTTTACCTGAGCCCGTTTTAGATGATGCTAATAAGTCTTTCCCTGCATTCGCAAAAGGAATAGCAGTAGCTTGAATTTCAGTTGGCGTATCAAGTCCCCAGCCCTCAATAGTTTTTATTAGGCGATTATCTAAACCCAGATCTTTAAATTGCAAAATGATACTCTCATGTCTTCTTTTTACACGAAAATTTTTTAAGTTAACTATACTCGTAAACTCAACTCTATTCCCATAGAGATAGATGTAAATACTACCAAAACTTGACTTTATTTCCTAAAACCGGTTACCATAAACGTTCTCTAATTAGAGACAGCAATGGTTAGAGCCAAAAAACTACTAGTAATGGCATTGAGCCTAAGGAATCACACAACTCAGGTTAGTGAAACCGACGCCATGATAGAAGAGTTAAATAAGCAGACAAGATTAAGTATGCCTAACACGAAAGCGATTGTCTAATAGTGAATCATGTGGAGATTTGCTATCTGAACTCAAATTAAAAAAATAAAGCTCTTATTTGGCGCTTTTATCATAACGTAGATTCAGTCAAGTTGAGCATCGCAATCATTTCAATCAAAGAGGCAAAGCTTAAAAATGACTAAGCTTAGTAAGTACACATTTCTGCCACTCTAAAGTGCGTTAAGCGAAAGTCATTAAAAAAATATTCAAATAAAACTAGGATAAAAATTAAAAATTTACATTGATGCCACCAAAATAAGGGCTTGATTCCGTTTGGTGTTGAACCAACAAAAAACTCATTACAATGACACGTTGCATTCACCACTATGAATTAATTTTATTGATCATGCAAAAAAATTAATCAGTAAAAAAAGAAAATGTTGCCATGTTTATTGCGTGATCAGATGCATTCGTTTTTTGGCTACTAGCGGAATCCAATGTCAAACCACGATAGTAAATATGATCTAGCGGTAACTTAAAAATCGTTAAACGCTCATCTGGGTCTATGCTTGCCTCAATTAAACCCGCACGAATTAACTCAGCTTTCATCGCCCCTAAACGCTGCAGACTCCAAGTGTTAAAGTCACCCGCAATGATCAGCGGCCCCTCAAGAGATGCAATAGCCTCAAAAAGTGCATATAATTGCTGCTTATATTCATCGATACCAAAGGTGAAATTAATGCTATGAATATTAATCACAGACAATGTTTGACCATTGGAGAGTGGGAACTCGCTGTGCAATGCACTTTTAGGTAAACGTAAATAAGGTTCTATCTTAGTGTAGGCACACACTTGCTCAGGAATGAAATTTGATAATGTCATAACGCCTGCAATTTCACCGTGAATAGCAAACGCAAAAACTTGATTACTATGCCAACGACGTGCAGAAATGTATTTTTGTAGTGCCACCGTGGATTGCGCTTCTTGGAGCAAAATCAACGATGACTTTTTAGAAAGAAATAATAGTTCGTCTTCCCATCCTGCTAATTTTTGTTTATAGATGTTCCAGACAGCAATGCTGAGCGGCTTAGCAATATTAATTACCGACGTCGGCGTATAGCTCACACAATTAGCATTCTTATTGTGGTTAGCAAGACTTGGTGCTTCTGGTATCTCAAACACTCGCTCAAAAGCTAAAAACATTAAAAAAAACAATAATGTTACACTGGAAACTAACCAACCCTTCTTAATCCGAATCATCCGTAGTATTCGCCATTGTCACCATGCTGTAAATGTATATATGACATGGTATCCTACTATTATATTCAATCAACTTGAAGATTCCAGCTTGAGTACCTGAAACTTATTATTTATTTGAAAGAGCATAGGACCTGTAATCTTTGAAAAAATCACAGTAAAAAATAAATTCATTGCCACTTTGACATAAAATTTACTTTTGAAGTAAGTGCTATTTTTTACAATTCATCCATGACCTCCCATAGCCACTCTATTAAATTGGGACTTGAGCTATAAAGAAAAAAGTAGTAAAGCTCCATATTAAAAATAAATGCAGCATTTTTAACGAAATTATTTCAATAGATATCTCGTTCCATTAAGAATAATATAGCATCTATGAACTAATAGTAATCTTCTCAGATTACTAAAAAATAGACAATATTTTTATTATTTATTGTATTATACGTGTTGAGTATAATACTCACAATATCACGAAAATTTAGAGTACCAATAAAATTAAGATAGTTGCAATTAATTGCCGTTTAGAAGGATTTGTTGCTCATAGAACATAAAGATTCTCATCCCCACGGTAAAATCATTATAAATACACATTTTCAATAGACAAACGGCTTGTTTAATTGAATTCGAAAGGATATTTTGCTTCTCACTTCATTGAGTAGAATCATGCAATAAGGTACCAATCACATGGATATCTAAACTCAGTTAATAGCGGAATTTACAATATCACTTAATGAAGTATCAAGTCTCATTAGAGCAGATCATAACGAAAAGAGGGAAAGAAAGATGGGTATCACTGCATCTAAAATTGAAATAAAACCATACTCTTTACTCTACGCCTCTAAAATATACGATTTATTCCACTCATCCATTCATGCTATTGATACCGATATGTATAGCAAAGCACAGCAAGAAGCATGGTGCTCAACCCCACCAGATTATCTAAAGTGGTCCGAACGTTTAGATAACAGTCAGCCTTGCAGGGTTTGTTGAACTTGGAGATGATGATTACATAGACTGTCTGTACGTACATCCAAACTTTCAGAAGAGTGGTATAGCTAGAAAACTCTATGACCATGTAATTGAACTAGCTCACCAAAAAAAACTGTTACAATTAAGTATAGATGCATCAAAAGTGGCCATGCCAATTTGTAAAGTATGGGGCTTTAAAATAAAGCTGGTCAACAAAATAACCAGAAAAGGTCAGGTGCTGACAAATTACCATATGTATAAAACGCTTTGATCTTTATTAAATATATACCCCAAAAGGTTGTGATCTTGCAAATGTAGTATACTGCAGGTCTGATTAATCAGCGCATCAATACGGCTTTTAGTTGGTTGTTTTGTAGCGCAGCTTATCCATAAATCTGAACATTTAAGTGTACTCAGCTGTTTAGAACGTATATTAATAACTTAGTTCCCTGTTTTAGGAAACAAAGCCCGTGGTATGATTAGTAGTCTCAGAAAACAAATCGTACTTTGCTGTTAGCATAAGTATAATTAAACGCAGTTAAAAACATTCATATTAATAGCCGCTGTACTTGCAAGTTTTGGCGCCAGATGTTCTATTGAACAATCCAGTCCTACATTAAATGTAACGCGTGGTCTATTAAAAAGTGACAACTGATCAATCAATTTATTTGGCGAAGGTGAAAAATGCGTTCGGGTCGTTTCTTTTGGTTACACTCATTGTCCTGATGCATGCTTGACATCACTCGCTATTTTAGCGGTAGCCTTAAAGTCTTTACCTCAAAAAACTTTTAAAAATATTAGATCTGTCTTTGTGACGGTAGACCCACAACGTGATGATGCCGCAATCACGCAAAAATAAGCAGGATATTTCCATTTGCTCATTGCAGGTGGCAGCGGGAGCCAAGCCAGTATTTATGCGCTGGCGAAAACATACAGTGTGCTATATAAAGTTACGGACTTAAAGATTCAGTCATGGCATATGCTATTGATCACAGTTCTTATTGTTATTTTTTGTCGGCCAACGGTAAGGTACTAGAAAAAGTACCTCGCACTTTGAATCTAAGTATGATATTTGATGTAATCATATGTTCAACTGCACAGTAAGTTATACGGTTCAAGTTAGTCTTGGAAAACGAAGTATGGTTACCATAGATATTCCCTATCAGAGAAAGCAATGTTTCAAGTCAAAAAAGTATTGGGAGGAACATTGAACCTTAGAGATTACAATGCTCAAATTAGCGAAGCTTACGTCATTATAAGAGTGATAAATAAGCTGATAGAACTAGGTATGCCTAAAATAAAAGTGATCGTCTAATAGTCAATCATGTTGTGATGGACTATCTGAGCTCAAATTAGGAAACAAAGCCATTAAGAATGGATAATTTGACTTTTTATACTGGTTTGAAACGACTCAACACAAAAACGGTTGGATATTTAAAACCAACGAAGATGCATGACAAAGTAATTGGGACACTCATTGAACATAAGTATTCCCTTTAAATTACAATTCAGTAATTGAATACATAGCCTCTTATTTAGCATTTTGAATTTCAGACGGCTACAACGGTAATGTCTAATTATATTAGATCTACTTTGAAAGGACTGACTGATTTTTAGCTTTCCATATTGGATAAATTGTTAGTCTGTACACCTTGGATTTAAAAGCTTGAATACGTATAGTACTATCGTTCATATTCTGAGACTACGCTAATGTTTCAAAACAATCCACTACTTGCACAACTAAAACAACGAATCAAAGAAAGTCTTCCTAAAAAGGAAGGAGTAATCAAAGCCACTCAAAAAGGCTTTGGCTTTCTCGAAACTAATGATAAGAATAGTTATTTTATTCCGTCTCTATACATGAAAAAGGTCATGCATGGGGATAAAGTTGTGGCATTAATCCGTACAGAAAAAGACAAAGAAGTAGCCGAACCTGATGAGTTGCTAGAACAGTCAGTGAGTCGTTTCATCGGCCGAGTTAAAATAATTCGCGATAAACTGAATGTCGTTCCAGATCACCCGCAATTTAAAGAAGCTATTCGCGCAAAAACTCAAAGAGGTTTAAGCCATGCTACACTAGCAGAAGGTGATTGGGTTGTTGCATATATAACTCAACACCCATTAAAGGGTATGAATAATTTTTTTTGCGAAATAAGTGAAAAAATCATTGATGCAAATGACAAGAATGCGCCTTGGTGGGTAACGCTTGCTAAGCATAACTTACCAAATCAAGAACCAATGATCCAAAGCTGCTGGAAAATTTTAGATGAGTCACTAATCCGTAAAGATTTAACGGACTCCCCATTTATTACTATTGATAATGAATCAACCAAGGATATAGATGATGCTTTGTATGCAGTGATAAATGAAAACGGTACATTTACACTCATAATAGCGATCGCTGATCCAACTGCTTATATCGCAAAAAATACCGAGCTTGATCGTCAAGCACGTGAACGTGGTTTTACTATTTATCTACCAGGCCGTAACATTCCAATGTTACCGCGTGAACTCAGTGATGATTTGTGCTCACTATGTGAACATGAAAAACGCCCTTCTCTATGCTGTCAAGTGAACATTGCAGCTGACGGTACAATTACTGATAACGCGCAATTCTTCTCTGCTTGGATTAAGTCACAATGTCGCTTATCCTATGACAATGTTTCTGATTTTATTGAAAATGGCAGCAGCGATAAATGGCAACCTTCTGCAGTTATCGCTGAACAAGTTAGTGCACTGCATTTACTTGCTAAAGCACGCATTAATTACCGCAAAAATAGTGCTGTTTTATTTCCAAATCGCCCGGATTACCGTTTTGAATTGACTGAAGATAATGATGTTGTTGCTATCCACGTAGATGCGCGGCGCATTGCGAACCGAATGGTTGAAGAGGCAATGATTATTGCCAACATCTGCGCAGGACGTACGTTACGTGAGCACTTTGGTTTTGGCATTTTTAACACGCATGCCGGCTTCAACCCAGACAAAATATCAGATGCAGTTGAACTATTGAATGAATATGGCGGAGAAACTAACGCAGCATCTTTGGCAACACTCGAAGGCTTTAGCGCTCTTCATCGTTGGTTAAATGAGAAAGATATATCATTTCTTGATAACCGTATCCGTAAGTTCCAGTCTTACAGTGAAGTAAGTAACACGCCAGCAGCAAATTTCGCTATGGGTCTTGATGTCTATGCAACCTGGACGTCTCCTATCCGTAAGTACGGTGACATGCTTAATCATCGTTTACTTAAAGCCATGGTTCGTGGTGAAATTTCAGCACAGACGCCTGATGCATTGATTGGTGAAGAGCTTTCTCTTCACCGCAAACACCACCGTATGGCCGAACGTGATGTTGCTGATTGGTTATATGTACGTCTACTTAAAGGCTGCGTAGCAGCTAAAACGACATTTATTGCTGAAATTTTTGACATTAATCGAGCAGGAATGCGTACTCGTTTGCTGGAAAATGGAGCTATGGCTTTTATTCCTGGCGCGCTCATCGTCGAGAATAGAAAGAGAATTAAATGCAATAATAAAGAAGGCTTCATCTCTGTCGATGGAAATAAAGAGTTTCAACTTGGTGATCACATTGAAATCGTGTTAGCTGATGTAAAAGAATTTACTCGTTCTATCGTTGGTAAACCAACACGTGAATTCGCCATTACTGCTGAAAAGCTTAAACGCAATAATATAGCTAAAATGACTAATTAGACCTACTTAATTTTTCAAATGATGGAACTAAATTATTAATTTACGATCTACACAGCTAGGCTCACTAACATTCTGGATGGATGAAAAAACCATTTAGATCTGGAATTAAACTAAGCGAAGTAATGATTAGAGACCTCATTTATTTAGCTACTGAGCCATTACAATGGTTCTCATGGTTAAACCCGTATTTTCAATGCCATTAAAAGGTTTACAAGGATTCATAAATTCTATTTTGTAACTTGTTTAAATTAGACTTTCTGAAGAATCAATGATATATTAGGTAATGGAACTTGGAACACCAAATAATGTTACGAACCGTTCGTCTTAAACGAACGGTTCCATTTATCCCACTAGGAAAAAGAGCAATTTTAGGTGAACGAGATCACCCGCATAATGTAGCAGTCAGTTACCAATAGTTATATGGTTCAAATCAGCACTGGAAAATGAGGTTTAATTACCATAAACGTTCTTAATTAAAGACTGCAATGTTTCGAGTCAAAAACTACTCGAAGGGACATTGAGCTTAATAGATCATACTGCTCAGATTAGCGAGATTCACTCCATAATAAAAGCGTTAAATAAGCTGACCGGGTTAGATATGCCTAAAACAATAGCGACTGTTTAGTTGTTATCATCTTGGGATTTACTATCTGAACTCGAATTAAAAAACAAAGCCCATTAATAGAGAGAGTTTGATCTTCTGCACTCGCTTGCCGCAACTTAGTAAAAAATACAAAAAATAAACGATATTAGATGCAGTTAAAATTAATGTCCTAAATCTGAGTAATATGTAATTATTTAATTTTTTTTTATTGGCGTAGAGAAATTGTTACGCTAATGATGGCATGATCACTACTGTATATGTCCTTAGTAAACTTAGACTTAATAAGGTGTTTATTTTCACAATGAAAATCGCCAACATCTGCAATGCTCGCAGGATCACTGCCATCAAATTCATTGGAAAGCAAAATGTAATCAAGCACTGAGCCTTGAGCATGGGCATAATATGTATCAGGCCGTTTTAGGCCAGTTTCTTCCGTGTTCTTTACGTAGAGATCCCAGCTGTCATGCATGCTATAATGCGATAATGGAATGTCTTCTGTAATTAAATGTAAGCTAGACATGTGAAAAGCACTGAGTACATGACTATTGATATCGTCGTTGAAATCACCCATCATGATTACTGGGTTATTTGTGTGAAAACGGCGTGTGAAAATGTATGTCATTAAGTGATAGGCTTCTGATCCTCGTTGGATGGAAGATGCCCAAGATCCACTCATTTTAGAAAAGATAGAATTATACAATAGTTTATTTTTTTCGTAAATGGTATCGTAGATAGTTGGTCTCTTGGATTTTAGATGTACAACGTACATATCGGTTTGGCCAATATATGGTAATTCCAATGTGGCAAACAATGGCAATCTACTGTATTCAAAGTCTTTAGTCATACCTAGTTGAATAGATAATTCAGGATAGGCTCGTAAGGGAAGCGCCCGTAGAATGGGATAACGTGATGCTAGACTGACTACAGGGCTGTTGTATACATCTCTGGTGATAGGCTTAGGCTCGTCCACGACTGAAAAAAAACGATATCCTAGCAATTCCAGTAATCTTTTTAGTGCACTAACACTAAATACTTCCTGAAAGGCAATGATATCTGGCTGATAGTTTTCGATATATTGATTAAGCCAGATGCACTTTTGGTGCCATTGCTTTTTACTATAGATGTTACTGAATTCATAAAACGCACCTGGGGGCTCAATAAAATTGAATAAATTTATTGTGGATAATCTTAGGCTAAAAGCACTGTGTGCTAAAAAATTTTTACTATTGATAGCGAACACGTTTCTGTCTCACATTTGAAAAATATGTCTATATTATGGTTAAGTTCTTGCGGCCTAACCTGTTAACGTATAAAAAATACAGCTAAACATACATTATGCGAGGTAAACACAGAAAAAAACTACAAAAATAAAGCATTGTTTCCTAATTTGAATTCAGATAGCAAGTTCCAACATAATGAACTATTAGACAATAGCTTGCGTTGTAAATAGGCTTAGCCCTATCAGTGTTTCTTTGATGCACTTAGCTTAGTAGCAATGATGTCATGCGTATTTATATTTACCGCTACATGTAACTTGCGCCAGACTAACTGTTTCCCCATCAGTACCATATTTGTTTACTTTCCACTCGCTTTCACCGTAGGCTTTGAGCCCTGTATAATCAATGGTTAAGTGCTGGATGGTTCCTTTATTCTTTGTCTTGAACGCGACGTTAACCGGTATGGCTCGCTTGCGAATGCCAATGGCATGGAAAATACGCATGTAACCATGAAGGCGGTCGTAATGGCTAAATAGCTAAATAAACCGAGGTCTCCGATGATTACCCTGTTTAGTATGATCCCATAGCTGAATAACTTCTTCATCAATCCAGAATGGTAGTGAACTACTTTTAATCTAAAGCTTTATTATATTACTTTCAGTTAGTGATTTTATAGTGAAAATATTCATAGGTCTGAATATTTAAGTGAGCCTAACTGCTTAGAGTGTTGATTGAAAATTTAGTTCACTAATTTAGAAAATAGACCTATTACTATAAACTTTTTTATCAAAAAGCGTCAATAAGTTGAGTCAAAAACCCACTGGGAGGGACATTGTGCCTGAGGGATCATAATACTCAAATTGGTGAAACCTCCGTCATGATGAAAGCGTTAAATAAACTGATAAAATTAAGTATGATTAAAACAAAAGTGAGCGTTTAATAGGGTAGTATATGGAGATTTACTATTTGAACTTGCATGAAGAAATAATATTAGCAGTATATACTATAAAAATGTCCATATGAACGAGTATATTACAAACAAAATGTTTTTAAAAATTGAACGAGAATAAACATGAAAATTGGTATTATTGGTGCAATGGAACAGGAAGTTACCCTACTTAAAGACAAAATCAATAACTCTTCATTACAAACAATCGCTGGTTGCAAATTTTACACTGGTAACATGAATGGCATTGATATTGTTCTGCTGCAATCTGGCATTGGTAAAGTAGCAGCTGCGCTTGGTACATCAGTTCTACTCGATCGTTTCAAAGCAACTGTAGTTATTAGCACAGGTTCTGCAGGCGGTTTTGATTCGACTCTAAACCCAGGCAATATTGTTATCGCGACTAACGTGGCATATCACGATGCAGATGTAACTGCATTTGGTCACGCAATGGGCCAAATGGCAGGACAGCCCATTACTTTCATGTCTGACGAAAAATTGATGAGCATTGCTGAGCAGGCACTGGCTACTATGAATCCTGCACCACATGTCATGCGAGGTCTGATCTGCACGGGCGATGTATTTGTTCACACAGCTGAACGCCAACACTTCATTCGTAGAAATTTTCCGAATGTTATTGCTGTTGAAATGGAAGCCGCAGCTATTGCACAAGCGTGTTACCAATTCAACGTACCATTTGTGATTGTACGTGCTATTTCCGATGTCGTAGACAAAGAAGCACCAATGATGTTTGAAGAGTTCCTACCACTAGCAGTTGCAAACTCAAGCTCAATGATTAAAAAAATGGTTGAATTGTTTAGTGCATAATGACTGAGCGCCTCATGTCGCTTGAAACTTTGCTAAAATATTCAACCTTGCTAGCTATGTGGGGAGCTTTGCTATTGCATTGGTTTCCCCCCGTTACCCTGAGTGGAAACCCGCTAAACCTTTAGAAACGTATCACTGTGAACATCGCTAATAAAGTAAATCACTCTGCGGACGGGTCACAACAAGAATACCTTGCGGGAGCACTATCTCTTATCACTATACGGCTTACGATTGCAGTGATGCTTATTGTGCTAAAACAGATGATTTGGGCACCGTGGTTATTTAATTTATTATTGCCTTGGCTGGAAGCACATTATCCAATAACTTCAATAAGTTGAACCTATATTGACCAAAATAACAAGCCCGCCGACCGCACCCTATTAGCATTGATACTAAACAGAGAAACATATAACTTATCGCACGTTGGTATCACTCAAGCCAGTTGCGAAATTTTGCTTATCGGTTATTCCCGTCGTCTGAGTAACGTGCTATTATGGGACACTATTTTAGGTGAAATTGGTACTTTTTTGTACACATTTATTCGTGTTGTTAGCGCGCGTCTACCCAACCCGCAAAGAAGAATATGCGAAATTTGGTTATTATGCTGCCACGATGCTATCTGCTTCAGATTGGTTACCTTCACGTCTCTTTGCATTGCTAATTGCCACAGGACATCAATTTTAACCCGCTATTTATGATAACCAAAAAGTCTCTATCTAACATAGGTGGCGACATAGCATCTTCACTAGTTCACTTAACTTTGCTAAAGCAACACCTTCATCAAAAATGAAAGCCTTTGCCAAGAACGCGGCCAGAAAGTTGTCATCGGCTTATGCGACGTATTCCCCTTTCTCAGATAGCTTTTGGACGCACAAGCGTAAAGACTTTAAACAATGGAAAAATGGCCTCAGTAAATACCCTCAAAGTGCCTCAATGATGAGCGCATGTAGAGATCCAGTACCCCATTAATTAACATCCTTTTAAGAAAATGCCGCTTAACTGCGGTATTTTGCGTGGCTGTTTGTTGTCCCACCCTTTTTTTCCGCAACGCGGGTAGTCAAGGCTCGTTGTCACTCTCCTCGACGTCGGCAATAAGGTCATTTTTGGCCGGAATAATGGGACCGTTGTCGTTAGCTAACTAAGATCTTGTTGTTGTATGTATCTCTGCACGTTCATATTGTAATAACTTTGTGTATAAAAATTTAATTTAAGGTTACGGAAAGATATTAAAAAAGAAATTAGGAGATCTTAGCTTTTTAAATAAAAAGATAATCTTAGAGGTATTACTATTTATTAAGAAAAGAACCTCTGTGGATATGAGAAAATTACTAGAGCCAAAACCTAAAAAAAGTTAGCCGCTTGCAAAGTACACAACATTCACTAATCACAGGTAATCACACTGCCATAATCCACACTAAATACTTTCAACTGATCCTATTCGCTACGTACAGCTATTCAGTGACGGAAGTAACATCGGTTTGTTTTCAGACGCAAGGTATACTTTAAGCAACGTCAGATAAATTCTAAGAGAGTTTTTTTATTCTTTATGTGAGAGTTTCTTAATTTAACAAAAAATGCAACATAGAGCTTTTAGTGAGCCACTAGTGTTCGGTCTATTTGAAACCAAGATCTAGTTTAAACGCACATGCTTGCGGGCTTTTCGCTTAGCTCGATACGCTTTATCATATTCGGGTTTAGTGAGGGTAGGAGGGTTGTTATTTACTAACTTGTCATTTGCTCACATGTGACTCACCATCTAAGCCCTAATTTAAACTGTACTTGGCTGTTGAGTCTGTTTTGCTCTTGCCTTTTGCAAGTAAAGTATATATGCGACATATTTTGATTCTGAAAGATTCTTAGGAATGTCTGGGTTGGAAAGCCAAGCAATAAAATTACAATCTATGCAAGATCTGTTTAAAGGTCAACATTCTTAATGTTTAAATACAAAAAACAAAAAAACCATCTACTTTCGGGAAGACGGCTATTTCCGAATACTCGTTAGTCAAGGTTCCACCCCTAACACACTCTTAGTTCATGAAACATACATAAAAGAATATGTAGTAATAACGTGCTATGTAATCTACATTACACCTTATGAACTCAATAGAATAATAGTCAAAAGATTCAACATTGGAAAGAGTCAGCGACGAACCAATTTGATTTATTAAAAACCAAAATGTCTTTGACATTTACTTTTTTATTAGACGACTTGAATATATCACCGTTCGTTAAATCCAATCTATATCCTGCAGTGATCCAACGACTCAACTCAGAAGCAGTTATATGTTGATTTTCTTTTAGAAAAAGCCTTCTATTACCGTGTAATCTCCCATAGCGACTTTCTATGTAGTCCAAAAAACCTATCGTTCCCGCACTCTTAATTTGCATTTCAATTCATCTTAATTAATACAATTTCAATTGAAATAATTAGCCCTTATGCTAATTATTTAGCGTGTACGCTAATCTAAGACCTTTTTATGCAAGCGACTTCTTTTAATAATTTTCATTTTGCATTATCTCGAACTAACTCACAAACAATACTTAATCTTAGAATCATATTCTATGGGTGTCACTCCCAAAAAAATGACAGTAAACTTCAATATTTCAAACTCAACAATACAAGATCACTTTAATGCAATCAAAACAAAACTTAATTGTCATTCTACTAACGATCTTCGTTTTATCTTCTTGAGCCGACTTTTCAGTGAGTTTTGCTACCACTTATCAAAAAATTTATAAATACTTAAATGCCACCCAAATACCCACTTAAATAGTGGGTAACAACAAATTATTATTTAAATGAATATGGCTACAAATTGATTCATTCTGAATTTAATTTAATCAATGAGAGTTGATATGAAGGATTCTGAAGCACTAAAGATTACAGTTATTCTGGACGGTGAACATCGAAAAAGGTTAAAAACGTCACGTTCTGAATCTGCACGTTCTTTCCGACAAGAGGCAAAAATAAGAATTGAAGACCATTTAAAACTCTACGCTTCAATTGCCAAAGTTGGATCTCGCTTAGAACGTAACTAAACGAAAATCGAAAATGCTCTTTAACAAATTAAGTCATGGTAGATAAGCCAAAACAATACGCACGTTGTGGTAACGTGCGTATCGACAGCGGAAGCCAATATTCCGTTAAACACACCCTAAGAGTAGCGATCTCACAGGGTATCTTTTCGCCTAGCCTGCTTTAAAGTGAATAGGCACAAAGTAAAGCACCACTATCAGTAGTTGTAGGTCTTTATTTTGTTAAAATTAGTTAGGAACTGCTTGATGAGTAAACCCAAGAAGAAAGAAAAAGAGCTGCAATATCAACGAGCAAAAGCTCGTGCGCGAATTCGAATCATCAATGAACTTAAAATACCTGTTAACAACGAAGTTGAACCTAAGTGATTGATGAGAAGTATTGTATTAGAAATTCATTAACGATAAAGATGGCCAACCTGTAATAGAGCAAGGGGCTTAAATATTTCACTTTCCTTTATCCCGTTCGAAGTGTAGAAAATTATCGGGATGATTGGCAAGGTGATATTACAAACTCTGATCTATTGATCGACTCTACTCTTAAAAAATGTTCTGAATCAATGAAGCAATTCAAAGACCCGTTTGCCGGTATCCGGGTCAGTTTTATCATTCAACATTTTAAGTTCACTCCAGGGCTATATGAGGATAAGCCAGTGCTCGATAGTCGGGGAGTTCTTGAGGTTATTGCATCGATCATTTTGACCAATAGATGAAAAATTTTGTAAGTTTACTTTTAAGGGCCACTCATTAAGTTGAAACTATAGGAGCTCATTTATGTTCTCAGCATTTTTTTTTGTTGTGATGGCCCTTTTAATAAATCCGCATATTCGAGCTAGAAAAGTAAGAACTGGCGCAGCCAGTGATGTAGAACTTGGTGTTTCTTTAAACCAAAATCAAATGAATGGCCGAAGCATTTACTATCTAATAGATGAAAAATTTTTTGATGGGTAGGGTACTATAAATGAAAAAAACAACATGTATTATAACCTTCTTTGCTCTTTTGGTAAGTGCTTCAACATTTGCGTCTGTTAAGTGCAACTTTGAGTTCATTAAAGGGATTCAAGTCAGGAAAATGGCGAGGTCCTATATACTTCTGAAGCTGGTATTCGTCGTCTTGCGGTAACACCAGAAAATTCCATTGCGTCACAGCATATGATGCAAATTTTAATCAATACCTCTCCTATCTTTGGATAACTGGTGTTGGTAATTGTTTAAAAGGTGTGTCTGATGAAAGACGTTAAACTATTCATCCTCTCTTTAGGTAAGGTTATACATGATGGGCCTTTGTTCATCTGTGTTATTCATAGGGGTGCAAAATGAAAAAACATCGCACAAGCCGTATCCACGAATTCGCGCACCACACGACCGTCGCAGAGTCGATGGATTAGCAATTGTGCAAATTGCATATCAAGGTATTAAGCGCCGGAGTAATCCCCAGTGGCCTCCAAAAATCATTCATGACAGCCAAAACGCTACGCGATGACTACAGATCCCTATCCTCAATGACCGGCATAGAGCAGCAACAAGCCGAGTTATGTCTGAATTACTTACAGACGTTTGGTATGAGACATCTTCCGGGGATGAGTGATGGTATCCACTGGTTAACACATTATCAAAAACGAATCTTGTTAGCCTTTTGTGATTTCATTGACGATCCATTACGTTGTCATCGAGGGTTATTGGCTCCACTGCATCAATGCAAAAGCATAATGAAGACCCTTCAAACTAAGCAACGTGTCCATTTAATCAAAGTGGTCACGGTGCTTATCAGTTCAATGAACATTGAATCGTGGACGATTAGGAAATATTCGAATAAATATGAAATCGCGTTACACGACAACAACGGGCTTCAACTGTTTAAAGGGATCACACACACCGAACTTCAAGAAAAATATAAAACTCTTTGGGGGCAAGATGTTAAAGCTTGCAGGGTTCCTAGAGATAGAGTCGTGCTACCTATCGAATGATGCTGGTGACATCAAACGACAAAAACTTAGAGAATCTGGCGCATCCCTTGATGAGATCAAGGCTATTCCTCGCATATACTCTCAAGCAGCATTTAAGCGGTTTACTCCAGCGTTCAAACAAGTCTTTGCATTTATGTTAGATGCCGAAGACATGATGAAATCAAAAATAATGGTTATGGGTTATTACTCAAAGCTTCATCATGTGGTTCCCACAAGGACAAATCTAATGTTTCACATAAGCTTTGTTTGTGATTTGAATTCAAATAGCAAATCCAAATATAATGAGCTATTAAACACTCGCTTTCGTTTTAGGCCTACCTATGGTTTTGTTTCCTAAATTAGGAAGCTAAGCTATTAATCTACATTCTAAACAGCTAGGTTCCCTTAAATATTCAGGTGATAGACAAGTTTCGCTATCAAACAACTAACTGGAAGCAGTATAATCAATCGCAGCTCACTAACATTCTGGATTGATGGATCAGCCAATTAGTAATTGAAATCAGACTAAGCAAAGTGATCGTGGGAAGCCTTATTTATTCAGTAAATTTGCCATTACAACGGTTTTTTCATGGTAGAACACGTATTTTCAAGATTGTTGAGAGGTCAACAATGAGTCATGAATTTTATTTTTAACTTGCTCAACTATCGTTGTCATGCCCTCACTATTAATGCATTAGCAAGCAAACCAAAACGGTTAACATCGCGTTTCAGATGAAAAAATAAAAAATTATTCAGCATTTAACCATTGATTCTACGAGACTAAAAGTCTACGGTGAGAGCAAACGAAAAGTAAAAGGGCATGGCACTAATAAAAAGTAGTAAATTTAACACAAGTTACATTTAGCGGTAGATATAAATACGCATGACATCATTGCTGCTGAGTTAAGTGCATCAGATGTGACTGACGGTGAAGCGCTACTTAACTTGCTCAAACAAACTCGCCGAAGAATCAATAAAATATCAGGCAATAGTGCTTACTACACCAGACAATTTTATGAAACTGTTCGTATTAAACGAGCAATTTTACCCATTCCACCAAGAAAAGAAACAACTTGTTGGGAACGAGATCATCCACGTAATTTAGTGATTAGTTACCAGCAGTCATACGACTCATGTCAGCATAAAAAAACAAAGTATGGTTTGCTGTTCCCTATCAAAAACGGAAAGCTTTTGAATCAAAACACTACTGAGAGGGACATTCAGACTAAGGGGTTACGATGCTCAAATCAGCGAGGCCTACATAATGATAAAAGTGTCAGATAAACTAACCAAGTTAGATATTCCAAATATGTAAGCAATCGTTTAATAGTTAACCATATTGAACTTTACTATCTGAACTTGAATTAAAAAATAAAGCTATTATGAAGCCTTCTTAAGCTCTTTCAATCACTTAAAATAAGCGGCATTAGGCAAACACTAGTTTTTTTATGCAAAGGACACGTATAATATCACCATTACTTCGGCTACGTTGAAATTGTGCAGATGAAAAGAAAACACATATACATTGCCTATACTGGTGGGACGATCGGCATGTTAAAATCTGAACAAGGTTATATTCTTGTTTCTGGTTGCATGCAGCAACAACTCAAACAGATGCCTGCATTCCATCGTCCAGAAATGCCAGAATTCACGATGCATGAGTATAACCCCCTCATCGATTCTGCGGATATGACACCAGCTGATTGGCAACGTATTGCAAATAATATACACGATAACTATAACAACTATGATGGCTTCGTTGTTCTGCATGGCACTGACACGATGGCATACACAGCGTCAGCCTTATCATTCATGCTCGAAAATCTAGATAAACCCGTTATTGTCACTGGCTCACAGATTCCCTTGACAGAACTGCGTTCTGATGGTCAATCGAACTTGTTGAACTCGCTTCATATTGCAGCAAACTATCCAATCAATGAAGTAACTCTATTTTTCAACAACCAATTACTGCGTGGTAATCGAAGTACTAAATCTCATGCAGATGGTTTTAACGCTTTTACGTCACCGAATCTACCGCCACTGCTCGAAGCTGGTATAAATATTCAACTGCATAGCTCTGCTGAAATTGATAAAAACTCAAATGGTGAATTCAATGTTCACACCATCACAAATCAACCCGTTGCTATTATTATGATATACCCAGGCATATCACCTGACGTAATCAGCAACGCTTTGAAACAACCAGTTAATGCAATGATATTAATGACATTTGGAGTGGGTAATGCCCCAAAAAATAAAAAACTGCTCGGTTTGCTTACAGAAGCTACTCGACGCGAGATTATCGTAGTAAACCTCACGCAGTGTCTAGCCGGTAAAGTAAATATGAGTGGGTATGCAACTGGATGCGCATTAGCTGAATCTGGTGTTTTAAGCGGCTATGACATGACCACAGAAGCTGCATTAGCAAAACTACATTTTTTATTGAGTCAAAAACTGCCTATTGATGTCACCCGTGCTATGTTTCAGCAAAATATGCGTGGTGAGTTAACCAACTAATGAGGCGTAACTGAACAGTTTTGTTGAGCATTTAGGTACAGAACAAAGCCAACAATTAGTTTGTTGGCTTTGTTTTCTAATTATTAATGATTGAACAATCACTTTTTTTAAGCATACCTAATCCGGTCAGCTTATTTAACACTTATATCATAGCGTAATTTATCGGTCAGTTACCAGACCTTATAAAGTTCCAATCAATCTTAAAAAACGAGGCGTAGTTAGTATAGGTGCCCTATCAAAGACGCCATGTTTCGAATCAAAAAATCTTTTAGCGAAACATTGAGCTTAATGGGATCACAATGCTCAAATTAACAAAATTAATGTAAAAATCACTACGTAAAGGATAGTATCCTATACTAAGTTAAATTAATTGAATACATAATTAATTTACATGATGAAGATAATTGTATTGAGTTCATCGTTAAGGATTTCATGCGATCATCTTTAATTTAGTGTGAGTTCGCGACACGAGAAGCTATATATATATGTAGAATATAAATGTGATATTAGCTCACATTGTTAATGTTTTTATTTAGGGGATTACATGCTGCAATATCTTTTGCGGTTGTCCAATGATGGTCGACGAGTTTATATTACCATCATACAAAAGATAAATGATGGCTCCACCCAAATTGAAAAGAAGCATATTATCGACTGGTTGATTGACAATAAAGTTGCTAATTTTTTTCGTTTTGAAGAGACCATTGAAACAGTGATTTCTAGAATCAATTCTTCTACTGGTGGAGAGCATAGAGAACCTGAAGATGTCATAGTTGCTGTGCGTCGTGATGCAACGGTCAGCGCACGTTTCGGTGAAAAAAAAATGACGGCATTTCTGCGGGTTAACGGGGCATGTGGTGGTAACCCAATAAAAAAGGACGATCTTCTCGGTGCTTTGAAACAAGCTCAAATTATTCGTGGTGTCAAAAAACAAATATTGCAAAAACTACTCACAGCATCTTCTCATCTTCAACCAGGAAAATATCTCGAAGCCCCCATCGCAGCTGGCAAGTTGCCGGTTGCAGGTGATGACTCTAAGCTCACTTATCTTGTACAAGACAGTAAATCGCGTATTTTACGTCCTCAAAAAAGAGAAAATGGAACGGTAGATATGCGTGATTTGGGACAAATGATTACAGTTCAGGAAGGTCAGCCGCTGGCTAAACGCACCCCTCCAACAAAAGGGATCGATGGATTTCGAGTGGACGGTAAAGTATTAGCAACTACAGCAGGCAAAGACACTCCTTTGCGTCTTTTTTCTGGCAGTGAATTTAGCAGCAGCGATGAAAATGTAATTATTTCAACGACGGCTGGTATGCCTATACTTCATCCCGAAGGAGTAGAAGTTGATAATGCATTGTGTATGAAATCTGTAACAGTAGCTACGGGACATGTCAATTTTAAAGGTAGCGTCGTGATTAATGGCGATGTCAATGCAGGGATGCGTGTTCAGGCTTCAGGTTCTATTACCGTAGGGGGTGTTGTTGAAACAGCATTGCTTGAAGCGGGCGGAGACATTATCATTCACAATGGAATCTTAGGTAAACAGGCTCATCCAGAACAGAACGTCACTACACGTATGAAAGCAAAAGGAGCAATGATAGCGAAATTTGCTCAGTATGCGCATATAGAAGCTGAGGGCGACATCATTATTAGCCAGCATGCCATGCACTGTAGCACTCGTACGGATAGCAACTTACTGATTTGCGATCAAACTCGTCGCAGCGGAACTCTAACCGGGGGAACCCATGTTGCTCGTGGTGATGTTAAAGTTGTGACATTAGGTGCTACATCGGGTGTTGTTACTCGCATACATGCATTTACTGGATTAAGTGAATTGCTCTTGAATACCGATCAAATGACGAAAGAGTTGGTGAATGAACATGATCAAATTATAAAGATCAAAGATGCTGAATTGAAGTTGTTACAACAACCTGCAAATAAGCGCTTAGATGCATTAACAGAGCGATTAGCTTGGACTAAAATATATCATTTTGAACGTATCATGGAATTGAAAGCGAAGCTAGATACAACTTCAGTGCAATTAAAAACCGTGTATAGGAGCCATACAATTGATGTATTCAAGCACTGTTTTCCAGGGGTATATTGTCAGATTGGTGGTTCAGCATTATCGATTACCAATGAATTGGGTGCTTGTCGTCTTGTGACTAATGGTAAAGAAGTGATGGCTGAACCATTAACTTAGTTTTAATGAGTTATAAACAAAATTTTACAGTGTAAATTGGTTTGTTTCCTAGTTTAAGTTTAGGTAGTAAATCCCAATATGATTTATTATTAGACAATAGCTTCGTTTTAGCCATACCTAGCTTATTCCATGCTTTTATCATGGCATAAGTTTCGTTAATTTGAGCGTTGTGATCCCTTAGGTTTAATGTCCCTTTAAGTAATTTTTGACTCGAACCATTGCCGCCTCTAATAGGCAGTGTTGGTAACCATATCTCGTTTTGTATGCTAACTTGAACCTCATAGCTTTTGGTGATTGGCCGCTAAATTATATAGATAATTCTGTTTTTAAAAATTAATTTTTTTTGGAAGATGATTGGAATGGTTCGTTTAACACGAACGGTATCGTAAGTACCATCGGCTGATATTTCATTGATTCTTCGACGGATCTGCTTGAATAAGCTAGGTAGTACTTCACTGTTAGTCACGTTTGATGCACTTAACTCAGCAGAAATAACGTTATGCGTATTTATATCTACCGTTAAATGTAACTTGTGCCAGACTCACCGTTGCCCATCAGCACTATACTTTGTTATTTTAATTTTCTTCTCCGTAGACTTTGAGCTCCGTAGAACCAATGGTTAAGTGCTATATGCTTCCTGTATTCTTCGTCTTAAACGTGACGTTAACCCTTTTGGATCGCTTGCTAATGCATGAATAGTAAGGGCATGACAATAGCAGTTAAAAAAAATTTAAAAACAGACTTAATGAATCCTTACAGACCTATAAATGGCGTTGAAAATACATGTTTAACTATAAAAACTATCGTCATGACTACGTCGTTAAATGCATGAGGTCTCCCATGATTCCCCCGGCTTAGCTTAATTCCATAGCTAAATAACTTCTTCATCAATCCAGAATATTAGTGAGCCACTATTGATTAATAGCTTGGTTATGTTGCTCCCAGTTAGTTGTTTTTTTAGCGAATATTTTTCATAGACCTGAATATTTAAGTGCATCTAACTGTTGAAAGCGTAGATTAATAATGAAGTTTCCGGATTTAAAAAAGAAAGTTACGGCAATACATGAACTAATTAACCTATGCCCACCTTAGAACCTAAGATTATATTTATTTTCAATATTCTTATTACTAAGATCAATGAGATAGAACATCGATTTTAAATTACTTCTGATTAGTGATAATTGAATAGATAAACTACGCTTAAAACAAAGTGTAATAAAGGCTGTATAGTTGGCAGGATAATGAAAAAAAATGATAAGTCACTTTTCCCACTGCCAGCCAGTGAGCATATGGATTATATCGATGATAAAACTGCAGCATTGTTGTTATCGACACCTAAAAGTGCTCGCATATTATTATGGATCATTATTCTCTTCGTCACTATCAGTATGATATGGGCATCTTATGCGGAATTAGATCAAGTCACGATTGGGCAAGGGAAAGTGATCCCGTCATCCCATCTTCAGATCGTTCAAAACCTTGAAGGCGGCCTCGTGAAAGAGTTGTTGATACAAGAAGGCGACAGTGTTTATAAGGGACAACAGTTATTGTTAATTGATGATACCATGTTTCGTTCAGACTTCCGTGAAAGAGTTCAGGAACTCACTAGTTTGAAAGGTAGTTCAGTTACACTGAAAGCACTAATTAACTCGGTGGTAGTTAATCTCGAGCTAGATCTGAAGGATTGGAAGCAAAGTGTTACTTTATTTCGAGCGAATCTGATTATCCCACCTGATTTTATTGATAATCACCAAACTATTGTCTCGCGCCAGCGCTCAGAGTACAAAGAAAAGCTTAATAATTTACATAACCAGCTTGCAGTAACATCTCAGCAAGTTCACCAAAAGGAACAAGAAGTTATTGAAATTATGGCGCGCATACAAAATTTCAGCAAAAGCTATCAGTATGCACTGGAGGAATTTACGATAACTAAGCCACTTGCTGACGAAGGAGTAGTATCTCAAATCGATTTACTCAAACTTCAACGCCAGGTCAATGATACAAAACGCGAACTCTCTTCTGCCGAACTTTCTCTTCCTTCACTGGCTTCTTCTCTTCAAGAGGCAGTGTTCAAGCATATTGATATTGCTTTGAAGTTTCGTGCCGAACAACAAGAGCGTCTCAAGGATGTCGAAGATAAACTGCTCTCTATGACAGAAACACGCGTGACACTCGAAGATCGAGTTGCACGTACCGTCGTATTAAGTCCGGTTAATGGCTCAATCAAAAAACTACACGTCAACACCGTTGGCGGCGTTATTCAACCAGGTATGGATTTGGTTGAAATAGTGCCCAGCGAGGATAATTTATTGATTGAAGCTAAAATTGCGCCACAAGATATTGCATTTCTCCATCCAGGGCTCGAAGCAATTATCAAATTCAGTGCTTACGACTTTACGGTATATGGTGGCCTAAAGGGGATTCTTGAAACCATCAGTGCTGATACTATTCAAGATGAAGAAGGCAACAGCTTTTACCTCGTAAAAATAAGAACAGAATCAAATAATCTAGGAGATGGAAAAAAACTTCCTATTATTCCTGGCATGACGGCATCTGCTGACATTATTACTGGGAAGCGTAGCGTACTAGATTACTTACTAAAACCAATATTACAAGTACAAAAATCAGCATTACGCGAATAAAAAAATAATTTTAAAAAATATTGTACAACCCCATTGATGGGAGAAGTCTTTTGAACTGGAAAAAACTTATTTTCCTCACCTCCATTAGTGCATCTGCCACACCTGTTTGGGCTTTTTCAGTAGAACAGGCTGTAGCAACCACTATTGCAACAAACCCCGAACTAAAAAGTGCATTTAATGACTTTATGGGCGTTCGTGAAGACATTAGCACTGCACAAGCTAGTTACCTTCCTGACGTCAACTTCGATGCAGGTTATGGTTATGAATACACTAATAATAACACCATTCGGACTAGTGGACAAAAAAATTTAAATCGTAAAGACGCCAATTTGCGCTTAACGCAACTACTTTGGGATAAATCTACACTCAATAATATTGAGCGCACAGAGTACGAAGCAGAAGCTCAGCGCTTTCAACTGCTTTCCGATGCACAAAATAAAACTCTGCGCGTGACGGATGTTTATATTGCTGTGTTGAAAACGAAACAATTACTTTCTTTGTCCGAAGCTAATATTGCAGTGCATAACACAATTTTATCCCACATAACGCGTCGAACAGAATCAGGAATTGGGTCTACAGCTGATCTTTCTCAAATTGAAGCACGCGTGGCGCATGCCATTACGAGTATGTTGGCCGCACGTAGCAACCATGAAGATGCAAACTCTGAATTTTATCGCGTTGTTGGCGTAACACTTGACCATGCGGTAGATCCAAAAGTTGACGCATTAGCACTTCCACAAACGCGTCATTCCGCTTTAAAAACCGCTATAAAGCTAAACCCCGTCATCAAGCTTGCCATCCTTGATATTCAAGCAGCTCGTGCACAATATCGTCAAAATAAAGGCCTTCTTTACCCTAAACTCACATTTGAAGCCAACCAATCTTGGAGAAATGATGCGAATGGTATTGAAGAACAAACAGATGAATTTAGTGTAATGTTACGGTTTCATATAAACCTCTACAATGGTGGTAGTGATCTATCGAATATCCGTCACAGCGCATACCAAATCAATAAATCGAAAAATATTTTTGATAATGCTACTCGACTGCTTGAAGAAAGCACCTATCTCGCGTGGAACGCATACCAGCTTACGGAACAACAAAAAATTTACTTGGCAGAACACGTTAATGCTGCGTCTGAGACTGTTATTGCCTATGAAAAACAATTCCATATTGGTCGTCGTACATTGCTCGATTTACTCAACACTGAAAATGAGCTATTCGAAGCGCGACGAGCGTATTTAGATGCCCATTATGCGAATATTACCGCAAAATATCGCGTGTTAAATAGCACTGGGACGCTTTTAAATGCACTTCGTGTGAACGTACCCCAAGAATGGCTCGAATCTATACTATATCGTGAGGATTAAAGAATGAAACATATCTTGTTACTAGGTTTCTTCATTTCAACAGGAGGATGCACCCTTTCTGCTGAGCTTCCTGCACTTACCGAACAACATCACAATTTGTTGGACAATGATAATGATGGCGTCATCGATGCACGTGATCTTTGTGACGACACAGTAACAACCGCAATGATCGATAATGACGGGTGCCCAATATATCTTTTAATTAAAAGTGATAACTCTCTCAGAATTCAATTTGCAAATGACTCGGCAATTGTGGCCCATGCTTATAGTGAAGAGCTGGATAAAATAGCTGAATTCCTGAAGCTTTATCCTGAAACATCTCTTGAACTGCAAGGACATACAAGCTCTCCTGGATCTAAGGACTACAATAATGACTTATCTGTTCAACGCGCTTATGCAGTCAAAGCGCAAATAGAACATAGAGGTATAAATGCCGATCGCTTTTCTATTATAGGCTTAGGTGAAGACGACTTAATGCTTGAAGACACAACAGAAACACTACAACTGGTGAATAGGCGGGTTATCGGTCATGTGAAAGGATTTAAAGGAAATATTAAAAAAGCCTGGACCATTTTTACTCGACGAAAACAATAATAACTGAGAGTACCTAATGCAAAAAAAGGCAACACTTTTTTTACTGTTCCTGTTGCCATCAATCATGATATTAGCGCTCACTGACACTGATATTAAATGGATAAATAAAATTGCTGCATTTTATGGGGAGAGAGCAGGCATGAGAATGATGGCTTGGCGAAGTATGGTTATTAATGCTAGTCATCTTTCTGAAGTAGAAAAACTCACAACTGTGAATAATTTTTTCAACCAACTGCATTTCGTCAATGATATTAACCTTTGGGGTAAAGAAGATTATTGGGCTACGCCACTCGAGTTTTTGGGTAGCGCAGCTGGTGATTGTGAAGACTTCAGTATATCGAAATATTTCACTTTAAGAGAACTCGGTATTAATGATAAAAAATTACGTTTAATTTACGTGAAGGCAATAAAACTAAATCAGTTCCATATGGTTGTTGGATATTACCCTACAGCCTCATCTGAACCCGTCCTGCTCGATAATCTCAACCCTACAATCAAATTAGCATCAAAACAACGTAATTTACTACCTATATACAGTTTCAATGGTAGCAGGCTTTGGCTTATGAAAGAACGTGGTAAAGGTGAATTGGCTGGAAAAGCATCACGTCTAGGATTGTGGAATGATCTGAGAGCGCGAATAGGCAGAGTAAAGCTGAAAAGACCACTGAAAAACTATGATGAGTAAATATCAATGACTTTATACCAACAACTATTTACATGGATGTTAGCAATTTTTTTTCTGTTGATTATTGCAGTAATGGGTATTGAATTGAATACAACACGTAATTTCCTGCTAACTCAGCAAACCGCTGAGATAAATAACACAATTAACTCAATGGGTCTTGCAATGGCGCCCTATTTAGAATCAGATGACAAGGTAGCTACTGAATCTGTCATTAATGCACTGTTTGATGGAGGGTTTTATCAAGAAGTTCGATTAAAAATGTTGTCAGATGGTAGCGAAATTATTCGCCAGTATCCTGTGACCATCCAAGGTGTGCCTAATTGGTATATTGGGCTCGATTTATTCCCTTTGATCACAGAACAGCGAACTTTTACTAGTGGCTGGCTCCAACTTGCCGAGCTGGAGGTCATTTCCCATCCTGGTTATGCTTACAAAGAAATGTGGAATGCGACCATTCAACTAAGTGTTTGGATTGGTGTTTTGTTTGCCATAGCCATTCTAACGATTGGCATTCAACTGAGCCGTTCACTGAGTCCTCTTGCATTAATTACTAACCGTGTAAAAGAAATAGCACATAATCAGTTCGGCGACCCCATTCCTTTACCTCCAACAACAGAACTAAAAACCGTTGTTAGTGCAATTAATCAGATGAGTAATCAGCTAGAAAACTATTTCAAGCAACAAGCACGAGAAGCTGAACGTCTTCGTGAATATGCGTACCGAGATACCGTGTCTGGGCTGGGAAATCGAAGCTTTTTTTTGGGTCAACTAAAATCTTGGCTTATTGAATCTGCCATTGGTGGCTTTGTCATAGCTAAAGTAGATTTGATAACCGACACCTATCATTACCAAGGTTTTGAGCAAGGTGACAGTATGGTCACAAAGTTTGCCAAGAAACTGAACACTACTATTGCAGATGCCGACTACACTGCATCACGCATTTCTAAAGATGAATTTGTAATACTAGCGCCAAACTGCAGCAATGATGATATGCGTATAATAGGGGAACACTTGCTTGATATTGTTACTGATATGCAACAGGAGCCAATGGATATCAGTCCTCCCAAAGTAGCTATTGGTTTAGTGGCGAATGATGCAAAAAATCGCGATACCAGTGTGCTCCTTGCTCAAGCCGATAATGCCCTTACCCAAGCCCGCAATGAACCTAATCATCCAATATCAATGGCTGATCAAACAACACATGATGCGTCGATGGGTAAACAACAGTGGAAATCACTTATTATTGATTCAATTGCTCACGATTGGTTCGTATTTAAACTTCAATCTGCATCAACCAGTGATAAACATGTTATTCACCAAGAAGTGTTTTCAGCCATTGAGCGTGGAGGTTATTACTACGGAGCTTCACACTTTCTTGGCGCTGTAGAACAGCTAATGCTTGGAGGATCATTTGACCGTTATGTTGTTAGTCACATGATTGAACGCCTAACAGATGAAGAATCACTCGGCCCTATCGCTATTAATTTGACACAAACTAGTGTAATTGATGCATCTTTTATTCGCTGGCTAACAACCATGATGCAGGAACACAGAAATCTAGCGGATCGTTTACTTTTAGAGATCCCAGAAAGTGTTTTTGTTCGTTATCCGGATCACATCAGTTTACTTACAGAACAAACCCACCGTTTTAATTTTGGCTTTGGTGTTGATAACTATGGCCGTCACTTCCAAGCTTTGGATTACTTGAATAAATTCAAACCGTCATACGTTAAAATAGATTTTGCATATACCACTAATCTTGACAATGAAGCACAAAATCATGTATTAGCCGCAATATGCCGTACGGCACACAACTTAAATATCACCACCATTGCCACACGCGTAGAAACTGAAACACAAATAAACAAACTGTCTGAACTTTTTGTTAATGGTTTTCAAGGATTCATCTTCGACGAAAAAGTAGAATATCATGGTTAAAGATCCATTATTACAATCTCTGGTTTACGTAAGCCGATATTTCGGTCAGGCGAACTCACCCGATGCATTAGTATCAGGGCTACCTATTTCGGATGGCTACCTGTCTCCGTTTCTTTTCCCAAGAGCGGCAGAACGAGCAGGAATCATAGCCAAAGAAGCAAGAATAATTCTCACTGATCTTTCTTCTCTTTTGTGCCCTTGTGTATTACTACAAAAAGGAAACAATGCATGTATTCTGCTCAGCATTAATCAACAAAATAGCGAAGCTGAGATAGTCACACCGCAAATTAATACCACACCAATAGTGGTCAAAATTGACGATCTGAATGAAGAGTACCTCGGACGGGCCTTTCTATTCAAGAAACAGATCAGGTATGACGAACGTTCACCTGAGATGTCAAAGGAGAGAAATGGACACTGGTTTTGGAACACATTATGGGAGTCACGATTAATATACCGTGATGTGTTATTGGCGTCCATTTTTATTAATGCCTTCGCTATTGCAACCCCTCTCTTTTCACGTATTGTTTATGATAAGATTATTCCCAACTTGGCTTTTGACTCATTATGGGTATTGGCCAGCGGAATTTTTATTATATTTATTTTTGACTTCATTTTAAAGTTACTACGCAGTTATTTCATTGATATTTCTGGTAAAAAATCTGATTTGCTCATTTCTTCACGCATTTTTCAAAAAGTCATGGGGATACGAATGGAAGCAAAACCACCTTCAGTTGGGGCGTTTGCACGACACATGCAAGAGTTTGAATCTATCCGTGATTTTTTCACTTCAGCATCAGTATCCGCCTTAATTGATTTACCATTTGCATTCTTCTTCCTATTCATTATTTGGATTGTTGCAGGGCCTCTGGTACTAGTACCCATCATTGCTGTGTTATTTTTAGCAATACATGCTATGCTCATTCAGAAACCTCTACGCCATACTATCAAAGAAGAATCTCGTCTTGCCTCTCAAAAGAACGCTAACTTAATTGAAAGTTTGGCAGGTCTAGAAACTATTAAACTTTTAGGTGCAGAAAACCAGTTTCAATATCGCTGGGAAGAAGCAGTTGCTCACATGGCAAACTGGGGGATTAAGACCCGCCGTTTAACAGACTCAGTTCAAAATGCAGCAAGCTTTATTCAGCAATTTGTATTAATTGCCATGATAGTCTTTGGTGTTTACCTAATTGCTGACGAGGACCTCACTATGGGTGGCTTGATTGCAGCCTCAATGCTAAGTTCTCGGGCTGTCGGACCCATGATACAGCTATCATTGCTTTCCACTCGTTATAATCAAGCAAAATCTGCGATGACCATTATCAACCAATTAATGCATATGCCTTCGGAGCAAGAGAATAATCGTTGCTACATCCACCGTCCGATTATTTGCGGAAAAATTGAATTCGATCGTGTAAATTTTCACTATCCAAATACAGGTGTATCCGCGTTAAGAGATGTTTCCTTTACCATTCGTCCAGGAGAAAAAGTAGCTATTATCGGACGAATAGGTTCAGGAAAGACAACCTTAAGTCGTCTATTAATGGGCTTATATCAAACTATAGAAGGTTCTGTGCGTATAGATGCAACAGACATCACTCAGATTCATAATATTGATATACGCCGTAATATAGGCTGTGTCTCGCAGGAGCCGACACTTTTCTTTGGTTCAATTCGCGATAACATTACCTTAGGTCGCCCCTTAGCTGATGATAAAGATATTCTAGATGCCGCAAATCGATCTGGTGTCACAACGTTTACACAGAGAGATCCCTCAGGATTAGAACGGCAAGTCGGTGAAGGAGGAAATCAGTTGTCAGGTGGTCAACGTCAAGCTATCGCAATTGCACGAGCGATGCTAGGACGTCCCCCAGTTTTACTACTAGATGAGCCAACTAGTACAATGGATAACTGCTCGGAGCAATACATTAAGCAGCAGCTTGCTTCTCTGAAACGTGACGAGACGTTAATCCTCAATACCCACAAAACAGGTATGCTAGATGTGGTAGATCGCATCATCGTGATAGAGCAAGGCAGCATTGTGGCCGATGGACCTAAAGCTTCTGTTTTACAGGCACTCAAAGAAGGTAAGATCCTAAAAGGTGTTAATTGATTATTGCTCATAGACACCACCCATGTCAATTTGCGTTTAAATGGCTGAAAACAACAAAGCACTGCTAAGGTACTTTGTTATGCCATGCGCCACCAGCTTTGTTGCTTGATTCAAGTACAGATAAAATTGTTTAATCATATTGAAATTTTTTTATTTTCACCTGAATGAGACAACAAAACTCCGCAGCATCAACGTCTAAGTGCTGGACGGTTCCTTTAGTCTTCATTTTGAATATGATGTTAACTGTTTTGGCCGGTTTATTGATGGATGAATAGTGAGAGCATGACAATAGCAGCTGAAAAAACTTAAAAACAAAATTAATGAATCTTCTCAGACCTCTCAATGGCATTGAGAATACACGTTTAACTATGAAAATTATCGTAATGGCTACGTCGTTAAATACATGAGGTCCCTCATGATTACCCCCGCTTAGTTTGATTTCATAGCTGAATGGTTTCTTCATCAATTCAAAACATTAGTGAGCCACAATTAATTAAAGCTTGATCGTTTCATTCATACCGCTAAAAAACTCCTCTGAGGAACATTGAGCTTAAGAGATCATAATACTTAGGTTAACGAAACCTGCATCATGATAAAAAGCGTTAAATAAGTTAGAGTTCGTTGAGTATTACCTACTCCATCGCCAGTGATCACGCCTCCACGTATATCACTAGGCGTTGAATTTGATTGAAACGCACTTTCTGTTTCGTATCTGACATTCTCCCAGAAGCAGATTTCCGGTTGTAGCTTCATCCGCGGCTTTAAACACAGGGGTGTCATAACTCTGCATCAGTCGCCCTGCAAGCCCGGCCATCATTGCACCAGACTGTGAAACCATCATCCAGGCAATCATTGGGATACTTAAACTGAGGTATCCAGCAATCGCTGCATAATCACTCAATACATGCCCTAATCCAGTGTTTGTCATCACACTAAGACCGATAGGAAAACTAGAACCGGCTTGAACAACTGCTGCTGACGCTGCGTTTTGTCCGTAATAACTCATAGTAAAATGTAGAACAGCATATAAAGGTGGCCACATATTTATCCAAAAAAGCACTTTTATATACCCCATTAGAACTTTGCCAGCGACTGGAAGCATGGCCAACAACATTACAATAGGAAATATTACGTAAATAAAAGCCTCAAAAATATTCCTCATAATGGAAAGCATACGCTTAGCTAGTTTTCCCATTACTGTAAAGGTTGTCCGGCGCTCTTGCTAACGCAAAATCCTGTGCTGCTGCTGCATCAGCTTCACTGGCAAAATTGGTTAATCCGCGTTTTAAACTATTTGCCAAAACATTTTGTCCGATAATCCTGGCATTGTTCAAATCGTTTATCAGTTGGTTATTCATTCCTGTTCGACAACCAATTATGCTTTTGCTACCGGAAGAATCCTAATATGTAAACGATCGAGTTTGAGATGTGTTGGAGCCAAGAAAACCCATAAGATTATTTAATGAGATTAATTGGTCCCAAGAGTACAAACCCAACGATAAATCGTAATACACACAACTCTTCCAGAACTCTGCATAATTAGAAGATATTCTAGGCGTTGTAATTTCGAACCGAGTAGACTCTTCAACTAAGTTACTTGCAAAAAGTAACCCATTACCAGAATATTTTACTTCGTTTGGTAAAAAAACTCTCTCAAACGATCTTGTTAACCAATCACCCACTTTGCTAAACGCCGTCGATGTCAGACCCAGACGAAGTGGAACATTTCCTACTACAGCGGAATTCGCAGGAACAACCCTATCAGTGATAATGACATTGACTTTAGGGACAATCAAAATCATTACAGTCATAATGATCCCAACAACCCATTTCACATCTAACTGCCCCTTTTGGAAAGCAACATAAATAAGAACTCCAATGAAACCGATAAGGGCGGCGCTTTGTAACGCCGCTTTGTAATCGCTATTCCCAAATATTTGTGCAATACCGGTGAAAATCATTCTAAGAAAATCACCACCGCCACAAGAGTAAATTTTTCCACATGAATTATTGTCCCCATATAGTACTGGTGATCATACCGCTACCCAATCGGCTCATTGAGGCTTTTTCGTAAAGCTGTATTCTCTGTTGCATCGTAAAATACTGCTCAACATTAAACTCATTTTTTTTTATGCAACTCACTTAAGCCTCAGAGAACACTGTCAAGATCCTCACGAAAATCTTTTATTCGCTTAGCTTCAGACATACCGCCTTTCAGTACAGCACTTTGTTGTTTAACTTTTTCGATAATTGCATAAGAGAACGCAACAAAATATCCTGAGTAATCAATTTCGTATACTCATTTGTTAATCTCGAAACGTCCGAACCACGAGGAAAGTATGCTGCTGTAATTGCAAGGTAACAGTAAAGCGGAATTTTTGTTGAAGAGATCAAACCTTTCTCTTCATTGGAAAGAGAAATGTCTGTATATATTTTATCAATGATGCTAGCCATCATCGTCTCTATACGAGAATAAAGTCAAATCCAGGGTGAGGATATTGTTTGTAGAGATCCAGTGATTCCCGTGCATGAGTTAGGATTCGATGACGTTCCACCACTGCAACGATAAACTTGAAGGTTATTTGTTGCCTTATTACCCAAGAGTAATGCGGTGTAAATATTCTTAAACTGTTCTTTCTGCACATCTCCAACAATCGCTGGTTTAATGATTTGAATCTTACTAGCAGCGTCATCAGAGCTACCGGCATCAGAAATAATCACGGTGCCAGTAAGGTTCATTATCACCTCAGCAAACTCAGTATCAGATTTGAAAAAAGGGTCTTGCATCAACACATACCAAGCAAGGTTTCCTTTTACGAAGTCGATTTTGTTTGCATCTCTTTCAGACGCTTCAGTTGGTTTTATCGAACCACCAGTTGTACAAGCGTAATTTGCTGTACTCCAGTCTTCTCCGAAATCTTGCATTTGTTTTACGGTACAGTTACCTTCTTTAGCTCCAAAGAAGTCCATCGTGCCACCCACTAAAGTAGTAGCAGCCTGGCATGAATCCATATTCATCTAATTCAGCTTTGACGCCCAGGTATTAATATCTTCCATAACTCCTGAAAGCTGAGGTGATACAATTTGGATCGCAAGCATAAATGCCAATGATTGGGCGTTTTACCCTATTGCACGTAAGTTTTCGACAAACTGCTTTGCATCGATGGCAGACAAGCCCCCCTGCAAAGAAATCAATACCTCCACATCCAGCGCTAAATTTAAGTGTTTGTGCATTGATGAAATTGAAAGGTTGCGTAATAGGTGCCCTGGTAGACATTTCCCAAAGAGTTGCATACCGCGCAGACTGCCCCTCGTAGACACCCGGATTAGTAACAGTGGCATAGTTCATATTCGAGAGCCAACTATATCACTGTTCCAATAATTAGGTAATTGCCCAGCATCCATTACTCGAAGCAAAACAGGTACTGGCTGACTCTTTAATTGACCACCTGTTGGGGCATCCATACCTGATAGCAAAATAGCAGCAGCAAACGAACCAGTTGGTAAATAGTGAAAAACATTTTTAGATTTCACTCCTTCCCCTTTGTTATCTGGCTTATGAGAAAGGCTGATTACTTGAATAGTGCTAATGGGCTGACCATTCTGGTTAGTCACCTAGCCATTTATCCCAAGTTGTTCAAGCTTCGCTCTATATAGTTCCAAACTTTTAGGGTGTGTAATTTCTTCATAAAGATTACTGTAAATATATTCATCGTCCTCCTGGCCAGCGTCTTCAATCACCATGAAGAAACCGCCTAATGGTCTGTCATAACCCATTAAAACCGTTGTATCTTTACCTTGGTATTCTCTTTTAAAGTAACGCCTCGAAATTATTTTTCCTCCGGTTTTGGTTTTGGCTGCGTTTTCTTATTACCACTTCGTAATACTTGCTTTTTCTCAGAAGATAAGGCATCTGTCAGCTGAGCTTTGAGATCATCAATCTGTGTCTTGTACTCACCCTTCAAAGCCAACAATCCCGTCATTTTAACTTTAGCAACTTCAGCTTGTTCAACCACTTTAGTTTTTTCACTTTCAATCTTCTCTTTTACTTTCTGTATAGCAGCCAAAGAGTCAGTAAGCTGTGCACACTCAGCCTTCGAGTCATTCCGGGCTTCAGTCATAGCCATTAACTCTTTACCTAACGCCTCCACCTCAGCCGTCAGTTGGTCATTCATCTGTGATAACTCTGTTTGTTCCTGGCGTAATACATTAATTATTGAGTGATTGTTTGATATAAAATCAAACATGAAATTGAAAGATTTTGCTATTTCTAAAAAATGAACTTTAGATTTTATTTTTTCCGTTGAAAAAATCGCTACAAAATATCGCTTTATCAATAATTAACTCAAGGTCTTTGTGTGTTATAGATAGAGATATTTTTTATTAATTTCACGTTAGTGATCAGCTAAATTAATCTTCATCTCATGTGAGGGATTAAATTGTGGAATTAGGTCAATAAAATCACTTTTATTGTATTTACAAATTACAAGCTTAACGAAATTTGATTTAACTTCATCTCTAAATATTAAGCTAAACAACATTCTTTGTTGAAATTTTTTTATGGAAGTCTTATCGTCTTCAGACGAAAACATTTCCAATGGTATATCTAGCCTAGATTTAGTACAAAGAGATTTGTTCTTTAGTAGATCGCGAGAAAGTTCATAATCAAAACATATCTAAGATTTTTTTATTTTTGACTAAAATACTGTATAATTTGAGGTAGTGAGATTTATATAATCATCCCTTTCCTGTCGTAATAATTCATTATTCATAAACTAACTCATCCATAACAATGCTTTTTCCAGGTTTATCTAGTTCACTATAAATAAATTTACTTATATGATTTTTTTCAGATTGTGGCATTAAGTAGTACATTATATTTGTATACCAATCCCAGACTTCTTTTGTTAATTTGTATTTGGCTGGTGTTTCTTCTATTAAACCGCAATCAATCAATGATTTAAATTTAGAAGTAAACTCTGGTGGTAGATACTCATAGTTAGCTAAGCATTTTTCAACTTCACCGTGATATGGCAGCCTAAGGAGTAAAGGTTTCACCATATCCATAATGTCGGAGTGCTTGGAGATAGAAAAAGGAATTATTTCATTATCAATGGCTTTGATATAGGCTTCACGGCCTGATGTGTTAGTGACTACATGGTTTCTTATAGATGAGACGGCATTAACACCAAATCCAATCAGATCTCTATCCGAATAACTGTAAACATGCTCATGATAAACAAAACTATAGCTGTCTGATACAACAGAACTACAAGGCTTTTCTCTGAAATAGCCATGACCGTTATGAGGCATCAAGTCATGTTTTTTCATGTAACTGTCCACAAAAAGTCTCATATTATGTTTATCAATAGCTTTTGTTATTGGATAACCTTTTCGTGAAATTAATTTATGTAATTTTGCTTATGTCATGACATTATCTATTGGATAAATATCAATGTTTGAAGTATTGAGTGAGATTACTTGTTCCAAATCAATTTCCATTTCTTCGATCGATTGGCCATTCATTCCGTACAATATGTCAAATGACACGTAATCAAAATTATCGTTGAGAATCTTACTTGCTGATTTAATCTGTTCAATAGAAGCGGTTAAATTAAAGTTGTTTCGCCATTCTTGGTTAAATGTTTGTAGTCCAAACCTAGGGTGTGTTACTCCTATCTCCTTCATAGCTTGGACCTTATCTAAAGTTAAGCTCTTTACTTCTATTTCAAATAGAAAACTCTTTTATCTTGGATAAATCAAAATGTTTTTTTATAATTTTACTAACTCTTTTAATTTGTTCCGGTAAAAGCAACGACGGTGTACCACCACCAAAAAATATAGATTCAATAGGAATTTTATTTAGCTTTATTAAATGAGACTTAATTTCAATTTCTTTTATTATTGCTGAAACATATCGGTCAATGTCACTATGATTCTTATATAAACCCTTAGTGAATGGACAAAATAAACATATAGTTTCACAAAAAGGAAAATGAAAGTATGCACTCTACTTGATATCCATTTATTAGAGTTTGATAGTACATCTGATAACAACGAATTATCTATATTAATCTGGCTAGGGAAGAAGAAATTATAAACTGGAAACTGGTACTTGAATTTTAGTTTTTTAACGGTCTTAGTTCTAGTTCCATTTAAACCTCGTACAACTCTTGAAATGTTTATGTTTTCTATTGGATACAAATGCTTTTTATACTTTTAAAATCAGATGTGGAAGGCTCTTTTCCGCAAGTGTATAGGTTAATACTTATATAACCATTCTCTGGATAAGTATGATAGGACAAATGAGATTCAGAAAGAAGAAATACACCTCCTCCACCTCCTTCAAATTTTTTATCTAGAAAGCCAACAACTGTAAAACTAGAATTATCAAGTATCTTATTAAATAATTTTTTAAGTGTTGCATCATCATTTAATTTTTTACTTTTGGTCTCTATATTAATTAAAAATGGATACCCTCTACTGTCCATGATTACTTCCTATTATAAAACAAAAAAGCTGGATATAAGCCAGCCTTTTTGATGGTAGTTAATTACCAAGGAACACAATTAAAATCAAAATCATCTTCGTTTGGCTTGGTGAACATTTTTTTTGCACTTTCCATAATATTTTCCTTTTGAGAGTTATCCTCAGTCGTTAGGGAAAGTCCACACTAATATGCATTTTATTTTTATTCAACAGAGAATTATGGTTTATGTGAATCATTTTTCAAATGTTATAAATATTAAAAATATCAGAAATATTAATAAGTAATAGTTAATAATTGAGTTTAAGAAATTGAGCAACGGCCAGTTATCGAGTAAGCTTGATTCCCTTAACATTTCAAAATGTCATTTTTTGGGATAGGAAAGTGTAAGTGTTGGCCCATAAGCTTGTGTCTAAAATTTAGCTGACTAAATGGCACTGTACTTGTTATTGCTCGCAATCATAAACCGGGGCTGTTGCAACTAATTATAGGATGCAGATCTACCCAGTAATGGGCTTAACGATTACTGATAAATCACCTCAACATTGAATAGACGATTCATGAAGGCGGATCTCTCCCGAACAAGAGTTTTACCCTCATCATGACGTAACCAGAAATCAAACTGGCCTTTGTTCAACATTCGCAGTGATTGGAATCCCTCGATGGTTGACTAGGCTCGCTTTCGCATTTTAAAACCGCCGGAGCTGACAACGAGCTTCTTGATGGAGACGTGATCGGACTCGATACCATTATTGAGATACTTCACTTGCCGTTGCTCGACATCCGCTCGTAGCCGTCCCTCCTTCTTCAGGCGCGAGATAGCATGAGCATACGAGGAATGCTTGCCTGTGTTCAAGGTCTTAGGCTGAGTGTCTACATCATAGTATCTTAGGCACCGTTTCCAGAACTGATAAGCCGTGTTTTTATCATAGCTAGGCATGCTTAAAACGAAAGTAACTGTCTAATCATGAATCATGCTGGCATTAACTATCTGAACTCGAATTTGGAAACAAAATGACACGTTCATTGAACATGAATATTACCGTTAAGTTATAATTAATTCATTTAAAGTATGATCAATTGTGCGATTCTGTATTTCATAATAAGTCAAGCAAGACGAGAATGAATAAAATCTAAGATAACTTGCGCATCTTCCTCATTCATCTTCTTCAGCTTAAGAAAGAATGTATTGCCTTTACGATGGTAACTTGCTCTACCTTTGATCAAATCAATGGCTTGTGCATTTTTTTTAACAGACGGATTTAGTAATTCATGCCATTCTTCAATGATGATGGTCACCTCACGTGTAATGCGGCTCACGCCATGAGCATCCACAGTTCTCCAAAGCGGTGTTTCACTCAGCTTTTGTAACAACTGCCCTTGTTCTGTATCAGTCAATGCAAAGAACAAGCGGTGTAGTTTCACGATAGTTGGTCGGCCCAGTTCCACTACACTTGGGTAGGCTTGTAAAATAAGAAGCGGTAATGAAGCAGCTTTTAACGCGCCACTAACTAAAGCCTCACTGCACATACACACTTTTGCTAGTTCTTTTTGGTCAACTACATCACCGTTATTTAGCATGGTCTGCATTTCTTTACCACGTTCGAACAAGGACAAGGGTTTATGCGCATTAGCGACATTAGACAAAAATGTTGCATGCTTGCTATTAATGCCTTTGGCGACATAAATGAGAAAATCTTGACTCGCTAAAATACATGACATGCGTCGACGACTACCATCGAGCACTTCTATTTTATCGTCATCCAGCCACCGTCCCACCGCTGGATATTGTTGACCCCGATCTTGGAGTGTGCTGAGAATATCAGAGAGTGCCAGTTCATTAAGAAATGACTGCTCTCGAGCATTTTTGACAAACACCGACGTACGAGACGCAATATTTGCTGAAGGAATGCGAATAAGTTGAAACTCAACGGTGGTTTCACCAGCCACGGACAATGCAATCACTGTTGCTTTATCTGATACGGCTTTTTGCGCTTCTTGTACTGTTTTTACGCGTCGTTTATCTGCTTTACCAAACAAACGCGCATTCAATTCGGAGGTTTTAATCACCATGTATCACTCCTGATTACGGTGCGCCCAATGGTTGTGAAGAGTGCGTTCAAGCTCCAGTCCCACACGATGAACCGCTTCTTGCGCGGTGGATAAAGTTTTTTTACCACCTTCAAAATTCTTAGCAGTCAAGTCAAACACTGTGCTGTAGGTATCGGCACAGGTTTCAAACGCTCGACTACGTGGGATTGTTGCCATCATAACCTGATCACTCAAGAGGTAATGCATTTCTGTCAGCACCGAAACTTGCTTTTTATTGTCATCTTCAAACATTGTCGGTAAAAGACGCACAAATTCTAAACCAGGCCAACCTTCTGGGAACATTTGATAAACCGTTGGCAAATGTTGAAAGAAGTTAACAGTTGAGGCCCAATCTAAACGTTTTGCTGCACATGGAATGATTAATACATTTGATGCATACATAGCATTCCAAACGAGCGGGTCAATGTGTGGACCAGTATCAATCATTACAATATCAAACTCATCAGCGATCACATTAATCACATTCTCTTTCAGCAACTGAACAACATTCAATGACCCATTGGTTGCAAGATTCTGCCAAGCTTCAGCATTGAACATCGCATCTTCTGGAAAAGCAGCTATTGTTTTTAAGTTTGGATACTGTGTTGGCAACAGTACATTTTTTATCATGAACTCTTTACTAGGGTCCTGTGGTGTATTCTTAAGCATTACGTCAACAGCAGAATAGATACCCTCTTGCTCAGTAACACTAATTTGAGGATTTAAGAAAAGACGCAAAGAACCTTGAGGATCAAGATCAATTAAACAAATACGGTATCGTTTTTCAAGGTTCAGCGCTAAACATGCAGCGACATGAACCGCACTCATTGATTTTCCCGTGCCACCCTTCTGGTTTTGGATGTTAATCACCCACGGCTTATGCCCTGCACCTTTACCCTCATAAAATGCAGGTATTTTTGCCGCTCCCATAATTTGGTGCGCTTCTTCTAAGTTAATGGAATAATGGTTTGCATTATTTTTCGTGAATTTATGGCCCGTTTTTTCCACACGGCTGATAGCTTCGTCTAATTTACGGCGAGTTAATCCAGAACGTATTTCCATCAGTGCTTTTGACATAGGCGGAAACAATTGATCATGACGTTCTTCCATCACGATTTCAATGCGATCAGCCTGCATCTGCTTAGTTTGCGCTGCAATAGATTGCAGGTTTTTTATTGTTTTTCCCCTATTCATATTTCTTATCACTATAGAAGATAATTAACATTTATTGTACAGTATTTTTAATAAAATATCACAAAAAGCTGAACGTATTCATTCACAATGAGGATCTTGCTCACTGGATGGGAGATCCTAGTAATTCATTTATTATATTCTTTCTAATTCCATACCTCTTCATTTTTCCAAATTTAAAGTTTTACGACATAACTTCTTTACAATGTAAACTAGGCCTTTGCCAACATTGCAATCACTACACCGAAAAAGTGCTAACCATTGGTTAAATAACGAATAATATATATTAAATGGCTTTGTTTCCTAAACCAGAGAACTACATTATCAATCACACTCTAAATAACTAAGTTCATTAATATTATGGATTCATGAAGAAGTCATTCAGTTCTGAAATGAAACTAAGCGGGGTAATCATAGGAAACTTCATTTATTTAGCAACGTAGTCATTACGACAGCTCTCATGGTTAAACGAGTATTCTCAATGCCATTGAGAGGTCTGCAAGAATTCATGAGTTATGTTTTCAAATTTTCCTGACCACCATTGTAATACCCTCATGATGTATGCATTAGCAAACGAACCAAAACGGTTAACGTCACGTTCAGGACGAAGAATAAAGAAAGCATACAGCACTTACCCATTGATTCTACGGGCTAAAAGTCTACGGTAAAAATAGCACGGACAGTAAAAAAAAGCATGGCACTAATGGGAAACTGGAGCCTAACGTAAGTTACATTTAGCGGCAGATATAAATACGCATGAAATCATTGCTACTGAGTTAAATGCATCAAATGTGCCTAACGATGAAATGCTATCTAACTTATACAAATAAATCCATGGAAAAATCAATGATATATAAGTCCGTGATGCGTACGAACCAGACAATGTTACGAAATCGCTCGTATTAAACAAGCGGTTCCACTCATGCCACCAACAAAACGTAACTTTTGGAAACAAGGTATGGTTATCATAGACGCTCCCTATCAGAGACGGCAAGGTTTTGAGTTAAAAAAACTACTCAAAGGAACACTGATCCTAAGGGATTACCATATTCAGATTAATGAAACTTACGTAATGACAAACGCATGAAATAAGCTGACAGGGTTAAGTCTGCCTAAAATAAAAATAATTTCTAAGAATTGATCATATTGAAATTTTTTATCTAAACTCTAATTAAGAAATAAAGCCGTATTAACACCGATATTTAACGTCAACAGTAACGATAATTATCATCATGAAAAAAAGACATTTTACCTGCATCACAATCTATTGAATACATACCTCACCTTGACTAATTTTCCTTTCTATACTTAACTTTAAATTAAAGTTCAAAAATAAAAAATATGCATGATGAAGAAGAGATACTTCACTATATTTGAAAAAATTAATGCTACTCTTCCATTTAGTTTTATAAAAATGCATTATACGTCTATCTAATTAAGCATGCAAACAATCAAAAACTACCCAGAACGAGTAGGTCATTATAAGTTGACTGATGAATGGCCTGTACAGCTGCTATCAATTTTTCAAAGCTACATTGAAGACGAGAATTTAGTTTTCTGGAAAAACGGCATAATGATTTGGTGCTCGGTGTGGAGAATTAATTCTGATGAAACACAAAAAAACGCACCAATGGATGGTGGAAGCACAAGCTGCAGAAGCCTTTGATGTTTTTAGCACAGATAAAAATGAATTAATTTTTTACCATTATCGCTTATTTGAAGAAACCAACAACTACAACTTTGCCTCTTTGTATTGTTTTGTATTTTCACACACAAGTTACATTCAGTTAGGTATTTATCTCGACGAAGAAACCAGTTTCACGGAAGCACAAAAAATTTGTGACAACATCTATTTCACACGTATTCAATATCTTCACTGAACAAAATGTGCTTACGTCCTACTCTTAAATGCGTTGATAGTCCGTCAATGCAGTAGTATTAACATGTTCAACATAGCCTAAGGCTACTATCTCCTGTCCTCCTTATCTTTTTCTTATAAGGTCATCCTTAAACATAACCGTTGAAAAATTAATGAAATACCAGCCTATGGTGCTTACAACACCACCAGACAATACTACGAAACTGTTAGGATTAAACGAGCGGTTCCACTCACACCACCAAGAAAAGGAGCAACTTTTGGGGAGCGAGAGCATCCACGTAATTTAGTGGTCAGTTACCAACATTATACGATTCCAATCAGTATTGAAAAATGAGGTATGGTTATCATAAACGTTTCTTATCAAAGACGGCAAGGTTTCGAGTCAAAAAACTATTGGTAGTGATATTGTGCTTAAGAGATCACAATACTCAGATTAGTGAGACTTACGCCATAATAAAAGCGTTAAACAAACTAACCAGGCTAGGTATGCCTAAAATGAAAGCAATTATTTGATCGTTGATCATGTTGAGGTTTGCTATCTGAACTCACATTAGGAAACAAAGCCTGGCTAAGTAGCTAAATAAACAAGGTTTCAATAATTACTCTGCTTAGTTTGATTCCATAGTTGAATAGTTTCTTCATTAATTCAAAATGTTAGTGAGTCACGATTGATTAAAACTTCATTATACTATTTCCAGTTAATGGTTTTGTAACGCAGCTTCTTTACAGACCTGAATATTGAAATTAACTTAACTGTTTAGAACGTAGATTACTCATTTAGTCTCTTATTTAGAAAACAAAGCCGTGAAACGTTAGTATCTTATTGTACGCTATTAAAATAATCATTAAGTAAATATCTCTTCTACATCAATTACCTTTGAACGATTAACCGTAATTTTCCAGCGTTGAAGTGTTATCGTACCATCTTCAGCTTTTTGCTTAGCAATCAAATTGAACTGGTGTCGTTTATCAATCGATCCTCGCGTTACTTTCCCATCAGTTAAAGCATAAAAACGTTTTTTACCTCGCGCCATTAAACGCGAAAATGGACGAAAATCAATATGCCATACTTCACGTGTCATGTCGTAACCACTAAGAAATTTTGTAGTCGACATTTGTGTGACCATTTTTATCCGCACAACTGATTCTTCACGCTGACGCAGCTTACCCTTTCGCATTTTGCGTATATCTTCTGGTATTTTGTCGAACGCAACATAATCTAACCATGCTAACTGATTACCAATGCGTTGCCCTGACGTTGGGTCTGTGAACAGTGTTCGCCATTTTGGGCGTCCTCGGCGAATCCAACGCCAAAGCACATCACGGAGATCATCTTTAAAAATTTCTCGCATCGCATAAAGTCCAGCCATGGTGAGCACGAAGGACAAAGTAATCTCTCCAAGTAAATCACGCATACGAATGATAGTTACCGTTACAACGATCATCACCAATCCTGCCGCTATACCTTTGGCAATTTTATTCAAATTTTTCCCTAGAACAATGTCATTCTGACGAATAGTAACTGGGTATTCAATTAACCGGCGAGCAAGACGCATTTTGTTCACCATACGAGTTGAATCAACCTGTGCTTTTTCAGAATTATAATTTTGTTGAATACGGTATGTCGCCTCTGATTCACAAAACGCAATCAATTGTTCACGAATAGTTTTAAACGCTGCATCTCGCGGCATGTGCGTAACAAGAGACAAAAAGCGTTGTTCCGTTAGCCAAGAAAGATAATTATCAATGTTATTATAGTATTTAATCAGACTGTCTTTTTTTGGCACATAACGACGTAGACGACGTAAAATTTCAACTGTCATATTTGTAATGTACTCAAGTTGTTCAACGGCTTCTTTTTCCGCCACATTTGTTACAGTGTCAAAAAATTTATGGGTGGTTTTTTCGAGCGACAATGCATACTGATATGCATATAAGCTCAAACTGACCCGATATTTATCAGATGGTAATTTGTCCCTACTTGCTAGACGAGAGTAAACCAAAGGAAGATTATGTTGAGATGTAAAATAGGTGCGTTTGTTGGAAAGAACGGTGTTATAAAATTCATCCTCATCTAACACTTTATTAGAAAAATTTAGTTCTCCAGGAACAAAAAGGTAAAATTCCACATCCTGTCGTTTTACTTCTTCGTTTATCAATGCAATCCTTGCGGTTAATCCCTCATATTTTTCTACAGAGGTCAAAGTGTACTCCAAACATTGGTTGTGTATTTAATAGAATGAACTTAGCGTAATGTGCTATTTTTTATTGAATGGTTATTGTGGCTGCGGTTAATGTTAAATGCCATTGTTATCAACACACCAGTGCTGTTTAAAAGTACGAAATAGCACATAGTTGAAATTGCAATGAACAATGCCGGTTTGCTCTACTCAGCTCGAGTACCACACATTAGTATAAAAGTAATTGCACGTGTTTTAAAAATTTGAACCTAGCTGTATAATCATGCTCCCTCTTAATGTACAGAAGTAGTAATTATCTGCACAGTGGAAATAAGTAATAGTTTTTCATTAATAGCAAAAAAGACCTTGCTAGTTCTGGTATGCATAGTAACCAAAATGAAAAAATAATTATAACGTATTTAATTGTCGTGAAAAAATATTTATTATATTTTTCAATCGTTTACTAATATTAAAAATTGCATTATGGTAGACAGATTATTTTAATGTATAGGATATCCTTCCCGAGAGTAAACACCTTATTGGTAAACTCTATATGCAACGCATTAAAAGGGAGAGCTTAACCCTCAGCATTCACTTAAACCGGCTAAATAAAAAAACGATTGAATATTTGAGACCAACTAATATACGTAACAAAATCATTAATACATTCTTGAGCATAAATATTACCTTGAAATCACAATCAACTTATTAAATACATAAGCCAAACATTGGTCATGTCAAGATTACATACATATCATCATTCGCCTCTGTTTACTATTTCACGAGACAGCTTCGTATTAAGAAAGCAATTTATATTAAAAATATATATCTCAATCCAGTCCGTAAGTACATTTGAATGATTTGTGACCAATTCTTCATGATCTTGCTGCAATGCCCAGTGACGCAGGTAGAAGACAAAGAATTCAAGGTATCACTCACTGGGTTATCCACAGAAAAAGTGAATAAGTTTATGCGTAAGTTAACTCAGGAACTGTATGCCTTATACGCCAAGTCGATTAACCTTATTGAAATAAACCATTGATGGTTATAGGAAGCATTATATGCCATCCACTAAGGATGAGTAGAAGCGAACTAAAATAGTTAACGTTGCACTCAAGATGCAAACTAAAGAACCATCCAGCACTTGGCCATCGATTCTACGGGGTTCAAAATCTGCGGTGACTACGAATAAAAAAATAAAAAAACATGGCACTGATAGGAATAGCGAGTCTGGCGTAAGCTACATTTAGCGATAGATATAAATACGCATGCAATCATTGCAGCTGAGTTAAGTGCATCAAATGCGGTTGATAGTGAAGTTCTATCTAATTTGCTCAAACAGACCCGCCGAAACATTAATAAATATCAGCCGATGATGCTTACTACGCTAGACAACGCTACGAAACTGTTACATTAAACGAACGGTTCCACTCACCCCACCAAGAAAAGGAGCCACTTTTTGAAAACGAAGTATGGTTACCATAGACGTTCCCTATCAGAGGCATCAATAGTTCGAGTCAAAGAACTACTGGGAGGGACATTGAACTTAAAAAATTACAATGCTTAGATTACGAAACCTATGTCATGACAAAAGCGTTAAATAAGCTGACAAGATTAGGTATGTCTAATAGTGAGCCATGTGGGGATTCGTTATCTGAACCCAAATTAGAGTACAAAGGTGATTATCGTGAAAAAACGAAAGACAAAAAATACAGTGACGTGAGTGTCAATCCCAACTTTATCGACGTGGTCATTATGTTGAGTTTAACTTGGTGTATGATCGTGGTGCGCTGTTTGAATTACGAAATGGGGGGCAAACGGAATTGATTTCTATGTTTATACCGCCATTAACTATATAAAAATACGTTTTTTAGCCGGCAATCAGTTCAATGAAAGCTGAACTTATAAAAAGTCATTTAACGCCATAGAAGAAGAGAGGTTCATTACATAAATGGATAAGTATGTCATTATCGGCAACCCTATATCACAAAGTAAGTCTCCTTTGATACACACCTTATTTGCACATCAAACTGGGCAAGCCATGACGTATGAGGTGCTACAAGCACCGGTTGAGAATTTTAACAAAGCAATTACGGCCTTCTTTGCCAACGGCGGTCGAGGGTGCAATGTTACTGTACCCTTTAAAGAAGATGCTTACGGCATGGCGACAATGCTTACAGAGCGGGCTCGTCTTGCTGGCGCAGTTAATACGCTCAAGAACCTTGATGAAAGAGGTATTCTCGGTGATAACACTGATGGCGAAGGACTCGTTCAAGATTTGCTAAACCATCATGTTCAGTTGAAAGACGCTAAGGTGCTGCTACTTGGTGCTGGAGGCGCAGCTCGCGGTGTTATTCTTCCTTTACTTATGCACATTCCAGAAACATTGGTTATTGCTAATCGTACCGTTAGTAAAGCTAAATCTTTAGTATCGTTGTTTTCTGGATGCGGGAGAGTATCTGCAGCAACATTTCATTCACTGCATAACGCTGAGTTTGATATCATAATTAACTCAACGTCAGCAAGCCTGTTTGGTGAATACCCAAACATACCTGCTTCTGCTATCAGTAACAACAGCATTGTATATGACATGGTCTATGGTCCAGGCGTTACTAGCAGTAATCAATGGGCGTTGGCACAAGGTGCTTCTCGCGTTATTGATGGATTGGGAATGTTAATTAGTCAAGCGGCGGAAAGTTTTACTGTCTGGCGTAGTATTAGACCTATAACAGGCCAAGTATTAAGAGAGCTTCATCATAATATTTCAGAGTAAGTGTGGTTTTGTTTTCTACATAAGGGAACTAAAGCTTATCGGCTAGCCAGTTTTTTGGATGCAATTTCTAAACCGAGCACTAATCCAAAACCTATAATCATCATTAAAATAGCAATAACTAATTGTGAAGAATGACCAGTGATGGTTTCAAACGCACTTGGTGACAATACTTTTTCAACAAATGATATTGAATCTCCTGAGGAATTTACATGGGAACTAATTGCTGCTTTCCAAGGCCAGACTTTTACTAGCGCGCCAATGAGTAGGCCAGTAAGAAAGGTGAGCGTAGAGCTTCGAACATTATTTAATAGCCATAATAATCCGTGAGAAAAAGACAGGATACCGACTAAACAACCTAGTGCAAATAAGGTAAGAATTGGAATATTCAGCGATTTCACTGCGTCGAGTACGGGTGCATACATGCCTAATAGCAGCAAAACAGAACTCCCAGAAATACCAGGGAGAATCATAGCACAAATAGCAATAGAGCCAGAAATAAAAACGGTTAGCATATTGAATTCAAGTGTGATTGGACTGATGGTGGTAATACCGTAGGCGCAAAAAAATCCGGCTATAGTGAAAGCAATATTCTTAACTGACCAGTGGTCTACTTGCCTGAGCATGTGAAGTGCAGAAGCAACGATTAAGCCAAAGAAAAAGGACCAGATGATGATTGGGTGTTCTGTGAGAGCATAAGAGACCGCTTTTGCTAAAGTGAAGATAGCAGTAAGAATACCCATCAGCAGTGAAGTAAGGAATATTCCATGAACGTGTTTCCAGACTGCCACGAAGCCTTCTTGGCGCCATTTTAAAAATAGCGACGGGTTAACGCGGCTAATGTTTTTTAACAGAGGTTCGTAAATACCCGTTATAAAGGCGATGGTACCGCCTGACACGCCAGGAATAACATCCGCCGCTCCCATTGCTATTCCTTTAATAAAGGTTAAAATATTTTGGTTCATGAACAGTACACTTCTACGGTTGGAAAAAAATTTACACCATATTATACCGACCTGAATATAAAGAACTATGAATAGCTGCTATTCAATTAAAAGCTTTGTAATGTGAGTTCAGGTAAGAAGTCCCAACATAATAAACCATTAAACGATTATCTTCGTGTTAGACATATCTAGCCCTGTCTAACATTTTCGATTGACGAAAAGCCATTCAGCTATGGAATTAAACTAAGCGAGATAGTCACGGAAGATCTCGTGTATTTAACTACTTAGCCATTACACCGACTCTCATGGCTGAACGAGTATTTTTAATGTCATTGAGAGGTTTGCAAGGATTCACTAATTCTGTTTTGAAATTTACTCAGCAGCCATTGCCATACCTTCACTATATCATGCATTAGCAAGCGCACAAAAACAGTGAACGCCGCGTTCAAGACGAAAATTGCAGGAATCATCCAGCACTTAGCCATTAATGCTACAAAACTCAAAGTCTACGGTGAAGGCAAATGACAGGTATGGTGCAATATACTAACAGCTAACAACCGTCGAACTGTATTTGATTGCTCTATTTGTCCTTAATGCTCACCTGTAAACCGTGACCACCCGAAACACTAAAGCCACTAAATGTACACTTAATTTTTTTGAAAATCAGTGCATATTAAACTCGGTATAAGTTTAATATTAGTGAAAGGCTTACCTATACGGAAGTAACTTAGTTTTTCTATGGTTAGAAGACTAAAGCTACAATAGTTCGAAGGTACACCAAAAACCCACCTCTCGGTGGATTTCTGCTTTTTAATTATTCCAATTGAACAATACCAATATTTGCTGAATAGCCAATACATATTTCATTTACTTATTTCATACTTTTTCAAGTTATCAATCAGTTTAAGAGTAAATAATTTAAAATTCATTTCATCGCGCATGTTGCGACTGCAAAACAAGCACTTTTCAAAACAGAATAAAGGTTCTGTTTTGTAGTCACGTTCATACTTTACTTACACTACTGGCAGTTCAACAATTGAAACTTTAAAGACTTATGTCAAGAATCAAGTAATACCAGATTAATTCCTCTTCGTGTTTTACGCCTTATATCCTCGTCCTCATCAGTAAGAGTTTATGTCAAACCGCTAATTCAGGAAACCAAAAAGAATTTATCTGCAACAGACTTACATTACGCGACCCATTACAATTGTCGTTTGCGACCAACGGATTCAAACTACTTTATTGTTTCATTATTGAGTAGAGTAGCCACGAAGCAATTGTATACAGGCGTATGGACGAAAACAAAATATTTTTTTAAATTTTTTATATTGTCTAGATTAAAACTTGAATCAAGGATTCAGTAGATTCTTGCTTCCAATCGCAAAAACGATGTAGTAGCTATTTTAATTCGGAACAAAAATAATTTCTAAACTTTTTTCAGCGTATTCTGTGCTCAACTGGTTCGGTCAAGTTAACTATACGTTGATAGAGTGGAGTAATGATTATTGGTAGCCAGTTTTAGTCTAGCATGATTTTTATTGGATGTCTCATAGGCATGTCCCCTTTAAGTACCTATCATGAACAATCATTCCATCAAATTTCATTTGTATGGATAAGGAGAATAATTTTATGGCTTGGTGCAGATCTTTTTTATTCTGGCATTTGTCATGTTGCATCTTTACGATATGACAATGCAGAATCAGTTAACAGATCGTCAATAAGTTTGGTTAAGCTGATTTATAAATTTAGCAAAAAATTAGTCCGTTATATTTTGTGCAGTAACTTCAGGCTGGCTGCTAAGATTTATGTACAATACTTTATCTATTTGGTCTGCCATGCTTCGGCGTTTAAAACAATAAACAAACAAAAGCAATACCGACAGATATAAGAGAAGAAGTTCGCAGGTTCAAAATAAAAAATTTTTTATTCCAAAAACATTATAAAAAACTATGCACTTGTTGGGTTAAATGAAAATGAGAAGCCAATCCATGGTACGAAGCAATATGCAGGTCATAGGCCTAACGCAATATGGTAACGGTGTAATCATGAGTGCAATAATGGATCAAGCAATTCGTAGAAAAAATTGCTTGTTTTAATAGATCCAAAAAAAAATAAATTTGCACTACATATCATGTATCAGGCTTATATCAAATCTAAGCGTAAATTTTACTATGTAATGCTTTATAACGAAGAAATAGGAAAATGGACACCTTGTGTAGGCGGTTACGAGCGAAATTATCTTACTCGTATCGAAGCTGCGTTTAAACATGAATTTACTAAAAATCCAAGAACGGACTATTACAAATTTCAAGAACATAAAGAACTTGAAAAAACTTTCAAAAAAACTAAAAATATTATGGAAGAAATTAAGGCTAATAGGATTCACGCTGAACTAGCACGCTGGTCCAATGTAGAAAGTCTTTACTCCAAAAAGCAGTGGGTTTAGCTTTGAAAAAGCACTTAAAGAAGGAGCAGTTGTATATACATAAGGAAGCCTAGACGATTCTGTAGTTAAAACCGTCACCAAAATATTTATTACAGAACTAATCTAGGAGGCAAGACGACATAGCGAAGAAAGAACTTCTCATCTTACAGCAGTAACAGATGAAATTAGTTTTTGGACATCTAAAACATTTGCTCAGGCTGTAGCTACTGCTGTTGGGCCTAAAATAAATTTTATTTTGGCATATCAGTCACAAAGCGATTTACTGAAGATTGATGATCAAACAGTTAATCCAAAGTATGCATATTAATGTGACTCTGTCCACGGTTTAAGCACTTAAAATGATCATCATTAAGCGTAAACTGCCTTTTAATCGTTGTTCCTTACCTATCGTTAACTATTATGCATAGCTGGCCGTAAGGTTATGCCAATTACGCTTTTGCTGGTGGAATTCTGACTTCAGGATTTGTAGTTGTTGAAGAAGAATAGCTCTGTCATATTTTTTAAGTAAATTTTGTTTTTTTAAATTGATTAAACGTTTCTTTGCTTCGTAGTAATCACTCATACGAGTCACCAAAGCTTGGTATTCCTGTTCCAACAGTTGTATACGGTGTGTTGTATTGGGATTAGCGCGTAAATGCGTTTGAATACTTTTCAACAACATTGTTGCTCGCACTTTTTCAATACGATTTTCTGGTGTAACGCGCAATTTTTTAGTAAGCCCCAGCCAACTACCTAATCTAATTAGCCACTTTGTTGGATCGAACTGCCACCAATAAATACCATTACGATAGTCATTTTCGAATATGTGGTGAAAATTATGGTAACCTTCACCAAAAGTCAAAAATGCAAGGAAGCCGTTATCACGTGCAGAATTACTCTTGGTGTAAGGACGTGTGCCCCAAATATGTGCTAGCGAGTTAATGAAGAAAGTAGTGTGGTGATTCAATACTAAGCGAGCAAAACCAATCAAAATGATTGCACCCCACAAATCTCCATGGACAAGGCTGAAGACAATAGGAACACCGATATTCATCAGCAATACAAGAGGCAGATAATATTTATGCTGCCACATTACAATTTTATCTTTTTGAAGATCTCGGCAGTTATTGTAGTCAGAGTGACAGTGTTTTTGATATTCACGCAACATCCAACCAATGTGTGAGAACCAGAAACCACGTCCAGCTGAGTAAGGATCGAGGGCATTGTTATCTACATGACGGTGATGAGCACGATGGTCTGCAGACCAGTGCAGTACACTATTTTGCAGTGCATAAGCACCACCAAGCACTAAAATAAATTTGAGAACAGGGTGAGCTTCATAGGTCTTATGAGACCAGAGTCTATGGTAACCAGCAGTAATAGATAATCCACTAAAGGTGAATCCAAACACTAGCATGCCAATTTGTGCCCAGTCGAATCCATGATACCAAGCCCAGGTAGGTGTTCCGATAACTGCGACAGCAAATGTAATGACAAATACCGAAGCATTTAGCCAAATAATTGGTGGTTTTTCTTTTTGATTTAATTTCATTTTAAATATTAAAAATTTAGTGCACACATGTACGCTACAATAGTACTCATCAATAATGTGGTCAAGACAATTGTTAATAATTTGTTTCAATTTAATAACTTTATTAAAAAAATAAAGCCGGTTAATATAATGTAAACGTTCTCTAGCAGAGAGAGTAATGGTTCGAGTCAGAAAACTACGAGGAGGCATATTGAACCTAATGAACCACACAACTCAGATTAGTGAAGCCAACACCATGATAAAGACGTTAAATAAGTTGATAAGATTAAGTAGACCTAATACGAAAGAGATTGTCTAATCGTGAATAATGTGGGGAACTTACTTTTGCTATCTGTACTAAAATTAAGAAAGAAAGCCTACGATACCAGATGATGTTACAAAATGCTTCATATTAAACGAGTGGTTTCACTCATTCCACCAAAAAAAGGGAAGAAGCTCTTTAAAAATGCAATTATCCGCGCAATTTGGTAGTCAGTTGCTAGAAATTATGCGATTCACATTAGCATCAGCAAACAAAATTTTATTATAATACACGCCTTTATCAGGGACGGCAATATTTCAAGTTAAAAAGCTTTGTATATGGGTATTACCTCCAAGGAAAATTTTATTTTTTAAATCAGGGAACTAGATTATCAATCTACGTTTTAAACAGCTAGGCCCACTTAAATATTCAAATCTATGAACAAGCTTCGCTACAAAACAACCAGCTGTAAGCTGTATAATCAAGCTTTAATTAATCGTAGCTCAGGCCTTGTTTCTTAATGCTAATTGATATTTTTTGTCTGAATTCGCATTAAGAAATAAAGCTAAGACATTCCGGAAATAATGCATTTAGAATGGATGAGAAGTGTCTTTTGGCACAATGTCCATCCGCTTAATTTCAGCTCTGTTTCTGCCACTACGTTTAGCATTATAGAGGCGTTGGTCGGCGGTTTCGAGCAGCTGATTTGGTTGTGTGTCACTATCTGGTGCACAAATAACACCACCGATACTAATGGTAATAATTCCGCTATTTCTACTACCCTGATGCGATATACTCAAATCACGCACGGCCTGACAGAGTAGCCATGCCGCTTTTTGTGCCTGCTCATAGTTACAACGTTTTATGAGAAGCGCAAATTCTTCACCACCGAAGCGGGCAATCGACCCTTCCAAGTTGGTTGCCACTTGATTCATTGTACGTGCAACATAAGTAAGGACTTTATCACCCTTCAAATGACCATAAATATCATTATAAGCTTTAAAGTGATCAATGTCGATCATCATGATAGTAAGCACGGACTCCTCCTTTACTGCATCGTACAAGGCGGCGTTAAGCAGTCTCCTAAACGGACGACGATTAAGTAAACGAGTGAGCTCATCCGTCTCAGCTTCAACCCGTAGTCTTTCATTTGCTAAAATTAACTCTTCTTGAAGCTCTGTCATTGCAATATGATCACGTTCCCTAATTGTCAATTCACTGAGCATTGTTGCAAAGCGTTTTAGCAATAGGCTTTTATTCTCATTCCATTGCAAAGAAACTTGTCTTTTAGTGACAACGAAAATACCGAAACTTTTGTGCCCATCAGACAGTGGGAACATTGCGAGGCTATGAATGCCGACTTTTTTGAGAAATGCACGTTCAGTGAGTGCATTACTTTGTAGAGTATCAACATCTACTATTATAGCAGTGTTATGAACTTCCATCAACCAACGCTTCAACTTATACATATCACTGAAATCAATCTCTGGTTCATCGCTGTTTTCTGGAAATGACGCACGATAGATAACTTTATTAAAATCAAGTGACAGCCAAAAGATATGGTCGGCCTTTAGTAAGTTAGCCATTTGCGGCATGCTCAAACGAACATAATGTTCTATATTGGTTTTATGGCCGCTGAGCAACCTTAGCGATAGGTTAGCAAGTAATTTATTAGCGTTATTCTGCCAATCCAGTTCTTGTGTTCGAATACTGACTTCTTCCGCTAGTAAGGTTTTGTGTTGACGAAGAGTTCTTTCTTCCAGTTTCTTTCCAATCAAATCAACACGAACACGCTGGTACAGTGCTTGGATGGATTTTGCTACCTGACCAATCTCATCCTTACTTTTTATTAATGTCTGCGTGATAGCAAACTTCCCAATGTTAGTTAAATCAATTTTATCAACATGTTCGGCGAGTACTTTCATCCTGCTTGTAAAAGTACGTCGAACAATAAAAAGAAGCAGTAAGGCGATAACAATTGCTTCAAGCAGATAAATCAGTGCAACAGAGCTTGCGTTTTCAATTGCAATATCTTCAATGGCTTTAAGATCTAAGAATACTTTGAAAGATCCACTATAATCTTCTGCATCATTCAAGTTATATTGAGTGAAAAAATCAGTCGGTAATAATTGTTTATCTATGTATGCCCATTGTTGACGGTCATCATTGTCGATGAAGAGAACATTGCGGATATATGGCATATTGGCCAGACTTTGCAGCTGCTGATGGATTAATGTCTGATCGTTCTTTTTGATAGCATCTTTAACGACAGAAATCGTACTGTCCATACGTTTTTCTAAAGTACTTTTAGTAGCATCGACAGTATGTGTGTAGTTAATACTTATTTGTACACTCATTGAAAGTAGTGCAAAAAATACGCTAACCCCCAACACTAATATGGTTAGTTGTGTTTGGATGTTGTGACGTAATTTAAAACAGTTTTTCAGCATGCAATAGACTTAACATATTGAATTTTAATTAATATTATTAGTTGAGGAGCTGTTGCATAGTATGTAATCCTTTTAAATATTTTGTAGTTTTTTGTGTTTTTAAATAATGCAAATATTAATTGAACAATGGATGCTGATTTTCTGGATGACCCATGAATTTTATGTAAGTGAAAGAAATAGAATAATCGCTTTATTGTTGTTACATAATAAAAAAGGAAACTATAAAAGCTACTTTTTTGGAAGGGCGTGTGTGTACAAACGCTATAGCACTTACCTGAAGAGGGCCTTCGTATACTGTTCAACTGATGCTCACCTAAGGTCCCCTTGGCGTAAACATATTTCCTACTAACGTTGAGAGTTATGATCAGCGCGAAACGTACAAGCCTAGAAAATGATTCTTTCATCTTCTCTCTCCCAAGTATCGACAATTTTTCAACCATTTACAGTCGGTATTTGAAGTTTACAGCACTTTTAGAGCTTACCTTGACTAGAAATTCATTTAATCGGAGGAGTATGTATCATATGTGCAAATAAAAAGCACTTTAAATGCTGCTGTTATTCTTCTGTATCATATCAAAACGCTTTTGTTTATTATTAATTGGAGCTTTATTTCCTAAATAAGGGAACTGAATGATCAATCTACGCTCTAAACAGCTAGGTCACTTAAATGTTCAGATCTATAAGAAAGCTTTACTACAAAACAACTAACGGGAAGCAGTATAATCAAGCTTTAACCAACAGGGGCTCTCTAACATTCTAGATTAATGCAAAAGCTATTCAGCTATGGAATTAAATTAAGCAGAGTAATGACAGAAAACCTCATTTACTTAGCGACTTAGCAATTACAACGGCCACCATGGTTAAACACGTATTTTTAATACCATTGGGAGATCTGCAAAGATTCATTAATTCTCTTTACAAGCTTGTTCCACTGCCATGGTTATGCTCTCACTATTCATGCATTAGCAAACGAACCAAGACGATTAACATCACACTCAAGATGAAGAATAAAGGAACCATCCAGCACTTACTCATTAATTTAAGAAGGCTCAAAATCTACGGTGAAGGGAAATGGAAAGTAAAAAAGCATGGTACTGATGAAAAACAGCTAGTCTGGCACCAGTTACATTTAGTGGTAAAGATAAATACTCATGAAGGCATTGCTGCTGAGTTCAGTGCATCAAATATAACTGACGGTGAAGTGCTACCTAACTTACTCAAACAGATCCGCTGAAAAATCAATGAAAGATCCGACGATAAAGACTCGACAATACTTTTAATCATAGTTATAAAATAGACTAAGAATTAGATTTATTTATTGTTACATTAAAAATATTTTTCTTTACAGTTGCATAGGTTAGAGATAAATATTATGCAAATATATTAAGGAGTTAAATAATGTTTAGTGGTCAAAAATTTTTTGATGACAAGCATTTTCCAAAAGGTTTTGCCCGGTCCGGTTACTTCACCATCAAGGATGCGCAACTTTTGGAAACCTGTGGGCGTACTATGACGGCGTTGTTCGAAGGCACGATGGTTCCACAAGATGAGGAACAACAAAGGTTTGTTGACGAAATAAACGGTCGTCGTGCTGCTGAGTCTCAATATTCTTTGTGTTGGTTGAAATATCTTAAAGAGATTAACCAGAAGCATGTAGTTTATAACCTTTGTTCAACATCTCGTGGTGGTCCCATGGAAGACTATTTAGAAGCAGAGATTGACGAACAAAGTTAATTTAAGGATTTGATTGTTTACCTATGATAGTCGGTTCAGGCGAGTATGACAGGTTAAAGTGTCTTCAATGCATTATGCATATACTCAAATTAATTTAAAGATGCCGGTTTAAAGCTTATTATTTATAATACGTTAAAGAACATGTAATCACTGATAAAATCACAGTGAAAAATTGTTCAATAGTTTCTTTAACTTCTTTAAAACAACGTTTACTTTAAAAGTAAACGTTGTTTTTTGATTATTCATTTATCATCTTCCAGAACTGTTCTATCGGGTGAATATTTAGGAGTTTAATTTTATCATTCGAGTTCAGATCATAAATTTCAACAGAATTTACTATTAAACAATCACTTTCGTTTTAGGCACACCTAGCTAAGTCAACTTATTTAATGCTTTTATCATGGCGTAAACTTCCTTAATCTAAACATTGTGATTCCTGAAGCTCAATATCTATCCGGAAAGTATTTTGATTCGAAACATTGGCGTTTCTGATAGGGAAGATTTATGGTAATCATCCCTAATTTTTCAATGCTAATTGGAACCGTATAACTTCTGGTAACTGACCGTTAAATTATACGAGTAATTTCGTTTTAAAAAATTATTTTTTAGAGGGATGAGTAGAACTACTTGTTTAATACAAAATGATTTTTGTAAAATTGTCCGGTGTTATAAGCACTATCGGCTGATCTTTCATTGCTTTTCCAGCAAGTTTATTTAAGCAAATTAGGTAGCACTTCACCGTCAGTCACATTTGATGCACTTAACTTAGCAGCAATAATTGCATGCGTATTTATATTTACCGCTACACGTCGCTTATACCAGACTCACCATTTCCCATCAGTACCATGTTTTTTTACTTTCCATTAGCCTTCACAGTAGACTTTGAACCCTGTAGAATCAATGACTAAGTCACTAAATAAACGAGATCTCCCATGATTACTCTGCTTCATTTGATTTCATAGCTAAACATTTTTTATCAATTCAAAATATTAGTGAATCACGATTAATTAAAGTTTGATCATATTACTTCCAGTTAATTGTTTTGTGGCTAAGCTTGTGCATAGGCCTAAATATGTAAGTGAACCTAGCTATTTAGAGCGTAGATTAATAATTTAGTTCTCTGATTTAGGAGATAAAACCTGTCAAAAAACAATATTTCGAATCAAAAAACTTTTCAGAGGGACATTGAGTCTAAAAGACTACGATGCCCAAATTGACGAAATCTTCACAATAATAAAATCGTCAAACAAACAGATAAAGCTAGGTATGCCTAACACGAAAGCGATCATCAAATAGTTAATGATACTGAAATTCGCTATTGAAACTAAAATTAGGGAACCAAGTCCCTAAGCAATACAGTTCACTTAAATATTTAGGTTTATAGGCAAGCTTGACTCCAGAACAACCACTGAGAGCAGTATAATAAGTTTCAATTAATCGAGGCTAACTAGTACTAACATTCTAGATTGATGAAGAAGCCATTCAGCTATGGAACCCCACCAAGTAGGATAACCATGAAAAATTTAATTTATTTAGTAACTTAACCGGTTTTACTATATAAACTCGAATCAGGAAACAAAACCGACAAAATACGTAATATTTTTCTATGCTAAACAAAAACTAAACTTTCCTTCCTCCCGTGAGCACCATATAACAATAGAATGAACGTTCCATTAATTTAGGCATCTAAACTTCATAATTTATTGTATGCACTTTATTTGCTGCTACCTCACCACAATTTTACTGAGCTCATCTCAGATCTGCGCAACTGCTTGAATATCAAGCTTAATCATCTTGATACTCAGCTGCTTTCATCAAAAAAATCTTAATACTTAGTTGTCCAATTATTTGGGTCACTTCAAAAAAGAACATTTCTTCTATTTAATTTTTAAGTAAAATTTAACAGAATCCACTCAAACTTTACAATAAATTACGCTAAAATTTTTAAAAAACCTCACCTTTTGGCAAAGCCTTAAATTTGGCTCCCTCTGCAAGACTTGAACTTGCGACATACGGATTAACAGTCCGCCGTTCTACCAACTGAACTAAGAGGGATTTTTTATTCAAAAATATGTTACCTTTCGAAAACAAGATAATATTAGGCAATGGGCTGAGCGCATGCAAGCACTAATTTATATTCCACGCTACAATTAGTACAAGTGGCTAATAGATGAGCTAATTAACACTATTCTGGGCTTTATTTTTTAAATTAGAGAACTAGATCTTTAATCAGTACTCCATACAGCTAGGCCAACTGAAATATTTAGATCTATGAACAAGATTCGCTGCAAAAGAACTAACTGGAAGCAGTACAATCAAGCTTTAATTAATCATATCTCAGCCTAATACTCGGGAAATGATGTATTATTGGAACCATTTTTAACCAATTAAAACTATTTAAAATTAAACATTATCGGAGCCGTAGTTGTGTCAACTTTATGGTTCACTTGTTGACTGGACTCATAGGGTATTCATTTCGACTAAATCAACAGAGCATCAAGATAACTAAGATTGCTCCATAAGCACTTATGAAAATTTGAGATTAAATTGTTTGCAATGGTTGTTGCTGCAATAATTAATCATTTTTTATGATTAAATTATTACAGCATGGAATTATTGTATAACAACGCAATGAGGAACCCCACGCAATGGAACAAGCTATTCGCGCAAAGATGAAAGTGCTACCGTCAATTGACCCTGAATTTGAGATTCAACGTCGTGTTAACTTCATCAAAAAGCGTCTTAATGATTCTCTTACAACCTCTTTGGTACTGGGTATAAGTGGCGGCTTAGATTCTTCGACATGTGGTCGACTGGCCCAGATTGCTGTTGATCAGTTAAATAAAATTACAGGCTTTAATGACTATCAGTTCATTGCTGTTCGATTACCATATGGCGTGCAAGAAGACGAACATGACGCGCAGTTAGCCTTAAGCTTCATTTGTCCTACCCACTCTGTGAGCGTAAATATCAAAGATGGTGTAGATGGGCTTCATACATCAACGCTTACATCACTTTCCAAGACTAACTTACTATCAACGGGCCATGAAAAAATCGATTTCATTAAAGGCAATGTTAAAGCACGTGCACGTATGGTCGCACAATATGAAATAGCAGGGATTGTTGACGGCTTAGTGTTAGGTACTGACCACTCGGCAGAAAATATCACCGGTTTTTACACCAAATTTGGTGATGGCGCATGCGATTTAGCACCTTTATTTGGTTTAAGTAAACGTCAAGTTCGTCAGCTTGCGGCACATCTGGGTGCACCTGACTTATTAATTGTAAAAACACCCGCTGCTGACTTAGAAGAACTTGCATCACAGAAGTCTGATGAAGATGCATTACAATTAACCTATGACGAGATCGATGATTTCTTAGAAGGTAAACCTGTAGAGGATCGTGTTACTGAACGATTGATTTCTATCTATAAAATTACCCAACATAAACGTCAACCTATCCCAACTATTTATGACGAAGAGTGAGTGTCATACTTTAATTGTTTGAGTCTAACGAAGGACTTGGCCTCCTGATTTAAGTACAAGTAGCAAAGCCCAACACAATTCATTATTTCATTGTGTGCTCACTTTTATTTTAAACATACCTAGTCCTATCAGCGTATTTAACGCTTTTACCATGGGATAAGTTTCGCTAATTGAAGCATTGCGATCTCTTAGGCTGAATGTTCTTCCCAGTAATTTTTTATTTCAAAACATTTCCGTCTCCAAAAGGGAACATTTATTGTAACTATACCTCGTTTTTTACACTAATTTGAACCGTATAAGTGCTGGTAATTACTCGCTAAATTACGCGGATAACTTCGTTCCAAAAATTGCGATTTTTCTTAGTGAGGTGATTGGAACCACTCATTTAATATGAACGACATCGTAAGCTCCATTGCCTGTTATTTCATTGATTTTTCAGTGTATCTGCTTGAATAAATTAGATAGTACTTCACTATCAGTCACATTTGATGCACTAACTCAGCAGCAGTAATTTCATGCGTATTTATATCTACAGCTAAATGTAACTTGTACCAGACTCACTGTTTTCCATCAGTGCCATGCTTTTTTACTGTACATTAGCTTTCACCATAGACTCTGAGCTCTGTAAAATTAATGGCTACGCACTGGGTGATCTCTTTAGTCTTCGTTTTGAGCGCGACATTAACCGTTTTAGCTCGCTTGCAAATGCATAAATCGTAAGGGCATGACAACGGCAGTTGAGCAAATTTGAAAACAACATTAATGAATCTTGGCAAACCTTGCAATGACCTTAAGAATACGCATTTAACCATGAGAGCTATCGTAATGGCTAAATTGTTAAATAAACGAAGCCTCCCATAATTACTCTGATTAATTTGATTCCATATTTGAAAGACTTCTGTCTTAATCAACAATATTAGTGAACCACGATTAATTGAAGCTTAATTACACTGCTTCCAGTCAGTGGTTTTGTGGCTAAATTTGTTCATAGACTTGAACATTTAAGTTAGCGTAGCTGTTTAGAGCATAAATTGATAATGTAGTTCCTTGATTTAGGAAACAAAGTCAAGATGAATGAAAAAATTTAAAAAATATACGTTGATGGGAGATGGCTAGTTTGGGGTAAGTTACATTTAGAGGTAGATGTAAATACGCATGACATTATTGCTGCTGAATTAATGTCATCAGACGTGACTGCCGGTAAAGTGCTACTTTATTTGTTCAAATAGATCCACCGCAGTATGGATGAAATATCAAGTGATGGCACTTATGATATCAGACAATGTTACGAAATCATTCGTATTAAACGAGCGGTTCCACTCACCCTTCTAAGAAAAGGAGCAATTTTCAAAAATGAAGTTATCCACAGAATTGAGCGATCAATTACCAGCATTTCTACGGCTCACATCAGCATTGAAAAATAAAGTGTAGTTATCATACGTGTTCCTTATTAAAAACAGTAATGTTGCGAGTGAAGAAACTCTTCTAAGAGGCATTTAACCTAAGGAATTACAATACTCAGATTAGCGAGGCCTACGCAATGATAAAAGCGTTAAATAAGCTGACAGAGCTAAAGATGCCTACACGGAAGCAATCATCTAATAATTAGTCACAATAGGATTTATTATCCTAACTCAAATTAAAAAACAAACACTCATTGACTTCGTTCACCCAACGTAAGCAATAAGAATCATTCAAAAAAGTTAATATATTATGCTAGGTTTAATTTCATGAATGCATCACTCGTAATTGCGTGTCATTTACGATTCAATTAAAATAATGATGAAGTACTTTCTTCTTCATCATCTTCCAGAGATTCCAGCACAATCTCAAGCTTCTTAGAAGCTATTTCATATTCAAATTTACGAATAGCATTTTCTATGTGTTCCAGATTTACTGCTATATTTTTAGATTTTTTTTTAATTTTTGCAATGAAATCAACGGCTTGCGTATCAAAATTGTTCAATAATATTTGAAGTTGCTCGAGTTCTATACGAAACTCCTTAAAAGTATAACCCATAAAGCTGACTTGAACGGAGCTTTTTTCATTTTGTTTTATTGGGATATACCGTTGGATTTTTAGCAACATACTTTGTATTTTGTCTATTAAAATGACTTCTATTTCGTTTGTACTGCCCGCTTGATCTTCTAAATTACCTGCAAGTACCGCCAATTTTTTTGCAGAGACATTCGCAGCAGCGCCTTTCAATGAGTGTGCAAATAGCGTTACTTCTTTTCGGTTGCCCTCAGCCAAAGCATAACGTATTTGATTAATTGTTCCCAACTGACTGTCAGTAAAAGCTGTCATCACTTTCCAATATGCGGCAGTGTTACCGCCGATACGACGAGTACCTTCATTGGCATCTAGCACTAAAGGGTCTATGTCACTAAAATTTAAGCACGACTGTGTTTCTACTTCTTTTTGCTCGTTAGCTATCACTGCAGTCTTAACTACTTCTTGTGATGCAGACGTCCAACGATAAAGAGCTTTTAACAATTCGTTTACATTTATTGGCTTCGAAACATGATCATTCATGCCTGCTTCTTTACATTGTTGCACGTCACGTTCCATTGCATTTGCTGTCATTGCAACAATCGGTAGCACAGATAATGATTTAATTTTACGAATTTTTTTCGTTGCTGTCACCCCATCCATTATGGGCATTTGCATATCCATTAATACAATATCGTACTGTTTTTTTTGTATCATATACAAAGCTATTTGACCATTATTAGCAACATCTATATTCGGCTGAAATTGCTCCAATATGCCTTTTGCAACTTCCTGATTAATAACATTGTCTTCAACAAGTAAAATATTCAAACCTGTAAAATCATAATTATCAACATCCGAATCTTCAGTGTTACGCAAATTAACTAATTTTAGTTCTTCTTTTCCGAATACTTTCATCAGTGCATTAAACAAAGCAGATGCGTTAATAGGCTTCACTAATATGGCATCAAAAATGCTTTGCATATTATGATTGACAAGATCAGCGTTTTCACCGTAGGCCACCACGAGAATAATCTTCGGTATTTTATCGAGAGGCATCGCTTGAATCTGCATAGTTGCTTCATATCCGTTTATGTCTGGTATTTCCCAAGCCATAACGATGATATCAAAGCCATCAAAATTTTTACTTGCAGTTGCAACCTCATATATAGCCTCTTTACCATTTGAGGCATCTGTAACACGCAAATCAAGATTGTCGAGTAGCTTACACATAATATTTTTAAATGCCGGATTATCATCCACCACTAGCACGCGTTTGTCATGCAAAATGGTGCTTTTAGCTACTTGCTCTTTGATACTATAATCACTGTGTCCACAACGGATGGTAAATGAAAAAGTGGATCCTTGACCTACCTCACTTTTAACCCAAATGCGGCCACCCATCAGCTCAACAAAGCTCTTAGAGATGGTCAAGCCGAGGCCTGTACCACCATACTTTCGGGTAATTGAACCATCAGCTTGTGAAAAGGATTGGAATAAATGCGCCATCTGTTCATCATTCATACCAATACCGCTGTCTTGAATATCAAACTGAATTTCCACCATCTCATCATCATCCATCATTTTTTTTGCACGAATGATAATTGCACCGCTTTCAGTAAATTTCACCGAGTTACCAGTAAGATTTATAATAATTTGACCAAGCCGGAGTGGATCCCCCACTAAATTATTAGGCAAATTGGGATCTATATTGAAGATAAGTTCTAAATCTTTCTCTTTTGCTTTCACGGAAATAATATTTTTGATGTTGTCCAACACTTCGCTAAAACAGAATTCAATATGCTCGACCGTGAGCTTTCCGGCTTCAATCTTCGAAAAATCAAGGATATCATTAATAATACCGAGCAAAGATTTACCAGCTTTTTCTATATTTCCTATATAGTTACGCTGTTTATCATTTAAACTCGTTAATAACGTTAAATGTGACATACTCAAAATAGCATTCATTGGCGTACGGATTTCATGACTCATGTTTGCCAAAAATTCACCTTTTGCTTTACTTGCTTCAGTCGCTTGATCTTTTGCAGAAATAAGGTCAATTTCAAGACGTTTTTGTGTCGTCACATCGACAAACAAACCAACAATTCCCAGTGGTTGTCCATCGCCACCATAATATGTGGCTTCATAAACCGTCATGGTACGAACATCACCATCCGCATTTGCAAGCTTAATGTCATAGACATGAGAACCTGGCTTTTGAAGAAGCAGTTTTTCTTCTTCTTCGAACATAGCTGCTACATCGCCTTTAAACAATTCGCTGGGTGATTTACCCACTATATCCACATAAAACAAGCCAAGAAAATCAGTAAACGCATCATTAACACCAATATAATGACCTGATGTATCACGAAAATATGTGGGATTTGGCATCGCATTGATAATTTGTTGATTCAGCTTTAGTTGTTCTGATATGCGGTGCTCAGCTTCAATTTGAAGCTCTGCATTCATGGTTAATTGAATCCCTACCGCCAGGTCTTCTTGGGCTTCAGTTAACCAATCAATTTCTTTATCAGACAACACACGTACTGATCCAAGTTCTAACACACCCACCATATCATTGTTAACACATAACGGAATGAAATACATTTCCGCCAGTTTCAGAATACCAGCAGGTAAGGTCAGTGAAAACTGTTCATTTTGGTTACGAATACGCAAAAATTCTTTAGACTCAATGATGGCGCGGTGAAATGATACACTTTCAGCTTCCATCACTTTTGTTTGCTCATCAACGCCTACTCCTCCCACTAAATGCAATTTTTCGTTCCGTAATACGTAAATTGCAGAATAGGGAATTTCGAAACGTTGTAAAAAAAAGATGGGAATTCGATTACCAAGATCTTTGGTATCAACACATCCCCGAATAAGATCAGAAAAAACTTTGATTTGGCGGCTAAATTCGAAGCGTTCAGCTATCTCCTCTAACACTTTATTTTGCGCTGTCGCGAGATCTTTTAATTCTCCTTGACTATCCACATCTAGCTTAAATTCAAATTCTTTATTACGAACCTTACTTACGATTGTTCGCCTAATATTATCAAGCGGTTTCAAAAATTGCACCCACAGCAACATGGTTGTAATAGCAACAGTGAAAATCAGTAGGTACGCCATTGACACGGCAATACGATCCATATTGTGTTTATCTTGAATTAATTGCTTAAGCTCTTTTCGCGTACTTTGATCGATAGCATCATAAAAAGCCCCTATTGGTCCCATGATTTTATTTTTTTCATGAATATAATCTGGACTAAATAGCATCTGTTGTACACGTTTAGGGTCAGGGATAACCCGCTCAATACCTCTAGCTGTATGCTTTTTACCCTGCATTAAGTCCATCGCACGTTGCTCGATGGCGATTAACTCTTGAGAACGATACAGTGCTTGTGTGAGAAACGTTAAATGTGCTTCGCTGATACCTACATTGCGTAATCGACTTAACAATGATGGATAATCAGGACGAACTGGCACATCAAGTTGTTGCACCTCATAACTAGGATCAGACATCTGTGCCCAATAGTCAAAATTATACCTTTCTGGCAGAGGTAATTGACCGTCCCGAATGCCTTTTACACGTTCAAATAGATAACTCCAGCGTTTATCAGATGTCACGGCGTAGTTTCGCGCAAACAATGTTAATAAATCAGAACTTTGTTTCAGCTCTATAGCTAACGCATATTGCTGATAGCGCTGTTCATAAATAGTGTTAATATTTTTGCCTAACACTCCAGAATGAAGAACCGCGAAAATGATTGAAATTCCTAAGATGAGAATGAATCCCATAAATGCAAAATACACGTACCGAATTGATCTCATTTTACTTTCACACTCTCATTTTCGTGACATGTATATTATTTCAGCGTAGACTCTAACTTTTAATTAATAAAGTGAGAAGAAGTAAAAGTCTATTAATTGATGTATTTATATTCAAAGAATGTCACTAAGTAGATGGTCAATCATTCATTACTCGTTTCAATTATTGCTAAAAATAAAATATTATTGATAATATATAAAGCTGTATTTTCGAAACAAAGCAACTTAATCATTAACTTGCAACCTAAACAGCTAAGTGAACTTAAATACCTAAATTTATGGTAAAGTCTAGTTACAAAATAAAGCCCTTTGAATGCGTAAATATTTAGGCATATAAGGAAACAATTCGGTATTATTCATAGTAATATCTTTTACATAAATATGATGTGCCAATATTTTTTAAAAATTAAACAACTCATTGAAATTTACCAATGAACTGACTAACCTTGGTCTAACTTTGGTCGCTCCTATATGAATGATATTTATTTGTTTGGGTGATGACTGCAATCACTGCATGCAAGGGCCTCATTATGAGTGCAATATTTTTAACACTTAGCTGCAATGCAAGTGCGTCACTTTTAGAAGCCACTCAAACGGTAATGCGCCTAGGATTTTGGAGTGGTGATGCGTGCACGAATGAAAAACGTTTACCTGAACAAAAATTTTTAGATGCTATAAATACAACAATATCAACCATTCAGTATGAGACAACCGATTGGGGTAATAAATATTATGATATCATTGAATCTGATAATCAAATTTGCTACTTTGATGAAATTAGTATGCACAAATTAAATGATGCAGTTATCTTTGTTCGATGTGCAGAAGAAATGCTTCGAATCCAAGTAGAAAGTACATTTACATGTCAAACAAATGTACTCACTCCGGAAGTTTTATCGGCAATTGGTCAGTTAAAAGTTACAGTACAACAGTTACGTATATCAGTTGAAAGTATCATTAAAGTTGAGCTCAAATTGCAACGCGAAGAGGCAACTGATGAAGCAAGTTTTGATGCATTCGTTGAAACATTACAGGCAATGAAAAAAATAAAAACAACTAGATATCATTAATTTTTTTATTTAGATATATGCTAGGGTTTAGAAGAACAGTCGTGGTAACGAGATCTAATTACTCATTACTTAAATTCTTTGCAAATAGTTTCGAGAAGTTAGTTATGTATTCAACGGATCGAGCGTAGTGTGATGTCTCCATTTTTTATGAAGTAATTATTGTGGTTACTATTGATGTTAAGTATCGTTTGCTGTTAGCAAACCAGTGCAGTTCAAAGGTAGTTAATAGCCAGGATGGGCTTTGTTTCCTCATTCAAATTCAAATGGCTAATTTCAACAGAATGAGCTATTAGACGATCGTTTTAGACATACCTAATCCTACCAATATATTTAACGCTTTTATCATGGTGTAGCTTTCGCCAACCTGGATATTGTAATCTTTTGAGCTCAATGTCTATTCAAGTAATTTTTTAACTCGAAACAGTACCTTTTTTAATAGGGCATACTTATGGTATACATACTTCATTTTCAAAAAATTGCTCTTTTTTAAAGGATGAGTGGAACCACTCATTTAATACGAATGGTTTCGTAACATTCTCTGATGTTGTAAGCTCCATCACCTGCTATTTCATAGATTATGCGGTGAGTCTTTTTGAGCAAATTAGGTAACACTTCACCATAAGTCACATTTGATGCACTCAGTTCAGCAGTAATGATTGCATGTGTATTGACACCTACCGCTACATGTAATTTGTACCAGACTCAACGTTTACCGTCAGTACCATGCTTTTCACATTCCATTCACCTTCACCTTAGACTTGAAGCACTGTAGAGTTAATAGCTAAGTAGCCACATAAATCAAGCCCTCCCACGATTACTCGGCTTAGTTTGATTCCATACTAAATATTTAAGTGAGCCCAGCTGTTTAGAGCGTAGATTGATAATTGAGTTCTTGATTTAGAAAACAGAATTACCACCTATTTGAAGGAACTGTGTTAAGCAAAATACACGGCAACGAGAGTGATCCAGTATCTTCATCATAATACATTCAATTATAAGATGCTAGAAGGGAACCTACACAAATTTAATGCTGACAAACAAAACGATTATACTCGTCGCTATGATGTCTTGAAAGCCCATTTCACTAAGAACACACCCATTTTATTCATTGACACGGCCTTGTTGCCTAAATCAGAGAACTAAATTATCAATCTACGCTCTAAACAACTGGGCTCACTAGCATTCTGGATTGATAAAGAAGCCGTTCAGTTACGGAGTCACACTAACCCGTACAATCGTGGGAGGTTTTCAATCATATAGCTATTTAGCCATGTCTGACAGCTCTCATGGTCAAAACATATTTTTAATGCCATTGAGAGGTCTGCACAGATTCAATAATCTTATTTTTTAAACTTACTCACTTTCCATTGTCATGCTCTCAGTATTTATGCGTTAGCAAACGAGTCAAAACGGTTAACGTCGCGTTCAAGATGAATACTAAAAGAACCATTCAGCATTTAGCCATTGATTTTGCGGGACTCAAAACCTATGGCGAAGACGAATGGCAAGTAAAAAAACATGACAAAGATAGTGAAGTGCCATCTAACTTACTCAAATAAACACACCGCAGCATCAATGAAATATCAGGCGATGGAACTTGGGGCACCAGACAATGTTACGATACCGTTCGTATTAAATGAACGGTTCCACTCATTCCTCCAAGCAAAGGAACGACTTTTGGGGAATGAAGTCATCCGCATAATTTAGCGGTTAGTTACCAGCCGTTATACGGTTCAGATCAACATTGGAAAATGAACTATAATTACCACAAATGTTTTCTATTAAAAACGGTAATGTTTCGAGTCAAAATACTACTGGAAGAGACATCAAGCCTAAGGGGTCACAATACTCAGATTAATGAAAGCTAAGCCATAATAAAAGTGTTAAATAAGATGATCGGGCTAATTATGCCTAAAATAAAAACGATTGTTTCATAGTTAATCCTGTTGAAATTTGCTATCCTAACTCGCATTAAAAATAAAGTCCGTTGACATCTTTCACCCAATGCAAGCGATCAAAATGACGCATAGATGAATACGCAAAAGTAAAATTAAGCCCTCTAAACGACGGAGAGCAGTAGCAGCTTAAGTTTTATTAGCGGCCTAAATTTTTTGAAATACTCTTGGTGATATAATGCGCAATTATGAATACAATAAATAGTAAAAAATAAAGCCTATTTTTTAATAAATTAAAAAAATTATTCATCCATTTATTAATTCCATATTGTTATCTATGGAGCGAAGTAATATTGTTAAACATACAGTCTTAGTTCTAAATGTTGAACCACATTACCTTCCACATTATAGCCCATATCTCAACCTAATAGAATAGCTATGGAAGGTGATGAATGGACAATCAATAAAAAAGGTTTTCCCCAAAACTCAGCGTTACTTCAAAACAAGGCTATTAAATAATTTTTTGCGGTTACTTTTTCAGAGATTGCAAGCTCTTTAATATGTCCTCAATAAATAATAAGTTTCAGGTTCTCAAACCTTCATCTTCAAGTTGATTGAGTATAGGGCTTAAATTGATGATGTAGTTCCCAAGTTTAGAAAACAAATTTATTTTGTTAATAAAATTTAACCATCCCTGAAATACTACTCAAAACGGAGTATGTAAGATTATAAGTCTAATTCAAGTATTACTTCTGTGCGGCGGTGGCAGTGCAGAACATGAAGTTTCCATGGTCTCAGCGAACTATCTCGAATCAGAGCTTCAAAAATTGCTTACAGTCGTTGTAACTCGTGTTGAAATAACAAAAAATGAAGGATGGAAAGATTCAAACGGACAAACTTGTCGCTTAAATTTTGATAAAAGCTTAAACATTGGCAGCGATATTATTGCTATTGATTATGTTGTGCCATGTATCCACGGTTTCCCAGGTGAAACGGGTAATATTCAATCTCTACTTGAATTATTAGGCCTGCCCTTTATGGGTTGTGATGCATCTGCAAGCATTGTTTGTTTTAACAAGATTGCATCAAAACTTTGGTTTGATGCCATTGGCATACCGAACACCCCGTATGTTTTCCTGATCGATAATAACAACGACAGTGTGTTGAAAGCGGAAGAAGCATTCAATCGTTGGGGTACTATTTTTGTGAAGGCATCTTCCCAAGGTTCATCTATTGGATGTTATAAAATCATCGATAAATCAGAAATTAAAAAAGCGGTAGAGAATGCCTTTACCTTCTCAAATCAAGTGTTAGTTGAAAAAGATATGCATCCAAGAGAGTTAGAAATTGCAATATACTATTATAATGGCGAAGTTATAGTGACGAACCCTGGTGAAATCAGCTTTCCAGTTGATTCATTCTACACATATGAAGAAAAATACAGCATAATGAGCCACAGTATAACAACACTAGAACCAGCTAATCTAACAGATATGCAAATTGCAACAATGCGTGAATACGCAAAAAGGGCATTTATGCACTTACGATTGAAAGATTTGTCGCGTATTGACTTTTTTTTGACAGACGACGGAAAAATACTATTAAATGAAATTAATACATTTCCAGGAATGACACCAATTTCAATGTTTCCAAAATTACTAGAACATAATGGACACACATTTATAGATTACCTGGATAGTTGTATCAAGAGTGGGATTCATCAGTATTAAGTCCTCTCCAGTTTGCGTTTGAGTTTATCCATAGACACGTGTTTCACTTTTTAGTTAGCTTTGTTTTCTAATTTAAGTGCAGATAGCCATTCCCAGCATAGTTCACTATTAAACAATCACTTTCGTGTTAAGCATACCTAGTCCTATCAGATTATGGAACACTTTTATTATAGCGTAGATTTCTTTAATTTTAGCATTATGATTTTTTACGCTCAATGTCCCCCCCGAGGAGTTTTTTAATTCGAACCATTTCCGTGCTCTGATAGAGAACGTTTATGGTAACTATACCTCGTTTTTCAGTGCTAATTTAAACCGTATATTTTCTGGCAACTAACCGCTAAATTACACGGATGATCTCGTTTCCAAAAAAGTGCTCCTTTTTTGTGTGAAATTAATGGAACCACTCATTTTATACGAACGGTTTCGTAATATTTTTTAATTTCATAAGCACCATTGGTTAATATTTCATTAATCTTTCGGCAGGTCTGTTTGAATGAGTTAGGTAGCCCTTCACCGTCAGTCACATTTATTGCACTTAATTCAGCAGCAATCATTTCGTGCATATTTATATCTACCGCTAAATGTAGCTTGCTCCAGACTTTCCGTTTTCATCAATACCATGCTTTTTACTTCCCATTCTCCTTCATCATTGGCTTTGAACCTAAAGGATCATGCAACTCAGATTAGTGCAACCGACGCCATGACAGAAGCGTTCAATAAGCTAACAAAGCTAGGTATGCCTAAAACGAAAGTGATTATCTCGTAGTGAATTATGTTAAAATTGTCGATCTGGACTTTAATTAAGTAATAAAGTTTTTATTTACTGATAAAACTAGACTTAACATCAATGGTATCCACAATAATAACTTTAAAAAAATTTATTTTATAAAGTTGAATTAATTTAATACGTATTTTAAAATAATAAGTAACAGTGTTCAGGTAACTTATACATGATGCTATCTCTTGAAATAATCGGAAAAAGAACAACTTTGAACAAGCATAGAAATCAGGTCTTGCAAGTTTCTTGACTACAACATTCAATTTAGTGATTATTCACCAAATAATAACATGTTACCACTACGACAGTGTACAAAAGTTTACTTAACCAGCTCTTTTGATATTTTAATAATGTTTGTAATGGTGAAGCCAAACATTTCGAATAACTCATTGGCTGGTGCAGATTCACCGAACGAATGCATGCCGATAATACGACCATCAAGACCAACATACTTGTACCAAAAATCCGCAATGCCCGCTTCAATTGCAACACGTGCAATTACATCTGAAGGCAGTACTGATTCACGGTAAACCACGTCTTGCTTATCGTACACATCGGTTGCAGGCATAGATACCACGCGTACTTGTTTACCGTCTACCATCAATTGCGCAGCCACTTCTACGGCTAGTTCAATCTCTGAACCAGTTGCAATCAAAATAAGCTCCGGTTTACTTGTGCAATCTTTCAGGATATAACCACCCTTCTCGATATCAGCAACTTGATCCGCAGTACGATCTTGTTGAACCAAATTTTGACGCGAGAAGATTAACGACGTTGGGCCGTCTTTGCGTTCAATAGCCAGTTTCCATGCAACAGCCGATTCAACTTGGTCACATGGACGCCATGTGCTCATGTTTGGTGTTAAACGCAGTGACGCGATCTGTTCAACCGGTTGGTGTGTTGGACCATCTTCACCCAAACCGATTGAATCATGAGTATATACTTGAATGTTCTGAAGTTTCATTAATGCCGCCATTCGCATTGCATTATGTGCGTACTCCATGAACATGAGGAAGGTCGCGCCATAAGGCACGAAACCACCGTGTAGCGCGATACCGTTAATGATAGCAGTCATACCGAACTCACGTACGCCGTAGTGAATGTAGTTGCCTGATGCATCGTCAGCAGTAATAGCTTTTGAGCCAGACCACATAGTCAAGTTTGATGGTGTAAGGTCCGCTGAACCGCCCATTAATTCTGGCAGCATTGCGCCGAATGCTTCCAGTGTATTTTGTGATGCTTTACGTGATGCAATATTTGCTGGATTTGCTTGTAAATCCACAATAATTTGGTTAGCTTTCGCTTCCCATTCAGTTGGCAGGTGACCGTTAAGACGGCGTTTAAACTCAGCTGCAAGCTCAGGGTATGATGCTTCATAAGCTACAAATTTTTCATCCCACATCAATTCCTTTGCTGCACCTGCATCTTTTGCAGACCACGCGGAATAAATGTCTTGTGGTATTTCAAACGGTTCATATTCCCAGCCCAATTGCTTACGGGTTGCGTCAATTTCATCGTTGCCTAATGGAGCGCCGTGACAGCCGTGAGTACCTGCTTTATTTGGTGAACCAAAGCCAATTACGGTTTTAGTACAAATAAGAGTTGGGCGACCTGTTTCCGATTTTGCCGTTTCAATTGCCGTATTAATTGCAATAGCGTCGTGACCATCAACTGAGGGAATCACATGCCAGCCGTACGCTTCAAAACGCTTAGGCGTATCGTCTGTGAACCAGCCTTTAACATGACCATCAATAGAAATACCGTTATCATCCCAAAATACAATTAGTTTACCTAGACTTAACGTACCCGCTAATGAACATGCTTCATGTGAGATACCTTCCATGAGGCAACCGTCACCTAAGAACACATAAGTATTATGGTCGACGACATCGTCACTTCCACGATTAAATTGAGCTGCCAGAGATTTTTCTGCTATTGCCATACCTACTGCATTAGTAATACCCTGACCCAAAGGACCTGTAGTAGTTTCTATGCCTGGGGCGTAACCATATTCAGGATGACCGGGGGTTTTTGAATGCAGTTGACGGAAATTTTTGAGATCTTCGATCGATAAGTCATAACCTGTTAAATGAAGTAAAGAATAGAGCAACATAGAAGCGTGACCATTCGATAAGACAAAGCGATCACGGTCCGCCCATTCAGGGTTTTGTGGGTTATGATTCATGTGATCGCGCCACAAGACTTCAGCAATGTCTGCCATGCCCATGGGGGCGCCTGGATGACCGGAGTTCGCTTTTTGTATGCCATCCATGCTTAATGCTCGGATGGCATTAGCAAGAGTTTTACGTTCCATCTTAAGCTTACCTTGTGTAATTATACTCAAATTTTATAACAATCAACAGAATGATATATGAAATAAAATAGCGGTAATATATTAAAGCTTAATTATACTGCTTCCAGTTAGTTGTTGTGTAGCCAGGATTGTTCATAGACCTGAATGCTTAAATAAGCCTAACTTTTTAGAGTGTCAATTAATAATTTAGTTCCCTAGTTTAAAAAATAAAGCGGGTTACCATAAACCTTACCTAGCAGAGACAGCAATGGTTTGAGTTACAAAACTACTGGGAGGGACATGCAGTCTAAGGGATCACGTAACTCAGATTAGTAAAACCTGCGCCATGATAAAAACGTTAAATAAATTGGAAAGACTAAATATGCCTAAAACGAAAGTGATTGTCTAATAATGGATAATATTGTGATTTACTGTCTGAACTCGGATTAGGAAACAAAGCTAGTTTTTATGACTCAAATAAATAAACAGCAGAATATACTAAAAAATAAAAGATATACGCTACATTTTAATACTAGCTAGTTAGCGATACACTGTATGAACTCAGCTGTAAAATATCAGTTTTTTAATATCTGTTTTTTGCATATATGTCTTGAAAATCACGCTGCTCATGGTGAATGATCTCAAAAGGAAACAAACTAAACACATATTAAATATGCTTTTTTATCTCTACATTTATTAAGTTTATTTTTCTATATTTATGTTAAAAATTGAAATTAAACACTATTTTTTAAAAAAATAGCAGCTATTTGGTAAATATTTTGCTCTAATAACATTCAATTTTATGGAAAATTTACCGCTTTTGTATTGTGATACTAAGGTGAGAAAGAGATGAGAGGTACTTGCAAATTTCGTTGTGTTGTGGCTGATATGTTTGCCATGGTAGTGTTCTGTTTTGTAACTGGCATGATAATTGAAGTTTTTGTATCACGTATGACATTTGAACAGTCGTTAGCGTCACGTTTATTGGCAATTCCTGTCAATATTTTTATCGCGTGGCCATATGGTGTATTCCGTGATGGTATGATTAAATTTGTGCAGCGTCATTCTACCACCAAGGTCGTAAAGAAAATGGCAGATTTTTTTGCTTATATGGCTTTTCAATCCCCAACCTATGCAGTGATCCTATTTATTGTTGGCGCAGATCCAAGTCAAATCTTAACTGCTGTAGTTAGTAATGCGGTACTATCCGGTGCATTAGGCATTTTTTATGGTGTGTTCCTAGAACGTTGTCGTCGTTTATTTCGAGTTCCTACCCCAGTGCAAGTTGATGCTTCGTTAAATATGTAAATTATAGTCCTATATCACGAGGGGATGATTTGTATAAAATATATTTTTTGCTATTATAGCAATCATTGACACTAAATATCGTTACTGCTAGGATACAAAAATAATTTAAAAAGTATTTTTTTAGCAAAGGGTAGACACTAACTCTAGGATTGTCAGGCATTTTACCTACTCTTTCACTTTAAACATACATACACAGTATTTCTTGGGAAGTGGAGAGAATATTACACTAAGTTCAATGCATTGAATGTATAATCGGAAGTAGTATTTATCTGCTAAGTGAATGAGCAATGACTTTTCGCGGTAGCACAAACCCCCCCCTCACTGACTTTAGTATACTTGGGCACCTAAATTAAAAAATTATTTAATGTTTTATTGAATCATTTATCAGTATTCAAAATTATATTTCAAAGTACTGATGATTTTAAACGTACACTTCCTTCCTTGAAATCAACATGTTGTGAATAAGGGTATTATTCTCTAATTCAAGTTCAGATAGCAAATCCCACCATGATTCATGATTAAATGCTCACTTTTATTTTAAGCACACCTAACCCACTATCAGCTTAGTGAAACTTTTTTTATGACATAGATTTCACCAACCTCGCATCATAATCCCTGGGGCTCAATGTCCCTCCGAGTAGTTTTTTGACTCAAACCATTGCCGTCTCTAATAAAGAACGTTTATGGTAACCATCCTCGTTTTCCGAAGGCTAATTTGCACCGTATAATTTCTGGCGACTGACCGCTAAGTTACGTGGATAATCTCGTTCCTAAAAAGTTGTCTTTTTGCTGAGATGAGTGGAACCGCTCATTTAAACCGAACAATATCGTATGCACCATCGGTTGATGTTTCATTGATTTTTCAACGGGTCTGTTTAAGTAACTTAGGTAGCACTTCACCACCAGTCACTGTTGATGCACTTAACTCAGCAGTAATGATTGCATGCATATTTATATCTACCGCTCAATGTAACTTGCGCCAGACTCGCTGTTTCCCATCAGTACCATGCATTTTTATTTTTTATTCTCCTTTATCGGAGACTTTTATCCTCGTAGAATCAATGGCTAAACCGCTAAATAAACGAAATCTTCCGTGACTACTCTGCTTAGTTTGATTGTATAACTGAATAGTTTTCTCGTCAATACAGAATATGAGTGAACCACGATTGATTAAAGTTTGATTCTACTTCTTCCAGTTAGTTATTGTGTAGCAAAGATTGTTCATAGACCTGAATATGTAAGTGAGCTTGACTGTTTAAAATGTCGATTGAAAATTTAGTTTCCTTATCTAGAAAATAAAGCCGATTACCATAAACGTTTCCTGTTTAGGGATGGCAATGCTTCGAGTCAAAAGACTGCTCGGAGAGACATTAAGCCTGAGGGATCACGATGCTTATATTAGCGAAACCTATGCTATGATAAAAGCGCTAAATAACCATCTGAGCTAAGTATGCATAACATGAAAACAATTATTTAATAGTAACTCATGTGGAGATTTGCTATCTGAACTCGCATTAGGAAAAAAGCCTCTTTTTGCGCCAAACAAAACCTGATACAAATCTTATTCAACAACAGTATGTAATCTAGGAAATACCATGGTACTTAAAGCAACGGTGTATAAAGCATCACTTAGTGTGGCAGATATGAATCGTCAGGTCTACCTCAATCATTCTGTAACGCTTGCTAAACATCCGCCTGAAACAGAGCAACACCTTATGCTGCGACTTATTGCATGGACACTATACGCAGATGAGCGGTTACAATTTACAAAAAGCATCTGTGATAAATCAAAGCCAGAACTTTGGATTCAAAATTACAGCAATGAGATTGAACTGTGGGTTACGCTTGGTTTGCCTGATAGCAAGCGCATCAAGAAAGCATGTAGTCAAGCGAAACAAGTTATTTTGTTCACGTATGGTGATGATGCAGCCGCTACTTGGAGATCTCAACTGCTGAATAAACTTCATCCTTTTAAAAACTTGACGGTAATTAATATTATGGATGAGGTATTGTTGGCAGCAGCAGCCTTCTCTAACCGCAACATGGTGATTCAAGCGACCATCGAAGATGGGCAGGTTTGGTTTTCTGTGGGTGAAACAGTCCTGTTAATTCAGCCTGATATATGGAAAATATCGAACGCATAATTTTAATAAGCAGTCTAATTTCCGCAGTCTAACATCCAATGATGTATACCTTAAATTGAACTTATAATATACTTGTAAACATTGATAGTGATTGATTTTTAATGTTTTTAAGTAACATTCATAAATTATAAAAGCTTTGCTAACCGATAGTCCAGAATAAAAATTCTGGACTCAGAATGACAAGACTAGTAATAGTCGAATGGGTAGCTATTATAATTAATAATTTTGTTTCCTAACTCGAGTTCAGATAAAAAATTTCACCATAATAAACTATTTAAGTATTACTTTCATTTTAGGCATACCTAGCTCGGCCAGCTTGTTTAACTTTTTTATGATTGTGCAAATTCCACAAATATGAGCATGGTAATCCCTGAGGCTTCACATTCCGCTGAGTAGTTTTTTTAACTCGAAATCTTACCGTCTTTGATGAGGAACCTTTATAGTAACCATACCTCATTTTTCAAAACTAATTTTAACCATATCACCTCTGATAACTGACCGGCTTTATTTCTTGACTCGAGTTCAGATAGCAGATTTCAACATTATTCACCGTTAAACAATTGCTTTTATGTTAAGCATATCTAGCCTTGTCAGCTTATTTAACGCTTTCATCATAGCCTAGGTTCTATGAATCTGAATTACGGTGATACCTTAGGCTCAACGTCCCTCTCAGTAATTTCTTGACTCGAACCATTGCTGTCTCTGCTAGGGAACGTTTATAATAATCGGTTTTGTTCCCTATAATAAATACATGGTTAGTAAGCTCTATTACGCAACACATTAAGAAGAAGAATTTAACTCTGCATACTCACTTAAAGCAACTCAAGAAGAAAACGATCAGATACACAGAATCAATGAAAATGCACGATACAGTAATTAGTAAATTCATTGTGTCTGAGTATTATCTTTGGATTAAAATCACTTTATTAAATACATGACCGATAAATTTTTTAAACTAAAAAATATATTTCTTGAAATGTTCAACTAGATAAAATAATGGAGGTTATTCATACAACATATAATCATAATTATGCAATAATGGTTACGTAAAATTAAATATTAATATTTTGCACACACTCACCAAAAAGCTCCTCCTTGATCATCTTTCCATTATGAATAACACCACAAGGAAACATGATCAAGGAGAAATAGAGGACAATAAAACACCATTTATTCTCGTCCTTATAATCCTCAATATCGAAATAATGATCAAGGAAAGACCTTATGCTTTTCTTTAACATAATAGTCATGGATCAATATTTATCACAGACAAAATGACGGTTTATGCCTTTTCAATACTAGACTTATCAACGTAAATATCCGTAATCAAAATATTATAGATTCAATAATTGCTACTGAAAAAATAGTATTGAAATACATAAGCATTTACTTGATCATTGTTTCAGTTACCGGACACATATTATCCTCCGGCTAAAATACGTCTCTGGTAAAATCAATTTGTGCAAATGAACTGAACTACGGACATTAATCTATGCATTCATAGCCTAGTTCAACGGAAACACAGTCAAAAATGCATGTACTTGATCATTTATTCGAACTTAATCGGCAATAAATCTAAAAATAAAGGAAGCAGGACAGCAATAAGATACAATTTTCTGTGGATAAGTTGTGCGGTATCCATGATCATGCTTTTAATTAAATGATGATCATGCTTTCAAAAGATAATGATCATTTGTCCCATTATACCCTGATCATTCTTTCAACGCCTATTTACAATTAAAGGTTTATATTCAATGTGTTAAGATTAAATAAAAAGCTAGATCATATAATCATATAATCATATAATCATTTTTTATTAAAAAATGGTTAAAATAGAACCTTAAAAAATTGTTCATTATCAAATTTTTCTATTACTCTTTTTGGAAAGATGGCTTAATTACGGTCATATGAATTCTGGTTACTGCACAGGCTTAACAAGGAACTATGGTATAATGGTTTCAAATGCATCAAAAAAAATACTAATTCCATGGCCTCGTTCTCACAAGGATGGTCACCTTTTTGAAATTCCTAGAAAATTACTCGATTGGTTGCCACAATATGAATATTTTAGGGGTGTAACAAAAAGTATTATTGAATTGCTAAACTTAATATTACTCCGAAGTTTTACATCAAAAGATGGCATAGTATCAACTACTGAGTTAATTGAAGCCACGGAAGGACAACTAACACGTGCTGCTATTCAGCAACGTTTGCGTGCTGCCGTTCAAATAGGTTTATTTACCCAACAAAGTGTGAGATTTGAAGAAGGGTTAGCAGGTAAAACAATGCTGCACCAATTCGTAAATCCGAGTCAATTAATATCCATGTTAGGGTCTGCTAGTTTACAGTCTGAAAAAACTAAAGTAATGGCAAAGCAAAAACGTTCAAAAGCATTAGCACAGAATTATGTAAATAAGCAATTATTAAACGAACATGGCTTAGGTACACCACCTATGATGCCAGATGAAAAAGATCAAATATTGATATCACCTACTAGTTGGGCTGGTATTATTGACCAAGCATTAGCCCCACCACGCACAAAAAAAAACTATCAAAAATCAATGGTTGCAATTAGTGGTACTAAAGCCATCATCGAAACCCGCTCTTCAAAGTCAATTATGACGGTAGATGATTTGATGACATTATTTGCATTGTTCACACTAACAGTGCAATATCATGATCATCATTTACCAAATTATGAGCTTCAAATCCAAAAAGTCGGCAATAAAACACCAGTATACATTACGGATATTTTGTCATTACGAGGCAAAAAAGACAGTGGTCCTGCCCGTGACTCAATTCGAGAAAGTATTAATCGGATTGAATTTACTGATTTCCAATTACATGAACTTACGGGACGTTGGTTAAGTAAAAATATGCCTGAAGGGTTTAAAAGTGATCGTTTTCGCTTTATTGCTCGAACAATTACGGCGTCTGAAGAAGCCCCAAGAGAAGGTGATGACGGAGAAATACGCATTAAACCGAATCTCTACATTTTAGTATGGGAACCATCATTTTTTGAAGAATTAATGACTCGAGATTACTTTTTTTTATTTCCACCAGAAATATTACGGCAACATGCTCTGGTTTTTCAACTTTACAGTCTCTTCAGAAGTCGTTTATCACGTCGCTTAGAAGATTCACTTACTTTGACTGACCTAAATCAAAAAATCGCCAGAAACATTGAATGGCGACGTTTTTCAAACGATCTGATACGCGAACTAAGAAAACTGGCGAAACAAAAAACACAAAGCGAGGATATTTTTACTGTTAACTTATGGGGTTATCATATGATAGTCCATCAATTAGACAATGATAAAAAACACCCAGATTATCGTTTAGACATCCGTTGCAACGTTGATGAAGTAATCAAATTTTCGCGTGCAAAAACGTTCAATGAGGGCAAACGCTCCTTGGCACCCACAATACCTAATCCACTTCGTAATGAGATAATGCCTAAGCAAAACCTTGATCAACTTTCTGAAATTATTAACGGTGAATTTGAACCCATCCAGCAGAAAGAGAAACGTGGCGGTCGTTTAGGGCGTCGTGTTAAACTTCGTAAATACTTAGTTGAAATCAATGCGGATGAATTAACCATTACTTTGTCGAAATACACTTCACCTGAAGCAATGAAACGTAGTATCACTGCATTATCGGCAATGACAGGCCATCCTCCTGTAACTATCACAGAAGAGTGTCAGGGTTACATGAATAAATTGGATTGGCTACGTGTTAATGGTGAGATCATGTCGTATGAAACTTTGAGCCGTACAATTGAGTTTTATAATGCACAACAAAACTCCGGACACCTTTCAATCGAGCGATTAATCTCTAGTTTAGCAGTACGTAAAAAAGTTTGTCGCAAAGTGTATGATGGATACCTTGATAGCTCTGTGCTCGCAGTGCTGGATGAAGTAGCATCTAGTGGTTAATAACCATAACATAAATTGTCGAGCATTGACATAAAGGGTACGATGATACGCTAACTAGGATTAATGACGAATAGACTGTTTTTCTGAATGCGAATTCAAATAGCAAATCCCAACAATATGATTCACGATTAAAAAATAACTTTTATTTTAAGCATACCTAACCTGGTCAGCTTATTTAAAACTTTTATCAGACCGTAAGTTTCGCTAATCTGGGTATTATGATCTCTTAAGCTCAATGTCCCTCCTTGTAGTTTTGTGACTCAAAACATTGCCGCCTCTGATAGGGAACGTTTATGGTAACTATCCTTCGTTTTCCAAAAGCTACTTTTTTTCTTGGTAGTATGAGTGGAGCTGCTCGTTTAATACGAACGGTTGCGTAACATTGTGTAGTATCGTAAGTGCCATCGGTTGATATTTCATTGATTTTCGGCGGGTTTGTTTTAGTAAGTGAAGTAGCACTTCGCCCTAAGTCACATTTGATGCACTTAACTCAGCAGCAATAATTTTATCCGTATTTATATCTACCACTAAACGCAACTTGCACCAGACTCTCAGTTTTCCATCGATACCATGCTTTTTTACTTTCTATTTCCCTTCACCGTAGACTTTAACCCCCAATAGAATTAATGGCTAAGTGCTGTATGCTTCCTTTATTCTTCGTCTTAAACGTGACGTTAATTGTTTTGGTTCGTTTGCTAATGCATGAATAGTGAGAGCATGGCAATGACAATTGAATAAATTTAAAAATAGAATTAATGCATACTTGCAGACCTCTCAATGACATTAAAATACGCATTTAATTATGAGGGCTGTCGTAATGGTTAAGTCGCTAAATAAACAAGGTCACCCATGATTACCTTACTTAGTTTGATCCTATAGCTGAATAACTTCTTCATCAATCCAGAATATGAGTGAACCACAATTGATTAAAGCTTGATTATACTGCTTTCAGTTAGTTGTTTTGTAGTGAAGATTATTCATAAACCTGAATATTTAAGCGGGTCTACTGTTTAGAGTGTTTATTGAGAACTTAGTTCTCTTGTTTAGGAAATAAAGCCTGTTACGATAAAATGGTACCTAGCAGAGGCAGCAATGATTCGAGTTATAAAACTATTGGGGGGGAGAACATTACGCCTAAGGAATCACACAGCTTAGATTAGTGAAACCTACGGCATGATAAAAATGTTACATAAGCTGACAAGATTAAATATACCTAACACAGAAGCAATTGTTTAATAGTGAATCATGTTGAAATTTGGTATCTGAACTGGAATTAGAGAATAAAGCCGATAAGTTCAAAAATTTATTTTTTTATTTCCTCCGCATACCTCATGTATATATATAAATTGGAAGGTTCGACAACATGTCTGACAATTATAATCTTGGTGTCCATCATGGTTAATATTGTTTCTGTATGCTGGTTAAAACATATTTAACGTCAACGATAGCTATAATGACCTCCATGAAAGCAAATATTTTTTAAAAACAACTCATTGAATACAAGATATTGTTAGCATTAGCGGATGAGGAATTAGATTGGTTACTTAACACTTCCGCGAGATTAACTCGTGAAAGTTGCCCTTGAATTTTACCGTCTTCATCGAGTACTGGCAAAGGTAACTCGTGCTTAAGTGTATCAGATATCACTGCTTCAAGTAATACATTAGCTTGAATGCTAGGGACAGTTTCAAGTATTGAACCATCAATTACATTACTATATTGCGATGAGTCAAAGGATTCTAAATGTTGACGACGGAGTACGCCTTGGTAAATACCATTATTAATGTAATATCCGTGTGCTGCCTTTGCATTGCGCATTTGTGAAATGGCCCCACCAATTGTATCAACACTCACACGGCAGTCAGGTGGCTTCATTACCGTCTCAACCGTAATTGCGCGCGCACGGTTAACATCTTTTACGAATGCTTCAACATAATAATTTGCAGGACTCATTAATATATCCACAGGACGACCCTGTTGCACTAACTTTCCGTCACGTAAAATAGCAATACGATCACCAAGTTGCAATGCTTCATCCAAATCATGTGTGATGAAGATGATTGTTTTTTGCAGTTTCTCTTGAAGGTCAATTAATTGATTCTGCATCTCACTTCTTATCAGTGGGTCAAGTGCAGAAAATGCTTCATCCATTAGCAATATCTCAGCATCAGTACATAGTGCACGAGCAAGACCTATGCGTTGTTGTTGACCACCAGAGAGCTGGGATGGGTATTGATTTTCATACCCGGAAAGACCTACTGTTTCCAGCCAATCAATGGCTTTCTTATTTCTATCTGTTTTAGCGACACCTTGAATATGCAAGCCGTAAGCCACGTTCTGTAATACAGTTCGATGTGGCATCAAACCAAAACGCTGGAATACCATTGACATTTTGTAGCGACGAAAATGTTGAAGGCCTTTTGCGTTAAATTTCATAATATCTTCGCCTTCAACAATAATTTGACCTTCAGTGGGTTCAATCAGGCGGTTAAAGTGACGAATTAGTGTAGATTTACCTGAACCAGACAGTCCCATAATAACAAATATTTCACTGCGTTGAACGTTTAGGTTAATTTGTTGTAGACCAACGGTGTGACCAGTAGTAGCTAAAATATTAGCTTTTGATTTCCCTTTTTTTACAAAAGGGAGTATCTTTCGTGGTGTGTTACCAAAAATTTTATAGAGGTCCTTAACTTTAATTAATGGGTCAGTGTTATCAATACTACTCATAACGACCTCCGCTCAAATGCTGCTGTGTACGTTTTGCGTAGCTTTGTGATACACGGTCAAAAATAATCGCTAGTGCAACTATAGCTAAACCGTTAATGAGTCCAAGTGTGAAATATTGATTAGTGATTGATTTTAATACAGGCTGTCCTAGGCCTTTTACGCCAATCATTGATGCAATCACAACCATAGCAAGTGCCATCATGATGGTTTGGTTTATCCCAGCCATAATGGTAGGCATTGCTAACGGAAGTTGAACACTAAATAAACGTTGAGAAGAACTCGCGCCATACGCTGTTGCGGCCTCTAAGACCTCTTTATTCACCAAACGAATACCGAGATTCGTTAGTCTTATTACTGGTGGAATAGCATAAGTCACTACTGCAATGACACCAGGAATTTTACCAATACCTAGCAGCATAACGATGGGTATTAAATAAACGAATGCTGGCATTGTTTGCATAATATCGAGTAATGGTATGATTGTTGATTGAACGCGGTTTGATCGTGCCATCGCAATACCCAGGGGTATACCAAGTCCGATGGCAACCATGGTACACACAAGAATAATACTCATGGTACGCATAGTGTCCTCCCACATACCGAAATAACCAATAACTGAAAATACAAAGATAACGCTACCAGCTAGCTTCCAAGAGCGGCTAACGAGATAAGAAATAGCTGAAAGCATAATGATCATTATCCACCATGGTGTGTTTAAAAGTAGTCTTTCAAACCAGATAAGAAAAGAAAGAAGAGGGTCAAAAAAAACTTCAAGGGCTTCACCATAGTTTCGTGAAAACTCGCGATAAGCCCTATCGAGGGTTTTTCTGATGGCGAGCAGATCTGCGCGTTCCATCTCTGGAAACTCCGTTAACCAAGAGTCGTCTATCATAACAGTACAATGTCCTCTGTTTTTATAGTGATAGAAAATATATAAATAATTTATTGATGCTGTAACAATGTTAATGTGAAGGCAAGCGTATGAGTATAAGCTTGTCTCTTGATATGAAAACTTAAAGTGCGCTTTTTACTTTTTGTGCAATCTCAGGAGATACCCACTGCATCCATACATCCGCGTGGTTGTTTAAAAAGTACTCACTTGCAATCTCGCCATCAGCTTGATTTTTTTCCATCCAAGCCAGTAAAAGGTTTAATTCTGCCGTGTCAAAAGAACGATTTGCAAGATAATTCACCACTTTTGGAGCACGCTGAGCAAAGCTCTCAGTAATCACTGTATCTACCGCTGCAGGCGGATACATAGTAACTTTAGGGTCAAGGCATTCTGCGTCAATGGTACAGGTTTTAAAGTGTTCTTTATCAATACCTGAGCCGAAATCCACTTTAACCATTTTATATTTGCCTAATACTGCTGTAGGCGCCCAGTAGTATCCGAACCAACCTTCACGACGTTCATACGCTTTTGCGATTGAGCCGGATAGACCAGCGCCTGAGCCTGGATCAATTAGCTCAAAACCTTTATTTTTTAGGTTTAATGCTGCAAATAAATTATTTGAAGAAATTTGACAGCTCCAGCCTGCTGGACAGCCATAGAATGCTGCTTTTGAAGGATTCTCAGGGTGTTGAAAAAATTTTGCGTTTATAATGACGCCTTCTATGGTTGCAAGGCTTGGGTCTTTATCTACTAGGTACTGAGGAACCCAAAATCCTTCTATCCCACCTTCAGAAAAAACTTTACCTACATAACGTAGATGACCTTCGTCAACACCTCGATCTAGTGCTGTTTTTAGGCCGTTACTCCAAAATTCAGGTGCAATATCAGGCTTGCCTTTCTCAATCATTGAGATGCCAGTAGGCATGGTATCACCGGGAACGAGTTCAGCGTTACAATCGTAGCCATTAACCAGAATAAAACGGTCGATGTTCGCAATTAAGGTGGCTGAGTTCCAATTCATATCAGCAATGGTTACATTGGCACACTCTGCTGCAAAGCTAATAACTGGCATTACTGCAAGTAGCAAAACTGAAGTGGTCAATAATTTTTTCATGAAGTTAACTCTCAATAGTTTTTACGTGCCATTAGTGTTAAATACAACTCTAACCAATTAGTTTGTCGAGGTTACATTATGTCACCCAGATTATATATAGTTTAATATATTGAAAACATATGCATAGTAAAGGTAATCATAACAAATTCTTCACGTTCATTCCTTATTACAGTTTTTTTTTAAAAAATTAGTTCGTGTTCTAAATTATATTATTATTTTTACCATCAAAATATTTTTTAATTGCATGAATATTAGCAGTCTATGGAGGACTCTCAGGCATACAAGTTGATAGGATGAAATTATTATTTCAGAAATGAGATTTAGTTGTTAAGTTAAGATTTTCCTAGTGTTTAGTGAAATTTATGGCTTTGTTTCCTACATTCAGAGACTAAATGATCAATCTACGCTCTAAACAGCTAGGTTAATTTAAATATTTAGATCTATGGGCAAGCTACGCTACAACACGGCTAACTGGAAGCAGTTAAAATAAAGTTTTCATTAATCGTGGTTCATGAACATTCTGAATTAATAAAGAAGCCTTTTAGCTCTGGAATCAAACTAAGTAGGGTAAGTATGGGAGACTTCATTTATGTAGCGACTTAGTCATGATGACGGTTTTCGTGGTTAAATGCGTATTTTAACGTCATTGAGAGGTCTGCATGGATTCATTAATTCTGTTTTTTAAACGTTCTTAACGACCGTTTTATGCCCTGATTATTCATGCATTAGCAAACGAGCCAAAACGGTTAATGTCACGTTCGAGACAAAGAATAAAGGAACCATCCAGTACTTAGTCATTGATCCCACAGAGCTCAGAATCTACGGTGAAAGCGAATGAAAAGTAACGAGTCTAACGTAAGTTATACTTAGTGGTAGATATAAATACGGATACAATTATTGCTTCTGAATTACATGCATTGAATGTGATTGACGTTGAAATAAACTGTTTATCAACATAGACAACTATATGATAGGAAACATGATCAAAAGCAGGCTAAACTACGGCTGACGTCATTTTGATATTAAAAATATGCAAGATCTCAGGCTTTGATGATTATTTACAACATAATTTGAGTCTAAGTAAAATAATGAATGTTGCAAAAAATTTTAAAAGAACTTGTTTTATAACGATAAAAAATAAAAAGTAAATAACTTATACGGATGCATATAACTTGATCATCTTTCCGTTATTTCTAAATCATGTATTCAATAAGTTGATTATATTTTAAAAGTAATACTTGCACTCAATAAATGTACCAATTGCTTTGTCATGTCTTTCCGTTAATTTTGAATATTTAATCATTTTTTATCGAGTTATTTCAAGCAAATACATATAATTACATCCTCTTTTTCAGTATGTTGCGTATAATACTTACTGCTAATGTATGGATTATCGGTAAAACCTTATTTTGTAAATCAGGCAACTTACTTATTAATCTACGTTGTAAACAGTTAGGTTTACTTAGATATTTAAGTTTATGGACAAGTTTAGTTACCAAAGAACCAACTGGAGCAGTATAATTAAGCTTTAATTAGCCGTGACTCACTATTATGCTGGATTGATGAAAAAAACCATGTAACACTTGCTATTAATTCTAGGGGGCTCAAAATCTACGGTGAAGGTTAATAATAAGTAAAAAAGCATAGCGTTGATGAAAAAAATTGTGAATTTAGCGTAAGTTATATTTAGAGGTAGATATAAGTATGCGTGAAATTATTGCTGCTGAATTAAGTTCATTAAATGTAGCTAACGGTGAAATGCTATCTAACTGACTAAAGTATACCCGCTCAAGAATCATATAAAATATCAGACGATGGTACTTACGATATCGTTAATACTAAAAGATTGATTTTACTCATTCCACCTCAAAAAAAAATAACTTTTAGAAAATGAGATTATCCATGTAATGTAACAGTCCGTTACTAGAAGTTATAAGGTGCAAATCAGCCTTTAAAAATAAATATGATTATAATAAATATTTTTATCGCAAACGACTATCTTTTGAATTAACAAACTGCTCGGAGAAAAATTGAGTTTAAGGAATGATAATGCTCAGATTGAAGAAACCTATGGCATGATAAAAACATTAAATAAGCTAACTATCTTAAATATGCCTAATACGAAAGCGATTGTCTAATAGTGAATTATGTTAAAATTTGCTCTCTGAACTCTCATTAGGAAATAAAGCTATTGAGAGGGGGGTAAAGGCAGAGAGATAGACCGCAAGCAAATGTTACAGCGTCACTAAAATATTAATTATTAGGAATATAATATTATAAACGACTGAATACGGTACAAAATAGTTCTGTGCTTACAATTAATATTATTTTTGCGGGTTAGGGAGGATTATAAGCAGTCTTTTTTTTCCAGTGTTATTACCAATCTTGGGGTTGTTAATGAAGAAATATCTTCTCCTCTCTGAAGTGCATCACGGATGTGCGTGCTTCTCACTTTGACCGTTTCAGGGCACGTTAAAATACTCCACTTTTTTATGATTTCTTTGGCTTTGTAAAACTTCATAAAATTTAAAAAATTATCCGGCCCTATAACAAACGTAAGTAATGAACATGGATATTGATTTTGAAGATGACTAAGTAATATCCAGGTAGTGACCAATGTATTTTTTGAAATATCACGCTCATCTGCACAAAGAAAAGCATTGGAAATATTTACGTCCGTAATAAATTCATTGACCCAATCGCACCGCTTATCAAAATCTGCCATTTTTTTACCCCAAGCATGCACAACACTCGGAACCAATAAAACAGTATCAAAATGAGAAAGGCGCTTAATAACACTTAAATGTCCAAGACTAGGCGGATTAAATGCGCTACCAAATACAGCAATGTGTTTTTGTTCATGCTGATTATTCATTATTTACTTTCTTCCTAGCATACAAGAATTAGTAATTTTACACAGTTATTAGCTTAAAAATGTGGTCATGCATTCAAAAGGTTATTTATCGTGCAAAAAATTCGTTTTTCATAGAGATTATTGTAGTTACCCTTGACGTGAAATATTATTTTTATTACAATATAAAGTGTATTTTTTGAATCATGGAACTAGATTATCAATCTATGCTCTAAACAGCTAGGTTCACTTAAATATTCAGGTTCATGGATAATTTTACTGCAAAAGAGCTTTATTTCCTACTTTTAATTTAGATATACTTAGTCCTATCAGCTTATTTAACGCTGTCATCATGGCTTAAATTTTGTTAATGTGATCCCTTAAGCTCAATATCCTTCCCCTCGGTTTTTTGACTCGAAACACTGCTGTCCCTGATAGAGAACGTTTATGGTAGCTATACCTCATTTCCTGATGCTGATTTGAACCGTATAACTTCTGATCACTAACCACTGAATGACGCGAACAATCTCGGTTTCCCAAAGTCGTTCTTTTTCGTGGTGAGAATGAATGGAACCTCCCGTTTAATACGAATGGTTTCGCAATATTATCTGGTTGTCGTAAGGTGCATCACCTGATATTGAATTGATTCTTCGGCGGGTCTGTTCAAGGAAGTTTAGTATCATTTTACCGTCAGTCACATTTGATGCACTTAACTTAGCAGTAATGATTTGATGTGTATTCATATCTACCGCTAAATGTAACTTGCATTAGACTCTCCGTTTCCCATCAGTGTCATGCTTTTTTATTTGCTATACATCTTCACCGTATACTTTTAGCCCGTAGAATCAATGAAAAAGTACTGGATGACTCCTTCAATCTTCGTCTTGAGCATGGCCTGCTTTGGCTAGCTTACTTATGCATGAATGATGAGAGCATGGCAATGACCATTGAGCAAGCTTGAAAACAGAATTAATAAATTTTTGCGGACCCCTCAATAACATTGAAAATACGAGTTTGACCATGAGAGTTGTCGTAATGGCTAGGTCACTAAATAAACGATGTCTCCCATGATTACCCTGCTTAGTTTGATTTCGTAGCTAAATGGCTTTTTCATCAATCCAGAATATTAGTGGGCCACGATTGATTAAAACTTGATTATGCTACTTTCAATTAGTTATTTTGTAGTAAAGTGTGTTAATAGACTGGTATATTTAAGTTAGCTTAAATTATTTTAGTTGTTTAGAGTGTTGATTGGCAACTTAGTTCCCAGATTGAGGAAATAAAACTGATCGTTATAAACGTTCCCTAGTAAGCAGAACAATTTTTCGAGTCAAGAAACTGCTGGTAGGTGCATTGATTTTAAGAGATCACACAACTCAGATTAGTGGAACCAATGCTATGATAAAATCATCAAATAAGCTGACAAGACTAGGTATGCTTAATACGTGACGAATAAATGAGCGAAAGTTATTAAAAAATTTTTAACTAAGCGCTAAAAATAAAAGCTTAAAATCTAGCACGATAAGGCTCGTAATAGTGGAGTATGTGACCGTATTAAAGTGGTGCTGCTTACAGCAATAGGTTTGCGTACTGCCTTTAATTGAGGAAACAAAGCAGGAAGAGGTGTGACCTGTGTCCATTATTGATTTACTAAAACTCGTTAGTATAATTTTATGTAATATTTAATTATTGATTGTTTTGGGTCTCTTTACCTATAGCAATCTTGATTAAGCACTTACAATTTGTTACAAGTAATTTACTTATGTTGCTAAAAATCGGGAACTAACTATGCAGATTGGCGTTCCAAAAGAGATACTTGCGTATGAAACTCGAGTTGCTGCTACGCCAAAAACGGTAGAGCAGCTAATAAATATGGGCTTTGATGTTGTTATTGAAAGTAATGCGGGATTGCTTGCTAGTTTTGATAATGCTGCTTTTGAAAAAGCAGGAGCTAGAGTTGTTGATGCTGAAGCCGTTTGGCAATCAAACATCATTTTCAAAGTTAATGCACCAATTAAGCTCGAAAAAACTAATGAGTTTGAGCGTTTGAAAGAAGGAATGACACTGATTAGCTTTATCTGGCCTGCTCAAAACGCGGTATTGATGGAACAGCTTGCTGCCAAAAATATTAACGTTCTCGCGATGGATGCGGTACCACGCATTTCTCGGGCTCAAGCAATGGATGCTTTGAGCTCGATGGCAAATATTGCTGGTTACCGTGCGGTTGTGGAGGCCGCGCATGAGTTTGGTCGTTTTTTTACTGGCCAAATTACCGCTGCAGGCAGAGTGCCGCCAGCAAAAGTGTTTGTAATGGGAGCTGGTGTTGCTGGTCTTGCAGCGATCGGCACTGCGAGTAGTCTTGGAGCTATCGTTAGTGCATTTGATGTTCGTCATGAAGTCAAAGAGCAGGTTGAAAGTATGGGTGCATATTTTTTGCCAGTTTCTTTCACAGAAGAAGCCAGTAGTGGAGATGGGTACGCAAAAGAGATATCTGATAATTTCAACCGTAAAGTAGCCGAGCTATGCTTTGAGCAAGCGAAAGACGTTGATATCATCATTACAACTGCTCTTATTCCTGGTCATCCTGCACCAAGGCTAATTACCAAAAAAATGGTTAACTCAATGAAATCTGGTAGTGTAATTGTTGACTTGGCTGCAGCAAATGGTGGTAACTGTGAATACACGGAAGCTGATAAAATTATTTTAACTGATAATGGTGTGAAAGTCATCGGTTATACCGATATGGTTAGTCGTCTACCTACTCAATCTTCTCAGCTATACGGTACTAACTTGGTTAATTTAATGAAGTTACTCTGCAAAAAGAAGAGTGGAGATATTAATATTGATTTTGAAGATCTCATACTTCGTGGAGTTACTGTTATTAAAGAAGGTGAAGTTACGTGGCCTGCGCCACTGATGCCAATCTCTGCTCAATCACAAGTAAAATCTAAATCTGTGACCAAAGAAGCGAAAGTTAAAAAGCCTATGTCTTGTGTTAAAAGGGTCACAATGCTCTCAGTAGCAGTGGGAGTATTTGGTTGGCTAGCTTCTGTTGCACCCGTAGCTTTTTTGTCTCATTTTACCGTATTTGTTTTAACCTGTATTATTGGTTATTATGTCGTTTGGAACGTTAATCATGCGTTACACACCCCGTTAATGTCAGTAACCAATGCAATTTCAGGTATTATTATTGTAGGTGCCCTTCTGCAAATAGGTCAGGGTAATGGTATTGTCTCGTTTCTTGCGTTTATTGCCGTTTTGATTGCCAGTATTAATATATTTGGCGGTTTTACAGTGACCCAACGAATGCTTGAGATGTTCCGTAGAGATAAGTAGGAGTGGTCAGTAATGTCTGAAGGCTTAAGACAAGCAGCATATATTGTTGCTGCTCTCTTTTTCATATTGAGTTTGGCTGGTCTTTCGAAACAAGAGTCTGCGCGTGTAGGTAACTACTTCGGCATCTCAGGTATGGCTATTGCATTAATAGCAACGATTTTTGGGCCTGACTCAGCAGGGATGGCATGGGTTATTATTGCTATGGTTATAGGTGCTGGTATCGGGATCAACTACGCTAAGCACGTTGAAATGACTGAAATGCCGGAACTTGTTGCGATGCTGCATAGTTTTGTTGGTATGGCTGCCGTACTGGTAGGTTATAATAGCTTCATTAATCCACCAACAATTGAACTGATTAATCTGGAAGATGCACATGCTGAACATGTTATTCACATGATTGAAGTGTTCTTGGGCGTGTTTATCGGTGCAATAACTTTTACTGGCTCTATCGTTGCATTTTGTAAACTACGTGGGATCATCCCTTCTATAGCACTAGATATTCCTTATAAACATAAATTGAATTTTGCTGCGATTATGGCTTCAATCACGCTATTAATTTATTTCGTGAGAGCCGATGGCAGCATATTTGCTTTGATTATAATGACACTCATTGCATTTGCTTTCGGTTATCATTTAGTTGCTTCTATCGGTGGAGCTGATATGCCAGTGGTAGTATCAATGCTTAATTCGTATTCAGGTTGGGCGGCGGTGGCTGCCGGTTTTATGCTTGCAAATAATCTGCTTATTATAACGGGTGCATTGGTAGGTTCTTCTGGCACAATTTTATCTTATATCATGTGTAAGGCAATGAACCGCTCATTTATTAGCATTGTTGTGGGTGGTTTTGGCAAGACGGTTACAATATCTAGCGATGAAGAAGAGTGTGAGTACAGGGAAATTAGCACGGAAGATGCGGCAGAAATGCTGAGAGAGTCACGTTCTGTGATTATCACTCCTGGATACGGTATGGCGGTTGCTCAGGCGCAATGTCCGGTAAATGTGATGATTGAAAAATTACGTGCTAAAGATATTAATGTTCGTTTTGGTATTCACCCTGTAGCTGGTCGTTTACCGGGACACATGAACGTACTGCTAGCAGAAGCAAAAGTGCCATACAATATCGTTTTGGAGATGGACGAAATAAATGAAGACTTTTCTCAAACAGACACTGTTCTTGTTATAGGCGCAAACGACACGGTTAACCCAGCAGCAATGGAAGATCCACATAGTCCACTTGCTGGCATGCCTGTACTTGAAGTGTGGAATGCTAAAAATGTTATCGTATTCAAACGTTCTATGAATACTGGCTATGCTGGAGTACAAAACCCACTGTTCTTTAAAGAAAATACTGTTATGTTGTTTGGCGATGCGAAATCGAGCGTAGAGGCAATTTCAAAGGTAATTTAGAAGAACGTTTGTTTATGCTTAATGGATGATAATACAAGCATTCACATAAAGCTGCTCGTTTAAGGATTAGTGGCATTTTAATCCCTTTTACTCGTCGGATATTACGTTGCTTTTCTTAACCAAGTCCTAAAATAGGTCTTTGTTGTATATTCGATAAATTATTTTTGTGTAAAATACCTCTTTTCATGACGGCTAATATACCTACTATTAACGTGAAATATTTTTTATTAATATACAAAAATAGTTAAAAAGCATGGTGTTGTTCATGGCTAAGTGCAGGATCATTGCTTTGTTCTTCGTCTTGAACGTGACGCTAACTGTTTTGGCTCGTTTGCTAATGCATGAATAGTAAGGACATGGCAAACGGCAGTTGAATAAATTTGAAAACATAATTAATGAATTTTTGCAGACCTCTCAATGGTATTGAAGATACGCATTTCATCATGAGGACCTCCATAACGGCTAAGTCATAAAATAAACGAGCTTTCCCAGGCTGTGTTTCGTTGCCCTATTAACATCAGTTTAGAAAATTTATTATACTTTGAAAACTTGTAGTAGCTGGTAAACGATACCACCAACGTTTTTTGTGTGTGAAATCATTGCTGCTGAGTTAAGTGCATCAAATGTTACTGATGGTGAAGAGGAACCTAACTTGCTCAAACAGACCCGTTTAAAAATCAATGAAATATCAGCCGATGGTGCTTGCATACTAGATGATGGTACGAAACCGTTTGTATTAAACAAGCAGTGTCACGCATCCCACCAAAAAAGGAGCAACTTTTTAAAAATGAGATCATTCGTATAATTTAGCAGTTAGTTACCAGAAGTTATACGGTTCAAATCAGTATTTAAAAACGAGGTATGGTTACCATAAGCGTTTCCGATCAATGACGACAATATTTCGAGTGAAAAAAATACTGGGAGGAACCTTGAACTTAAGAGATCAGAATATTTAAATTAGCGAAACTTATACCATGACAAAAACATTAAATAAGCTGACCGGACTAGGCATGCCTAAAACAAAAGCAATTGTTTAATTATTAATCATATTGAAATTTACTATCTAAACTTAAATTAGGGAAAAAAGCTTAATGAAAATAAAATTTTCTTAGTTTTCTGCATCAAACGTCTAGGGAATAACTTTAGGTATCTTATAACTAAACGTATTATGACAAGGTCATTGGTTTATTCCAGCTGCTGTGCATGGCACCCTAAACTGCTCATCAACACAGTCAACAATTTGATAGGTATGGTGACCAATGAGCTTACTGAAGTGTTCAACAAGGAGCATTGTTTCAGCAGTAAAAAAATAGCTATTTAAGCCATCATTTTAAGGTTTTAGTTGCTCAGACTGCTCGTAATCTTTACGGTAACGTAGAACTATTGCTTCTTGGAAACGTAAAATTTTAAAAAATTATCGCAAAATGCTAACCTTTTAATATAAAAAATATGGCTATTATACGACATTCACTCGATTATCATGCGTTTTATTATGCTGGATTTTGAATTTTATTTGTGATTATTAGTTAGAGTAATCTTCATAATCTACATTATGATTCTGAATCATTAAGAAATCCAGCATCTTCAATGATGACTGGTATACATGTTTCTTTACGTGACAACGCCTGCTATAATCTTCGTCCTTATATAAGCCAGCAATTGTTTATAGAGATGAACAATGATAGATCTAAGTAGATACAGAAACATTGGTATTTTTGCGCATGTTGATGCGGGTAAAACCACAACTACCGAGCGTATCCTAAAGCTTACTGGTCAAATTCATAAAACTGGTGAAGTTCACGATGGCGAATCTACTACCGATTTCATGGAACAGGAAACTGAACGTGGAATTACCATTCAGTCAGCAGCGGTAAGTTGTTTTTGGAAAGGCTACCGTTTTAATGTTATTGATACTCCGGGACACGTTGACTTCACCGTCGAAGTTTATCGCTCACTAAAAGTACTTGATGGTGGTATCGGTGTTTTTTGCGGTTCTGGTGGTGTTGAGCCGCAGTCGGAAACTAATTGGCGTTATGCGAATGACTCAGAAGTTGCACGTATTATTTTCATAAATAAATTAGACCGTATGGGTGCAGATTTCCTTAATGTTGTTGATCAAATTAAAAACGTTCTAGGTGCAGTGCCACTAATTATGACACTTCCCATTGGTCGTGAAGATGATTTCGTGGGTATTGTAGACGTTCTTGACCGTACAGCATACGTGTGGGATGACACCGGATTTCCTGAAAATTACACAGTTACTGATGTTCCTGCAGACATGATTGACGACGTCGAAATGTACCGTGAAGAGATGATTGAAACGGCTGTAGAGCAAGAAGATGATCTTATGATGGCGTACATGGACGGCGAAGAGCCATCTGTCGAAGACATTAAGCGTTGTATCCGAGCGGGTACACGTACTTGTTCTTTTTTCCCAACGTACTGTGGTTCAGCATTTAAAAACAAAGGGATGCAGTTAGTGCTTGATGCAGTTGTTAATTATCTGCCAGCTCCCACAGAAGTGGATCCTCAGCCACTGATTAATTCAGAAACTGGCGAGCAAAATGGCAAATTTGCGATTGTTTCTGCTGATGCTCCATTAAAAGCGCTTGCGTTCAAAATTATGGATGATCGTTTCGGTGCTTTGACATTTATTCGTATTTACTCTGGTAAACTAAATAAAGGAGATATTATTCTTAATAGTACAACTGGTAAGACTGAACGTATCGGGCGTATGGTTGAAATGCAAGCGAACGAGCGTCACGAACTGGCTTTTGCGCAAGCAGGTGACATTATCGCTGTAGTAGGTATGAAGAACGTTAAGACAGGTCATACTCTGTGTGATGTTAACCACGAGTGTACACTTGAGCCAATGATCTTCCCTACTCCAGTTATCTCAATTGCTGTTTCTCCTAAAGACAAAGGTGGGTCTGAAAAAATGAGTATTGCAATCGGTAAAATGGTTGCAGAAGATCCAACGTTCAAAGTTGAAACTGATGAAGAAACTGGTGAAACCATTCTTCATGGTATGGGTGAACTTCACTTAGATATCAAAGTTGATATCCTTAGACGTACATATGGTGTTGATCTGGTTATTGGTAAGCCACAAGTTGCATATCGAGAAACTATTACTAAAGCTATTGAAGATAGTTACACGCATAAGAAGCAATCTGGTGGTTCTGGTCAGTTCGGTAAAATTGATTACCGTATCAAACCAAGTGAAGCGAACACTGGTTTCACATTCAAGTCAGTGGTTGTTGGCGGCCATGTTCCTAAAGAATTTTGGCCTGCAATTGAAAAAGGATTTGCATCAATGATGCAGACTGGTCCTCTGGCTGGTTTCCCAGTAATGGACGTTGAAGTTGAGTTATATGACGGTAGTTTCCACGCAGTTGATTCATCTACAATAGCATTTGAAATAGCATCGAAAGGAGCATTCCGTCAATCTATGCCAAAAGCTGGTCCACAGCTTCTTGAACCAATTATGACAGTTGACGTGTTTACTCCGGGTGACCATGTTGGTGATGTTATCGGCGATCTTAACCGTCGTCGCGGCATGATCAAAGATCAACAAGCTGGTGTTACTGGTATTCGTATCAAAGGTTATGTCCCTCTTTCAGAAATGTTTGGTTACATAGGTACCCTGCGTACTATGACATCAGGTCGTGGTCAGTTCTCTATGGAGTTCGCACACTATGCAGCATGTCCTAACAGCATTGCCGAGTCAGTAATAGCTGAGCAAAAAAAGAAAAACGATAAGAAGTAATTTGACGGCTCTCATGGTTGAAAGTGTATTTTTAATACGAATGGGAAATCTGCAAGGTTTTATTTTTTATTGCGAATGCAAACTATAAATCTTAACATGATAGGCTATGTGACACTCATTTTTATTCTATGCATACCTAGCTCCGTCAGCTTATTTAACGCTTTTATCATGGCGTAGGTTTCGTTACTCTGAGCATTGTGCTCCTTTAGACTCAACGTTGTGAAATCGTTCGTATTAAACGAGCGGTTTCACTCACATTGCCAAGAAAAGAAGTAATTTTTGAAAAACGAGGTATAGCTACCATAAACATTCCCTATCAAAGACGGCCATATTTCAAGTTAAAAAATTTTTTAAAAAATATTGACCCTGAAGGAGCACAATGCTCAGAGTAACGAAACCTACGCCATGATAAAAGCGTTAAATAAGCTGACGGAGCTAGGTATGCATAGAATAAAAGTGAGTGTTGCATAGCTCATCGTATTGAGAGGGGCTATATGAATTTAAATTAAGAAACAAAGCCCTTTAAGGTCAATATATAAAGACTTTTTTAGATCAACTTCAATTTTGTTTGCAGTGCCTTACGAATTTTCCACGTAATAGCTGTAATAATAACTATGCTCAGAGTGATAAGAGGTGCAGCCATCAACCCCATAGTGACGATGCGGCTAATCGGTTCAGGTAGCACTGGTAATATGAAACCAACTCCCGCAAGTAAACCTACCCATAAGCTTGCACTCAACCACGAGAAGTAATGGAAACGGGGCTCTTCATGAACTCGCATTCCCATCATCATTGGAAGAATGGATCGTACCACAGGCACAAACCGTGCAGCAAATAGGGCTACAAGACTATGACGACAAAGCAATGTATCCACAGTCAGCATTTGTTTTGTGGGTGCTTTGGATAACCAAGACTGCACAAACGGTAATTTATTAAGCCAACGTCCCTGAAGAAAAGCGAGCCAACTACCTGCAGACGCAGAAATAATCAGCAAAGGAAAAATAATGATAGGCTCCAATACGCCTACGCTAGATAGCGTTCCTACTAAGATAACAATGCTGTCACATGGCAGTGGTGCTGCAGGTAAAAAGCCACTTTCTAAGCTAATCAAAATAGCGACGAGTATATATATTAAGGCTGCACTGCCAGGGGTTAGTAATGCGTTGAAGTCTTGATGCCAAATGGCAACCAGCACTTCTTTCATAGCTTCAAACATGGTTTCTCCAAAAGACCAATTTTTAAAAATTATGTTTATCAGGAATCATTAACATTTTTAGACTTTATTTTGCTGTGATTGTTGAGGTAAAAACACAATCCATTATTTATATGCAAAATGTAGAGCAAACAATCAGCGGGATTACATGAATCGCAATTAAAAATTGCTGTCATGCCATCCTGTAAAGCGATGATTGTGAGCCCAAAAAATAACTTAGAAGTAACTTTTTTATCCGACCCAAGTTATTGATGATAGTAGCCAATGTAAAAAAATAATAAATTAAAATAGTGGTGTATTATTGGGCGATTTTATGTCTAAATATAAAATACTTTTCGTCAATGTAGCGTGAAACGATACGATTCTTGATGACCCTCATTGAATAGCCAGCGAGCCACTCGCTGTCTGTGGGATAGAGTTTGGGTTTAAGATAGTGTCAATGCAGTTTTTATCGTGATTGAATCTAATAGCACCGATGGCACAGCTACAAAGTAAGACCAAAAATAATATTATAATAAAAGTCCGTTTATAGATTAGAGTATGTTACATAGAATCCACCATAAAAAAGTACTCTCTATGTACTTCTAAACATTTCAAAAGGCAATATGTTTGTTAGGGTGTAAAATACACTTTATTAAACTAGAGTTCACGGCTTTATTTCCGGATCTGAGTTACAATAATAAATTTCACCATGATGCACTATTAAATGATCGCTTTCATTTTAAGCATCCTAACTCTATCAGCTTATGTAACACTTTTATCATTGCGTCAATTTTGCTAATTTGAGCTGTGTAATCCCTTAGGCTTAATGTCTCCTCGAGTAGTTTTTTGACTCTAACGGTTGCTGTTTTTGCTAGGTAACGGTGATGGTAATCGACTTTATTTTTTAAATTAAAGAACTAAATTTTCAATCAATACTCTAAACAGTTAGGTTCACTTAAATATTCGAGTCTATGAATAATCTTCGCTATAAAATAACTAACTGGAAGCAGTATAATCAAACTTCACTCGATTGGGTTAACTAATACTCTGCATTGATGAAGAAGCTAGTTAGCTATGGACTTAAACTAAGCAGGATAATCATGGAAGACCTCGTTTACTTAGCGATTTAGCCATTGATTCTACGGGGCTCAAAGTCTACGATAAAGGAGAATAGAAAATAAAAAAAATTGCACTGATGGAAAACGGTGAGTTTGGTGCAAGACGGTGAAGTGGCATCTGATTTATTCAAAGTAACTCGTTAAAAATCAATGAAATATCAGTAAATAGTGCTTATGGCACCAGAAAATATTACGAAACGATTCGTATTAAACGAGCGGTTCCACTCATACCACCTAAAAAATAATAATTTTTTAAAATCGATGTTATCCGTGCAATTTAGTGGTTAGTTACCAGAAGTTAGATAGTTCCAATCAGTATTGTAAAACGAGGTATGGTTACCATAAACGTTCCCTCTTAGAAGCGATAATATTTTGAGTCAAAAAACTCCTCGGAGGGACATTGAGCTTCAGAGATCATAATGCTAGGATTAGTGAGACTTACGGCATGATAAAAGCGCTAAATAAGCTGGCTGTGCTAGGCATACCTAAAATAAAAATGATTGTTTAATCATTTTGGGATTTGTTATTTGAACTTGAATTCAGAAACAAAACTCCATTCAACACTAACTAAAAATCCAATTATTTTTCAGTTAGTGCATTCAATAGGTGATTATAATTTAAAGATGATACTTTCGTTCAATGTATCTCCCAATCACTCTATTATGCATTTCCATTGATTCAGAAGTTTATCCATTTAATACATAACCAGCTTTATTATCTAATTTTGAGTTCAAATAGGTTTTTGTTTCCTGCTTTAGGAAAGACAACAAACAGAAAAAAGAGTCAACTATAGCTGACTCTTTTTAACATTTATGCGTTTGCGTGACAATGTTACCCTCTGAATGATGAATAACTATAACTACCACGGTCATGGTTCACACGGCGTTGCTCACTTTCACCACGCGAAGTCCCACGGTTATTCCGCTGGCCACCACGAGGACCGTTATTATCAAAACGACGTCCACCGTTACTTGCATTGCTATTACGATCACCAGTGTTACGACGACGTGATGGTTCCATGTTCACATGCCCTTCAATCAACTGTGCTTCGGTTGCTTGCTGAAGAATACGTAGCTGCTTTAGTTGACCTAATAGTTCTTTAGGCATCTTTTTAGGGAGCTGCACATAAGTGTGTCCAGTTGCTAGTTTAATTGAACCGATAGAGTTTTTTTCAAGACCAAGTTCATTAGCAATTGCACCAACGATATCTTTAACTTGAATGCCTTGCTCACGACCAATTTGCAATTGGTAAATATCCCAATCATCAGCATTATAGCGTCGACGTAAGTTATCAGAATGTGGTCCACGGTTGTCACGACGCTTCCTTTCATGCTCAATCACAGAAATCATTGGATCGGAGCCAGTGTAGAACAACGGACGTTTACCTTGTTGACGTTGTAGCAACATCGCAGAAAGTGTTACAGTGTCAACTTCTATTTGCTTTTGAAGCTTCTCAATTAAGTTTATAAAGACTTCCAAGTTGTCAGACTCTTTCTGTTTAGCTAGATCGTTCGCTAGTGCCGCTAGACGTGCAGCAGTTACTTGATTACGCATTGGAAGTTGAATTTCTCCCATTTTAGTAGACGTGACACGTTCAATGGTACGCAGCATACGGATTTGATTGGTGCGAACCAATAGGATCGCTTTACCAGTGCGACCGGCACGACCAGTACGACCTATACGGTGGATGTATGACTCAACATCAAATGGAATATCATAGTTGAACACATGCGTGATACGTGGAACATCAAGACCACGTGCAACAACATCAGTGGCTACTAAAATATCAATTACGCCTCGTTTAATATGGTCAATAGTACGCTCACGTAATGACTGTGGGATATCACCATGCAGTGCAGCTGCTTTGAAACCGCGTACTTGTAGCCAATCTGCTAGACGCTCAGTATCTTGACGAGTACGCACGAATACGATAGATGCATCAATTTCTTCAGTTTCAAGTAGCCGATCCATTGCTTCATCTTTGTCTACGCCTTTAACAATCCAAAATTGTTGCTCAACTTTTTCAACTGTTTGGTTGCTACCAGCAACATCAATACGTGCAGGTTCGCGAAGAAAGCGGTTAACGATTTCTTTAACCATTGGAGGCATGGTCGCAGAGAACAACACACGTTGTGCAGTAATGGGTGCTTGTTCCATTATCCATGTGACGTCATCAATAAAACCCATTTTTAGCATTTCGTCCGCTTCATCAAGAACAAAGGTTTTTACTTCGTCAAGTTGAAGACGATCACGCTTAATAAGATCTTTAACACGACCTGGAGTACCAACAACAATGTGTACGCCAGAACGTAAAGCACGCATTTGTTCAATGATTGAAGCGCCGCCATAGATCTCTAGCACTTTTAAACCTGCAATTCTTTGGCCAAGAAGTTTAATTTCTGCTGCAACCTGAATAGCCAACTCACGAGTAGGTGCCATAATTATTACTTGTGGCTTATATTGGCTTAAATCAAGTTTATTCAACACAGGTAATGAAAATGCAGCCGTTTTACCAGTACCAGTTTGTGCTTTACCTAGTGCATCAACACCTGTTAATAGAATAGGGATTGAAGCTGCCTGAATAGGGGTAGGCGACATGAATCCGATTGAATTCAAAGCGGAAAGAAGAGTTTCATCTAGTGCGAGCTGACGAAATTCAGTAATAGATACAGTATCGTGCATTGAGATCCCAACATATTGAATAAAGTAACGGGGCCCCTGTAAGCGGTTTCGCACTGTTATCTTTTACTAATACAGGATCACTGCAATATAAATCAGTGCTATCCTACTCTCTGTAACAGCAACTAACGCTACGGGCCTCGACAAATGAGGCACAAAGTCTGCGCTATTATATCAGAAAAAGCTAGAAAAAATTAAATAAGTTCATAACTTTTCCTACAATTGACAGTCTTTTAACTTCAACTTGACTTTATGACTCTGTTTTTTAAATCAAGGAATGAAATTAGTAATTGACGTTCTAAGCAGCTATGCTCATTTAAATGTTTAGGCTGATGAACAAGCTTCGCTACAAAATAATTAACTGGATGCAGTATAATCAAACTTTAATGAATCATGCTTGAATTTATTATTTAAACTAGAATTAGGAAATACAGCCTCTAAAAAATGCTATCTTTGTTCGTAGTAATCTGTTTAAATTTAAAGGATTCAAAAGGAACGGGATCTGCAAAATATGAACCTTGTAGCATTTCGACACCATTTTTAATAAGATAGTCAGCTTGTACTTTAGTTTCTATCCCTTCAGCAACAACATGGAGATTTGATTCTCTTGCAAACGCTAGGATTGCCCCTAATATATTGTTTTTAAAGTCTGCCAACCCAATACTAGTTATAAACATTCTATCAATTTTAATCGTATCAATATTCAAGATGTGTAGATACGAAAAGGCGCCATATCCCGTTCCACAGTCATCAAGCTTAATAGAAATCCCTTTAGCTGTCAGAGTTTCAATACAGGCTGCCGCTTTGTGTAAATCACTAAACTTCGTACGTTCTGTTATTTCTAATGACAGTACATGAGGATCTAATCCTACAGCCGCAATTTTATTAAGAAGCTTGTCCGCCGTATCGGTCTTTTCCAAATAGCTAGGCGAGACATTCACACTCATGAAAAAATTTTCAGGTAAGTTAAGCATCTGAATATCAGCAAGTACATTGTCAATTAATTGATCAGTGATTCTGTCAATTGTGCCATTTTGCTCAGCAATAGGAATAAAAGAGCTAGGGGGAATATATTCACCATTTTCAGCTAACCAACGTACTAAGACTTCTGCGCCTACAACTTTGTACTTACCTCCCTCAGGCATAACGATAGGCTGATAAAATGGAATTAGCACATTAGACTCAATTGCATCGTTCAGTAAACTGTTAAGCCCTTTATAATCAGGTTGATTGAGTTCAATCCCCACGGCGAGCAGTACACCTAAAAGTACCACTAAAATAGCAAAAAATTTGACCAAATTTCCTACAAGGAATTCAACGCCTCGTTCGTTAATATAGAGTTTTGCTCCTATTCCATTATTTAATGTCCCATTATATATTTCTTTGTATGGTTCATTAGTTTGGGAGTAAAGCTGGATATTTCTACCGTTGACATCCACTATTATAAATAGGCAATGGTCACAGTTAGTCAAAAAATTACGAGGTTGTTGAAAAGCAAAGCGTAAAATGCCGCCATTACGATTAAAATGCATTTCTTTAAATTGATTTTTGCTCAAAATAATAGACATATTGTCGAAATTTAGCTGCTCGCTCTCTGGAAACATCATCAGTTTTCGGTCAGCACGATTATTATTGTAGATAGAACAAGACTGGCTATTCTCTAGGTGTAAATCAACATAATCAACAAAAATATTACGCATCTTTGCTTGACTCATGAGTTCAATATCACTGCGATCACAAATAAACATAAGTTGCTCTGATAATTCTCGCATTTGTTCAAAACTTTGTCTATATAAGCTGGTATACAACTGGGAAAAAGCAGTAATGTCTTTCCTGATTTTCTTTTTAACCAACCAATCTGACATTGTGACTTGAGAAAAGTAAGCGATAAGAATAGCAGTAATAATAATTAATGCTTTAAGGTGTTTCTTAAGCCAATGCACTTAGATTTCCACAATAATCCCAATAGATGTGTATAAGAATAGGACACATACAAGTGTTAACTTTGAAAATAGTAATACTTAGTTTAATTGAATCTTAACTTACGATGGTCTGTTGATCTCTGGTGTATATTAATTGTTTAATACTGCAGTAGTAGCCACATTAATATGAGTACTAACGATAAACTTTGTTTCCTAATGCGAGTTCAGATAGCAAGTCTCCATGTGAGAGACTGTTAAACAATTGCTTTCGTTTTAGGCATACCTAGCCCGGTCAGCTTGTTTAAAGTTTTTGTCATGGCGTACGTTTCGCTAATTGGAACATTGTGATACACTTAACTCAGCAGCAATGATTGCATGCACATTTATATCTCCCGCTAAATGTAACTTACATCAGACTTGGCGTTTTTCGTCAGTATCATGCTTTTTTACTTTTCATTCTCCTTCACCCTAGACTTAGAACCCCGTAGAATCCATGGTTAAGTTGCTAAGTAAACGAAGTCTCCCATGGCTATTCTGCTTAGTTTGATCCCATAGCTGAATATCTTCTTCATCAATCCAGAATGTTAGTGAGCCACTATTGATTAAAGCTTGATTGTATTGCTTCCAGTTAGTTGCTTTGTAGCGAAGATTGTTCATAGACCTAAATATTTAAGTAAGCCTAATTATTTAGAGTGTTGATTGAAAATTCAGTTTTTTATTTAGGAAATAAAACTAGTTACTATCAACATTACCTAGCAGAGACAGCAATGGTTCGAATTAAAAACGACTCGGAGGAACATTGAGCTTAAGGGATTACAATTCTCAGATTAGAGAAACCTACGCCATGATAAAAGCGTTAAATAAGCTAATAGGACTAAGTATGCCTAACATTAAAGAGGTCATCTAATAACTAATCATGTGGGCATTTTCTATCTGAATCCGGGTTAGAAAACAAAGTTACAGAAGCGCCGTGGAAAAATTGATCGCGTATTGATCTAAAATACTGTGTATAATTTCCTTGTCTTCATTAAAGTGATCGTATGAATTTCTGGATTAATTGTGAGATTAGCTGTAATGTAATTGACTGTTACGTGGGTTCTCACTGCTCATTAAACAGCATCGATGCAGAATGAATAATGCGATCATGAGTTTGTATGGCTAAACTGCTATCCTTCAAGCGTTAAGCTCCTGATGGCAGGATAAATACTACTATAGCTATCACATCAATGATGACTTAGTTTGTCAGAATTTAGGCAAAAATATGATTATAGTGACTGGCGGTGCCGGTATGATTGGTAGCAATATAATTAAAGCTTTAAACGAAAAAGGAATTAATGATATTTTAGTCGTCGATAACCTTAAAGATGGTACTAAGTTTATTAATCTGGTCAATCTCGATATTGCTGATTATATGGATAAAGAAGACTTTATTGCACGAATCATAGCTGGTGATGATTTTGGAATTATTGACGCTCTTTTTCACGAAGGTGCATGCTCTGCAACCACTGAGTGGGATGGCAAATACATGATGCTCAATAACTATGAGTATTCTAAAGCGCTGCTTAGTTTTTGTTTAGAGCGTGACATTCCATTTTTGTATGCTTCTTCTGCTGCGACTTATGGCAGCCGTAACCATAACTTCATTGAAGAGCCACAATACGAATGCGCACTGAACGTTTACGGTTACTCAAAACAACAGTTCGACAACTATGTTCGGCGCCTATGGGCTAGCGCAAAAGTGTACGGTGAAACACTTTCTCAGATTACTGGCTTCCGTTACTTCAATGTATATGGACCATGTGAAAACCATAAAGGTAATATGGCGTCAGTGGTATTTCATCTAAATAACCAAATCAAAGCTGGCCAGAATCCTAAATTATTCGAAGGAAGCAACGCTTTTAAACGTGATTTCATTTATGTCGGTGACGTTTGCAAGATGAACCTATGGTTCTTGGAGAACTGTGTGTCAGGCATCTTCAACTGTGGTTCGGGCCAAGCAGAAACTTTTCGCACCGTTGCAGAAGCAGTAATCACTTACCATAATCAAGGGGAAGTGGAAGAAATTTTATTTCCGGATCACCTTAAAGGCCGATACCAAACATTCACCCAAGCAGACCTTACTAAGGTTCGTGCGGCGGGTTATAGCGAAGCATTTAAAACAGTCGCTCAAGGTATTTCTGAGTACATGGTAATCCTGAACAAATAATTAAGACATAAATGTGCTTAAGCCTACTTTTTGTTTCACCGCCCGATTCAGCTGCAGTTGTGATTATATGAACAAAAAATTTAGTACCCACTATTATTTACCCAAGTTTGAATGGGTATTCCTTCATCCACGGTTTTGGGGAACATGGCTAGGTACGTTCTTTGTCATCATTCTCGCATTTGTTCCTTTTCGCCTGCGTGATAGATTTGCTGAATTTATCGCTAAGCGGTTGGTCAAACTGAATAATCGCGCTAAAAAGCGCGCAGTGATCAACCTTCAGCAATGTTTTCCAGAAAAAACAGAAGAAGAGCGTTTTGCTATCCTCGAACAAAGCTATATTAATGCAGGATGCGTAATGTGTGGCTTTGCTACCATTATGATGCGTAGTAAGCAATATTTAAAAAAACACACCTTATTCCACAATGAGGAATTAATCATTGATTTAGTAGAACAGGGTGAAAAAATAATTTTATTCGTGCCACACAGCTGGGCAATAGACTACCCAGCTGTGCAGCTTGCTTCCCGTGGTTTGCTTGTAGCCGCAATGGTGAAAAAACAAAAAAATAGCCTGATTAATTGGCTCATGAATGTACAACGCTTGAAATACGGTGGCCGCACACACGAGCGTTCTGATGGTGTGAAACCATTTATCAAGTCCATCCGTGAGGGTTATCTGGGTCATTATTCGCCAGACGAAGATCATGGTTTTGAGCACAGTGTATTTGTACCTTTATTCGGTGCTCAGAAAGCAACATTATCTGGAGTAGGAAGGCTAGCCAAACTGAGCCAAGCTAAAATTGTGCCACTCATGCCTGTCTATAACCGCGCCACAGGTAACGTCGAAGTTATCGTACAGTTACCAATAGCTCCGTTCCCATCAGGCAGTGAAGAAATCGACGCCCGCATGATGAATGAACGAATAGAACAATTTTTAAAATCTGATCCTAGTCAATACATGTGGATTATGAATCTGCTCAGGTCAAGGCCGGATGGAGGTCAAAATTATTGAAAAGTCATTAAATGTGAAGAGTAACACTAAAAATATTTTTTTAAATAGTATCATTTTTCCGCTTTTAAATAGAGCTGAAATTAGAAAAGACAATGCCACTATATTGATTTATTCCCCACAAATGAGTCACTGTTAAATCTCAGTCGCAGGCATAGATAACAGATTAATTGCCAAAGACGGCTCCAATTTAAAAGAGTACATATTGAACTTAATGGCTTAAATGGGCTTAACTTTTTAATTTGAGTGCAGATAGCAAGTCTCAATATAATGAACTATTGAATAATTGCTTTTGTTTCAGGCAAACTTAACCCAGTTTAGCTTATTTAAGGCTTTTATCATGTGTCGGTTACACTAATCTGAGTTGTGTGATTTTTGAAGCTTAATGTTCCTCCAAGTGTTTTTTTGACTCGCATCATTGCTGTCTCTGCTAGGGAACATTTATGGTAACCGGCTTTATTTCCTAAGTAAGGGAACTAAATTTTTAATCAACATCCTAAACAGTTAGGGTCACTTAAATATTCAGATCTATGAACCATTCTCGCTACAAAACAACAAACTGGAAGCAGTATAATCAAGCTTTAATCAATCGTAACTCACTAATATTCTGGGTTGGTGAGGAAGCTATTCAGTTATGCATTAAACTAAGCGGAGTATTATGGGAGCCCTCGTTTATTTAGGGACTTAATCGTTACGACGGCCCTCATGGTTAAATACGTATTTTCAGTGTCATTGAGAGGTCTGAAAGGATTCATTAATTCTGTTTTTAAACTTGCTGAACTGTCTTTGTCATGCCCTCACTGTTCATGTATTAGCAAGCGAGCCAAAGCGGTTAACGTCACGCTCAAGATGAAGAATAAAGGGAGTATCCAGCATTTAATCATGGATTCTACGAGGTGCAAAGTTTGTGGTGAAAGAGAATGGAAAGTAAAAAAGCACGGTACTGATGGGAAATGGAGAGTCTAGCGCAAGTTACATCTAGTGATAAATATAAAGATACATGTGATCATTGCTCCTGAGTTAAGTGTATCAAATGTGACTGACGGTGAAGTGCTACCTAATGTACTCAAATAGATCCGCTTAAAAGTCAATAAAATATAAGTCGATGGTGCTTATGACACTAGACAATGCACGAAACCGGTCGTATTAAACGAGCGGTTCCACGCATACCATTCAAAAAAGGAAGATTTTTTGAAAATGAGGTTATTTGCATAATTTAGAGGTCAGTTACTAGAAGTCATACGATTCAAATAAGTATTGAAAAACGAGGTGTGGTTACCATAAACGTCCCCTATCAAAAACGGCAATGTTTTGAATTAAAAAACTACTTGGAGGGACTGTGAGCCTAAGGGATTACGCAGCTTAAGTTAGTGAAATTTTCGCTATGACAAAAGCATTAAATAAGCTGACAAAGCTAGGTACGTCTAAAATGAAAGTAATTGTTTGGTTATAATTTAAATTGGCATTATGGTGTACCGATGGTTTTGATGTATACGATATCTTTTCCAAGAATACACACCTTGTTTGGCAAGCCTTACACGCAACGCACTAAACAAGATAATGTGACTCCCCACACTTGTTTGAAACGACGCAACAGAAAAAAGCGATATTCAAAATTAAGAAGAATGCATAACAAAGTTATACTAGTTTGATTTATTGGATACATAACTTAATTTAGTTTTTATCGCCACTGAAATAGTGTTTGGGAACATAAGAAGACTGTGATAGCGTTTAGCGATTAAAATACAACGTAATATCAGGAGGTGGGAGAGTGATGTCGAAGGTAAATGAATACTTTGACGGGAATATAAAGGCAATTAATTTTGAAAATAAAGGCCCTTTAAGTATTGGCGTGATGGAAATTGGTGAATACATTTTTAGTACTGTTGCTCCTGAACGAGTGACCATTATTAAAGGTGCGATAACTGTGAAGTTACCAGGGCGTATTGAGTGGAAAATTTACGGTACAAATGATGATTTTGAAGTTCCTGGAGATTCGTCTTTCCAAATGAAGGTTGAGCAAACCACCGCATACTTTTGCGAGTACCTATAGTTTCGACTTTTATGCTGAATTTATTTTCTTAATTAAAAAACTTAATCATCAATTTACGCTTTAAACAACTAAGTACATTTAAATATTGAGGCCTATGGGTCAAGTTTCGCTACAAAATAACTAACTGAAAGCAGTATAATCAAGCTTTAATCAATCCTGGCTTACTAACATTCAGAATTCATAAATAAGTCATCCGCTATGGAGCCATATGAATCAGAATAATCATGGGGGGACTTCACTTATTTAGTGGCCTAGCCATTATGATGGCTCATAGTGAACCGCGTATTTTCACTGCTATTGAGAGATCTGCAGGGATTCATTGATTCTGTGTTCACACTTGCATAACTGCTGTTATTATGCTGTGTCTTAGCAAGCGAACCAGGGCAGTTAACATCGCGTTCAAGACTAAGACAAAAGGAACTATGCAGCGTTTAGTCATTTCTTCTACGGGGCTAAAAATCTACGATGGAGGTGAATAGAGAGTAAGAAACATGGCGCTAACGGACAACATATAGTTTGGCGCCAATTACATTTAGTGGTAGATACAAATACGCATGAAATCATTGCTGCTGGGTCAAGTGCATCAAATATAATTGACAGTGAAGTGCTACCTAACTTACTCAAATAGAATCATCTAATAATCAAGGAAACGTCAGGCAATGATGTTTACGACATTAGACAATGTTATGAAACCATTCGTATTAAAAGAGCAGTTTCACTCATTTTACCAAATAAATAATTTTTGGAAACAGTGTATAATTAGTATAAATATTTTTTATCAAAAATAGTAATGTTTCAAGTCAAAAAACTACTCGGAACGACATTAAGCCTAAAAAATCAGAATGCCTAAATTGATTAATCCTCTGCAATAATAAAAGCATTAAATAAGTTGATAGGATCAGGTACGCCTAACACGAAAATAATTATTGAATAGTGAGTGATGTTGGCATTTGCTATCTGAACTCAAATTGGGAAACAAAGCCTTTGCTTGCTAATGCATCAATGATGATGGGATGACGACGACAGTTGAGTAAGTTTTAAATAAAATTAATATATTCTACAGACATTCAAGAGCATTGCAAAAACTCGTTTGACTATGAGAGCCGCCATTATGGCTAAGTAGTTAAATAAACGAGGTCTCCCATGATTACCCTGCTTCATTTTATTCCATCGTCGCATGGTTTTTGCATCCATCCAAAATGTTAATGAGCCATGATTGATTAAAATTTGATTATATTGCTTTTAGTTGGTTGTTTTGTGATTAAGTTTGTTTATAGACCTTAATATTTAAGTAAGTCTAATTGCTCAGGTCTTGACTGAAAATTTAGTTCCCTAATTTAAAAAATAAAGTCCTTTCAGGTGGACACGCGCTCAATCACCACAAATTTTATCAAATAAAAAATTACATTTTCATAGTTTATAATACGACTAGTAATCATCAAATAATTAAGTTTCCTTAATAGTTACGAGTATAATTATAGTTAGATATGCAGATTCTATGGCTTCCAATCTCTATGCTGCCACTCATATCTAGACATGGGTCAGGATTGGTAAAATTGTGGTACTCCATGCCTAGCACAAAAGCACCTATAATAAGTATTACTACGATAGTCCATTGGAATACTTTCAATATCATGTCAAGTTTTATATCCTTACCAATGTAATGCTTATATTCAATTAACTTGAAGATAGAGACTGGAGCGCCCGAAACTTATGGTTATGCAGGACGTAAAAAAATGATGATTTTTGAAATAATCACAGTGAAGAATTATGTAATAGCCTTTTTGGAACAACGTTTACTTTTGAAGTAAATCTTGCTTCTTAATTGTGAATCTGTTGCCTTCCATAGCTGCCCTATCAGGTTGTGATTGGGGTTATAAAGAGGAAGGTAGTGAAGCTTAAAATTAAAAATAAATGCAGCATCTTTGACAAGGTTACTTCGATGGCATCCAGCACCATCTAGAATAGTATGGAATTGATGAGTTAATGGGAAACTTTCTCAAATTTTAAAAAATGGATAATAACTTCACTTTTTATTGTCTCATTCGCGCTGACTATGATGCTCATAATTCCGCAAAAATTTAAGGACCACTAATATTTAACTAACATGGTAACCATACTTCGTTTTCCAATGCTGATTGGAACCGTATAATTTCTGATAACTAATCGCTAAATTACGCAGATGATCCCGTTTCCAAAAAATTATTTCTTTTTTGGTTGTACGAGTGTAACGTTGTCTGGTGTCGTAAGCACTATCGGCTGATATTTCATTAGTTTTGCGGCGGATTTGTTTGAGCAAGTTAGGCAGCATCTCACCGTCAGTCACATTTAATGCATTTAACTCAGCAGCAATGATTGCATGTGTATTTATATCTACGGCTAAATGTAATTTGTACCAAATTCTCCGTTTCTCATCAGTACCATGCTTTTTACTTTTCGTTTTCTTTCACCGTAGACTTTGAGCTCCGTAAAATCAATGGCTAAGTGCGAGACGTTTCCTTTACTCTTCGTCTGGAACGTGAAATTAATCATTTTGGCTCGCTTGTTCATGCATGAATAGTGAGGGTATGACAATGGCAGTTGCGTAAGCTTGAAAATAAAATGAATGAATTTTAGTAGGCTCTTAATGGCATTGAAAATACATTTTTAACCATGAGGGTTATCGTAATGGTTAAACCGCTGAGTAAACGAAGTTTTCCGTGATTATCCTGTTTAGTTTGTGCAATAGCTGAATAGCTTCATTATCAATCCAGAATGTTAGAGAACCAAGATTAATGAAAATTTCATTATACTGTTTCCAGTTAGTTGTTTTGGAACGAAAATTTTTCATAGACCTGAATATTTAATTTCTTTATTTAGAAAATAGAGTTGGTTATGATAAACGTTCCCTATTAACAACAGCAATATTGCGAATCAAAAAATTTTTCAGAGGGACATTGAGCCTAAAAAGTTACAATGTCCAGATTAACGCAATCTACGCCATGATAAAAGCGTTCGTTTAATAGTTCCTTATGTTGGGATTTACTATCTGCACTAAGTTTTAGGAAACTAAGCCACGTTATTAAATTTTTTCTTTCATTTTATTGTTGATCAATGAGTAACTAGTACCGTATTATCCGGTCCTACTCGTTATGCAGTCCTTTAAAAATAGACTGCTAAGAAGAACATTTGCCTAGAGATTATGATTAACTTGCATTACTGGTTAATAAAAACACAATAACGAATACAGTGCTCGTATTATTAAGAGGAGATCCTTAATGTCATTTAAGTATATTACAGAAATTCTTGGTTGGACTTCAGTTATTTTTTATATTTCTATAACTATTTTCAACTCCATGAAGTTGACGCGTTACGCAGTTTACGGTTCTGCTATTAATGACATATTATGGGCCATCTTGATGGGTTGGTGGCCAAAAGTGATTCTTAATATTTCTGTAGCATCCTTGAATACTTACCGTTACATTAAGGATTTTACAACAGCATCACAAGTAGTCATTTTAGGGATGGGTGGTGTAATGGCGTCTGGTATTCTTTATATTACCTATTTTGCGGTCGTAGCATTCATTGCTGATCCTACACTTCCTGTTGCATTGCAGTTTGCTGACCTTGGTGTGATTCTCATAGCGCTGTACATGACTACGCTGTCTAACTATCGTAAGTTGATGTTGTTATCTGGATTTATTGGTATGGCGGCATATTTTGGTAATGCGCAGATGATGATCATCAAACTACTTGTTATTGGAATGATGATTTACAAGCTGTTTTTTGATAAGTCCAATGAAACGATAGAAACAACTACTGCGTAGTAACCTGCATTTTCGGTAAGGATATTGGGCGTTACAATGAGCTTTGTTTTTTAATGCAAATTTAGATAGCCAAGCTCAATAGTGATTCACTATTAGATGATTGTTGTCTGGTTGCATTATGCTTAGCAAGCATAGAGGATTAACCTTGAGGTTGTTCTTCTTTTTATTTGATGAATAATTAACAAAAATAGCGCATGAAATTAGCGTTTATTACGCAAGTAGCGCTTACGACGTTCTTCTTTTACTTTCGCTTTCTCTTCTGTTTTTTTTCGTGCGGCTTCTTCAGCGTGAATAAGTTCATCATCTATCATCTTTGGATGCTCAAAAGTGATTCTACCTAACATGCCATTACGGAGATCGTTAATTAAAATTTCAGAAGCTTTATGTAGGTCAATGCGTCCACCGGAGCGTAAACAACCCCGCTTCTCTCCTATGGTCGTCATTAGCTCAATATCAGTCTCTGGTAGCACTTCGATATTGTATCGTTTTTTCAAAAATTCAGGATATGCTTTTACTAGATACTTTACAATGTAGAAAGCAACTTCATCATATTTCATTGCGGTGTCTTTGATTGCACCTGTTGCTGCCAAACGAAAACTACTGTATGGATTCTCTACCTTTGACCATAAAATCCCTGGAGTATCTAATAACACGAGACTGTTTTGTAGATTGATACGCTGCTGCTGCCGAGTTACCGCGGGTTGATTACCAGTTTGCGCCACCACGCTACCAGCAAGAATATTAATAATGGTGGATTTTCCTACGTTAGGAATGCCCATTATCATTGTAAAAATTTGTTTGCCTATTTCTTCATAATGAGGTGTGAATTTTCGACAAAGAGCGATGATTCTGTTCACCTCACTAATCTGTCTCGTAGTGATTGCCATTGCTTTTACGCCTTGTTTTTTTTCAAGGTGAGAAAGCCAAAATGCTGTCATTTCTGGATCGGCAAGGTCACGCTTATTTAATATTTTGATTACCAGCTTGTTTTTACAGATATGATGGATTAGTGGGTTTTGACTGCTAAACGGTATACGAGCATCAAGAACCTCTATAATAATATCTACTTTCGGAATAACCTCTTCAATTTTTTTTCGGGCTTTATGCATGTGGCCAGGAAACCACTGAATCGAGTTATTAGTCATGTAAATGATTGCCTTTTGAAACAAACGTTGTGTTTCGCCTGTTTATTCACTATTTTTCATAGTCACTCTATCGAGTTGAGGTTTGGACTATAAAGAGTAGGGGGGGAGTAATTCTCAATATTGAGAACGAATACTGCATTTTGCTAGAGCTACTTCGATGATATCTTGCTTCCTTAAGAACGATATGGAGCTGACGAGTTAATTGGTTATTTTACTCTTAGTATATAGAACGAATGAATAATCTTTTCATTAATCATTGTATCATATTAGCTGACTTCAGTATGCGCAATATCGAGAGTATTTAGGGCATCAATAAAATTAAGATAACTAAGGTTATTCGTCATTTCGAAAACTTTTGTCATTTGTGTATTCATCAAATTCTGTTTCCTACATTAGGAAAATAAATTAGTAATCTACGTTCCCAACAGTTCTGTTCATTTAAACACTTAGCTCTATGAGCAAACTTCGTTACATAACACCCGGCTGGGAGCAATATAATTAAGCTTTGATTAATCGTGGCACACTGATATTCGGAAGTTCCTACTAAGCACTTAGTCATTAATTTTACGGGGCTAAAAGTCTACGGTGAAGACGAATGAAAAGTAAAAAAGCATGGCACTGATAAAAAATTGCGAGTCTGATGTAAGTTACATATGACGATAGATATAAATACGCATGAAATTATTGTTACTGAGTTAAGTGCATCAAATGTGACGACGGTAAAATACGACTTAACTTGCTCAAGCTGATCTATCAAAAAATCAATGAAATATTAGCCGACGGAGCGTACGACACCAAACAATATATGAAACTATTTGTATTAAACGAGCTGTTCCACTCATCCCATAAAAAAAAGGAGCAGCTTTTTGGAAACGAGATCATCCGCGTAATTTAGCGGTCAGTTACACGGTTCAAATAAGCGTTGCAAAACGAAGTATGGCTACCATAAAAATTCCCTAGCAAAGACTGGAAGGGTTCGAATCAAAAAACTACTTGGAGTGGCATTGAGCCTAAGAAAGAACACAACTAAGATTAGCGAAACCTACGCTATGAATAAAACGTTAAATAAGCTGACAAGACTAAGTATGTTTAACACGAAAGTGATTGTCTCATAGTGAATCATGTTTGGGTTTGCCATCTGCATTAAAATTAGGAAACCAAGCCTGCCTATAGGACTCACAAAGCGCATCAAGCCACAACAAAAATTATAAATTCATTACACATCTAATTATTATAATTTTCATTAAAATAGAATTGATTTCTATAAAGACTACATAATAACGTATTTTTTAAAAATATAACAAAAACTTGATAATTTATGAACTAACTGTATTATTATAATAATATAAATGTTTATAGCTCTAATAAATATATAATTAAATGAACACATCTATCATATACCAAAGAACAGCATTATCACATTTGTATCAAAATGAAGATACTTGGGTATTCAAACTTCCATCGCATGATGATGGTATCAAGATCCACAAGCTAATCGCCAGTTGTCCTCCGCTTGATGAAAACTCATCTTATTGTAATTTCCTCCAGGCTTCCCACTTCAACAAAACCTGCATTCTTGCAGAGCATAAAGGTGAAATTACAGGTTTTATTGCAGCTTATTTAAAACCAGATGCTAATAATGAGCTTTTCATTTGGCAAGTAGCAGTATTACCCACAATGCGTGGCAAAGGTCTTGCATTTCACATGTTGAAAGAGCTGCTTATGCGTAAACATGTACAAGATGTTCAGGTAGTAGAAGCAACAATCGCTAAATCTAATAACAGTTCGTGGAGTTTGTTCAAGAAACTCGATAAAGCTCATGGTGAATGGGGTACTATCTCTGTATTCCTAGATAAGCAACAGCATTTTAAAAATCACCACGACACAGAATTTCTTTATCATATTCCTTTGAATAACAACAAATAAATTGAAGTTAAAATGGAATTTTTATGGATATTTTTAAGAAACAAGAATCAAATGTTAGATTTTACGCAAATAACTTCCCGGTAGTTTTTTCTTCGGCTAAAGGGTGCTGGTTGAAAACCAAAAATGGCGCTAGTTACATTGATTTTCTTGCTGGTGCTGGTTCACTTAACTATGGTCACAACAACTCAATACTTAAAAAGGCACTCATTGATTATATTAATAGTGATGGTGTAGCGCATAGTCTTGATATGTTAACCGAAGCGAAAGCAGCATTCCTAACCGCTCTCCGTAATCATATCTTAGTACCAAGAGAGCTTGATTACAAAGTGCAGTTTACCGGCCCTACTGGCACTAATGCCGTTGAAGCAGCAATGAAGTTAGCTCGTAAGGTGACAGGGCATACTAATATCGTCACGTTTACAAATGGCTTCCATGGTTGCACCTATGGCGCGCTTGCCGCCTCGGGTAATCAACACCATCGTGGTGGTTCAGGCATTCCACTTACGGGAATATCTCGTCTACCGTTTGAAGGGTACGCAGGCATTGATGGCTTGGCATTATTTAAAACCATGCTTAATGATAATTCCAGTGGTTTAGACAAACCAGCCGCAGTGTTGCTTGAAACACTACAAGGAGAAGGAGGTTTGAATGTTGCATCTAATAAATGGTTACAACACCTTAGCAAGATCTGTAAAGATAACGATATTTTAATGATCGTGGATGATATTCAGGCGGGCTGTGGCCGTACTGGTACTTTTTTTAGCTTCGAGCCTTCCTCTATTAAACCAGATATGGTGATTTTATCTAAATCGATTGGTGGTTATGGTTTGCCTATGGCTGTAGTTCTGCTTAAGCCAGAACTTGATGAATGGTCTCCGGGTGAGCATAACGGTACGTTCCGTGGTAATAATCACGCTTTTGTTACAGCGACTAAAGCAATTGAAAATTATTGGTCTAATGATGAATTTGCGAAACACATTATTGAACGTGGTCAGCAGGTGAGGACAGTCATTGAGCGGGCACTTCAGCGTTTTCCTTCATTATTTATTCGTGCAAAAGGTCGTGGCATGATGCAAGGCATCGAGTGTCATGGTAATGACTTTGCTTCTGCAATTGTACGGAATTGTTTTGAAAAAGGCATGATAATTGAAACTGCCGGCCCAAAGGACGAAGTCATTAAATTTTTCTGCCCATTAACCATCAGCGAATCAGAACTTGAACAAGGCCTTCATATCTTTGAATATTCGGCAGAATGCGTTTCGCAAGTCTTGACTCGCAAAGCATCCTAAGGAAATAGATACGTGATTGTAAGAACTCTATAAATGCGAAAAAATAGTGAACGCTACATAGCATCAGAAACGTGGGAAAGCATTCGGATGCTACTAAAAAATGACAAAATAAATTTTTTAAAATTATTACAATATCCGAAGACACCCAAACTCATATTCATTATAAGAGCTATTTAAAATCAGTGTATTGCATGTCTGAAGATGGTAAAATTTAGGTTGTTGAAGGTGTAGTTCATCCCATTAAACCTGGCACTTTGTGCATTTTAGACCGACACGATGAGCATTCTCTGTGCACGTACTCTGATAAAGGTAAGGAAATCATTATTACATATATGTTTAACCCACTAATCGCTGGAGATGAAGCCCACGATGACAAGGGTGTCTATCCATTAGTCGACTAAATTCGACCTCTTTATAGAGGTTCACATGCCCTTTGTCTCCCCTTCAAAGTTAATGCATGACTTATGACGTATACCATAAAGAAAATCAGTGGTACATCCATGTCAATATTTGACGCTGTCTTAGACAATGTCTTTTTGCACCCAATTTTTTCATGTAACTGTGTTTTTATTGTTTTGCTTACGATGCATTTTTAAAGTATAAATTTTTCAGTAAGCCTGGAATTTATTAGCTTATAGCCAAATAGAATGACAATTGGAGGAGTGCTCTTGTCTTCGTAAAATAGCGTATGATAATGATCAACGTGAACTTGTTCGTAGACCTTTTGGCCCGTAAACGCACTGGTAAACTCATTTTTGAGTGTTTAGATGATGCTCAAAACTGTATTACTAATATTTTTGCAATATACAAATGCGGTTAGTTCACACTTCGACAGTACCTCCTACAAATTTGAAAATTTTTCTCCTCGAGCAGCGAAGTCTACAGTGCCTTTAATACTATCCGGGAGCTAAAAAATTTTGAAATGAATGCACGTTTTATTGATTTATCCGGTTGGAACAATAGCCTTTCAGGTAATCTAGACATTGTTATTCAAAGTGCTTTTTCTGACAGTAGTTAAAATTCAAAATTTCGCATGAAAAAGTCTATAATATTTGTGTATATTTTTGCATAAAAATTACACTTTTTGCATACGTAAGCTGGAATACTTGCTATGTTTTTTCATGCTCTACGTATTCACGAAATAACAGTTCTACGTCATTTCAAAGAACACTGGCAGCCTGAAAAACTGAAATCAGGAAGTGGAGTTTCAGATAACTATCTTTTCATGGCTGAGATAAGGATCATTATTGAGCACCTTAATAAATTTACTTGTTTCTATATTTATCAAATTGTTGCCTATGCTTGATTATATTGCTTCTAGTGGGTTGTTTTGTGGCAAAGCTTGTCCATAAACCTGAACATTTGAGTGCACCTAGCTGCTTAGAGCTTAGGTTAATAATTAAGTTCCCTGATTTAGGAAGCAAAGCCTAATACCATCACGAATCGAGCATGTATTCATCAAATTGAACTTACTGCGCGACTTTTATTTTTAAATAAAACCTTTAAATCCCAGTCAATTTATTGAAGACATGACTTATAAGTTTAGATGACATAATCAACATGCTTAAGGTTAAATGTCGACCTTTCGGCCTATTGGCATAGCATACATTCCGCGAACAATGTCAGCAATACCATCAGGTAGTGCTGATAGTTTATTATCAAACTGTTGGCGTTCTTGCTCGGTCACTGAATCGTGTTCTTGTCCTGCTGCAATGTAGTTTGAAGGGAATAAATGATAATTTTGGTAAATTTGCCTATCAATTTCTGTAGCCAAAGCATCTGGTGTCTCAAATTCATTACCAATTACATGGCCAAACGACACGTGAATACGGCGTTTCGGACCCATAATTCCTTGAACAATACTTTCAAGATCTTCAAATTCACTTTTTTCATAGGCGCCTTCAGTTACTTTTCTATAAAGTTCGTTAGCTTTTGCTACGTCACATGGATCATTTTCATATGAAATTGTTACTGGCACGATACGAAGCTGTGCAGTGTATTCAGAAAAGCCTAATTTTTGATTACGACCTTCCATAAAGAACATTTTTAAAACCGCAGGATCAGTCTTGTCATTACCATCTTTTGCCCGTCCTTCTTTTTGTGCAATCCAAATAGATTGCTTTTCATCTAGGGACATTTTAATGTAAGCAGATAACTGCGTCAGTGCTTTCATCATTTCACGTGGCCCTTTCGCCGAACGTTTAACAATGAAGCTCTTATTCAATTTCATCAATTCAATCGCACACGGTTTTTTCAATAAATTATCGCCAATCGCAATGCGAAGTGTATCAAAATTATTTTGGTAGAGACACCAATTCACCATCACTGGGTCCATAGCGATGTCTCGATGGTTAGAGACAAATAAGTAACTTTGATTTGGATCAAGAGAATCTAGACCACTCGTCGATAATCCTTCTGACGTATTTTTGATCATTGATTCCATGTATTTCGCTACGTGTAGTTGCACGTCGCGTACTGTCATTATTTTCCCCCACTTAATACGTAAACACTGCTTTAGGATAGGTTTTGCTAACCAACCAACAACACAAGTTAACCTCGGAAAGCGATATTTCAAAATTGCCGTGATAAATTCTTCATCATTAACTAAACGTGCTAGTGCATGTGGCACTTCATCATCGCGGAAAGGACGAATTTCTGAAAAAGGATCATTAATTTGTTGCACGATATTCCACTTACTCCATTGAAAGTCACGTTATCCTACGTGGATAAAGCATTTAGAACATTGATTTGAGAATAAACCATTACAGATTCAAGGTCTTATCTCAAATTCTCAACTTTAGAATATAACAAATTAGTGAATCTTTCCTTAAACAAAGCATAAATAGTTTGCTCTATACGACAAAAAAATATGTATAATACCTTGTAATGAAAAAGATATCATGTATTAAATGAGTGGTTTCAAAGGTAATACTCATGTTCAATGAATGTACCAATGACTTGGTCATGCACTCTCATTGATTGTGAGTATCCAATCGTTTTCATATCGAGTCGTTTGAAGCGAGTGCGCAAGGTTAAATTTGTTCTTTCAATATGTTGTGTATAGAACTTGTCAATAAGGTGTTTATTCTTAGGAAGGATATGGTATACATCAAAATCATCGGTACACTATAAGGCTTTATTTTTTAATTCAAATTTAGATAATAAATCCCAACATGATTCACTATGAAACAATTGCTTTTGTTTTAGGCATATTTAGTCCTGCCGGCTTGTGTAACGCTTCTATCATGGCGTCGGTTTCACTAATCTAAGTTATGTTATTCCTTAGGCTCAATATGCCTCCCAGCAGAGTTTCTTTGACTCGAACCATTGTTGTTTTTGCTAGGAAACGTTTATGATAACTAATTTTATTTTTTAAATAAGGGACTAAATTTTCAGGCCTATGAACAATCTTCGCTACAAAGCAACTACTAGAATCAAACGAAGCAGAGTAATCATGGGATACCTCGTTTGTTTAGTGACTTAGTCATTACTACGGTCCTCATGGTTAAATACGTATTTTCAATGCCATTGAGAGGTCTGCAAGGACTAATTAATTTTGTTCTCAAACTTGCTCAATTGCCGTTGTCATGCCAGCATTGTTCATGCATTAGCAAGCGATCCCAAATGGTTAACGCCATGTTCAAGACGAAGAATAAGGGAAGCACCCCATAACTTAGCCATTGATGTTACATGGCCCAAAGTTTACGTCTATGATGAAAAAAAATAGAAAGTAAAAAAGCAGATTCTAATGAAAAATGGAGAGTCTGACACAAGTTACATTTAGGGGTAAATATAAATACTCATGAAATCATTACTGCTGAGTTAAGCTCATTAAATGTGACTGACGGTAAAGTACTACCCAACTTACTCAAACAGACCGGCTGAAAAATCAATAAAGTATTAGCCGATGGTGCTTACGACCTCCGATAATTTTACGAAATTATTCGTATTAAACGAGCGGTTCCGCTCATACTACTAAGAAAAGGAATAATTTTTTGGAAGCGAGATCATCCGCGTAATTTAGCGGTCAATTACCAGAAATTATACGGTTCAAATGGCTTTGTTGCAAAAAAATCAACTAAGACAGAGAATTTAGTTCTGTTTTTTCTGATCTAGTTACTCAATGATCAATCCCGCATTCAAATGGAAACACTTTGCTCCTGAAATCATTCTTTGGTGCCTGAGCTGGTATGGTTCGACCCCAATGAGCTACGTCAACCTCAATGACATGCTGGCAGAGTGAGGGGTTTCGGTTAACCGCTCGACCAATTATCGTTGGTTCATGGAATATGCCTCAGCATTACGCAAGAAGTTACGTCGCCATCAATTCATCCGAGAAGATTCTTCGTGGCAGCTCGATGAAACCTACGTTAAGGTGAAAGGGAAATTGCATTATCTGTATCGAGCTATCAATAAGCAAGGCGAGACACTGGACTTCTATTTCTCCCAAAAACGCAATAAAAACGCGGCTTATCAGTTCTTGAAACGGTGCCTAAGATACTATGATGTAGACACTCAGCCTAAGACCTTGAACATAGACAAGCATTCCTCGTATGCTCATGCTATCTCGCGCCTGAAGAAGGAGGGAGGGCTGCGAGCGGATGTCGAGCAACGGTAAGTGAAGTATCTCAATAATAGTATCAAGTCCGATCACGCCCCATCAAGAAGCTCGTTGTCAGCTCCGGCGGTTTTAAAATACGAAAGCGAGCCTGGTCAACCATCGAGGGATTCGAATCACTGCGAATGTTGAACAAAGGCCAGTTTGATTTCTGGTTACGTCATGAGGAGGGTAAAACTCTTGTTCGGGAGAGATCCGTCTTCATGAATCGTCTATTCAATGTTGAGGTGATTTATCAGTAATCGTTAAGCCCATTACTGGGTAGATCTGCATCCTATAATTAGTTGCAACAGCCCTGTTTAAATTAACATTGGGAAAAAGGTGTGGTTACCATAAACGTTCCCTATCAAAGATGGTAAGGTTTCGAGTCAAACACTCCTCAGAAGGACATTAAGCCTAAGGAATTACCATGCCCAGATTAGCGAACCCCACACCATGATAAAAACATTAAACGAGCTGACAACGCTAAGTATGCCTAAATAAAAGCGATTGTTTAATCATGAATCATGTTGGGATTTACTATCTGAACTCGAATTAGGAAACAAAGCCTCGCAGAGATATTAAATGTCACCGATCAGTTTATCAATATTTAATATAAAGGCGAGCTAGTGCTTCAAATAATAAAAATTTTTAAGATGCTTATTATGTTTATTAGGTAGTTACCATCACTATACTCATTTTGAATTCGTAAGGCATCCTTGTCGAGATAATTTTAAATTAGTTTGCTTTGGAGGCAAAAAGATGAAGTATCTAACAATGCTGATACTGCTATTGTCAAGTAGCATTAATGCGGCAGGTAGTGATACTAGCCATATTGATTTGACAAGTTCTACTATCGGTTATATTTCTCTCGCTATTTTTGTACTGGCCTACATCTTGGTCATGCTTGAAGAAAAGCTTCACCTAAGAAAATCCAAGCCTGTTTTGCTTGCTGCAGGTTTAATATGGCTAATGCTGGGTTTTGTGTATGTAGACGCAGGACAAATTGAGGTTGCTAAGATTGCCATTGAGCATAATTTGCTTGAATATGCTGAGTTAATGTTGTTTCTATTGGTTGCGATGACGTATATCGCCGCGATGGAAGAACGCAAGCTATTTGATGCGCTTAAAGCATGGCTGATCGGTAAAGGATACAATCTTCGACAGTTGTTTTGGATCACTGGCATACTTTCTTTTTGTATTTCACCCATTGCCGACAACCTCACTACTGCACTACTTATGTGTACCATTATTCTTAAAATAGGTAGTGATCATCCAAAATTCATTAATGTTGCCTGTGTGAACATTGTAATTGCAGCTAATGCTGGGGGAGCATTCAGTCCGTTTGGTGATATCACTACCTTAATGGTATGGCGAACAGGGATTGTATCGTTTGGTGAATTTGGTGCTTTGTTTATTCCGTCAGTGATTAATTATCTGGTACCAGCGTTTATCATGTCGCTATTTGTACCCAAAGTACAACCCAATATAGTTCAAAAATTTATTGAAATGAAGCGGGGAGCAAGACGTATTGTTGTGTTATTCCTTCTGACTATTTTAACCGCTATAGGCTTCCATGGTCTTGTACATTTCCCTCCAGTTATAGGCATGATGATGGGTTTAGCTTACTTACAGTTCTTTGGTTTCTTCTTACGCAAAACGTTGCTGAATTCGTTAGCAAAAAAACGTGCTATTGCCATGGCGGCAAAAGATGAAGCAGCACTGAAGCGTATCGGTTTAGTAATACCATTTGACGTATTCAGACGTGTTTCTCATGCAGAGTGGGATACTCTATTATTTTTTTACGGTGTTGTTATGTGCGTAGGAGGTTTGAGTCTTATGGGTTATTTGTCTATGATCTCTCATGTCATGTATGCAGGGGAAAATTCTATTTGGGCAAATACTATTGTTGGATTGCTTTCTGCTATTGTCGATAACATCCCTATGATGTTTGCTATATTAACTATGAATCCGGATATGTCTCTCGGTAACTGGTTATTAGTTACGCTTACTGCTGGGGTCGGTGGTAGTTTGCTATCACTTGGCTCTGCAGCAGGTGTGGCACTGATGGGACAAGCAAGAGGAGTGTATACTTTCTTCGGGCATCTTAAATGGACTCCGATTATTTTGTTGGGGTATATCGCCGCAATATTAGCTCACTTGGGTATCAATGCTTCGCTATTCTAGTAAAATACTGCATACGCTAAATGGGTAATCAAACCTAGCACGACGTAAAATAAAACCTTCGTAGCCTATTTTTATGGTGGAATTTGATTGAGTTAACAGTAATAGTTTTGCACAATAATCACCATTCTATTTCATCAACGTATTGGAAACGCAATGATCTCTAAATGGGCTGTTCGCTTTTATCAAATGGCAGAGCTTGTGAGTTCGTGGAGTAAAGACCCTTCCACACAAGTCGGTGCTGTGATTACAAAAGGTAACCGTATTGTTTCCGTTGGATTCAATGGCTATCCACACGGTATTTTAGATAGTGCAGATACCGATGATCGTGAGATGAAATTGCTAAAAACCATTCATGCTGAAGAGAATGCAATTTTATTTGCAAAGAGAGATTTGGATGCTTGTAATATTTGGATAACCCACTTTCCTTGCTCTAACTGCGCGGCAAAAATTATTCAAACGGGTATCTCAAATGTATACTGCCCAGAGCAAAGTAAGGACTTTTTATCTCGCTGGGGTGAAAAGATAAAAATTAGTGCGGATATGTTTAAACAATCTGGGGTTGTTGTCGCTTGGTTACCATTATCAAAATTTTCACAAAAAAACTGATGTGCTTAGTGATAGAGAGGTTATGCAGAAATCGCATTTAGGATCATGTATTCTATAACTTGAGCTTAGTGTAATAATTATTTTTTGCAAAGTGATTATCGTTGCTGTTAAGAACTGTTTTACCAGCAAACGAGCGTGATTCAAAATACGGAAGAAGCGATGGTGAACACCAATGCTACCTAACCTTGCAGCCAGCATATGCTTACAAAGCATATCAGCCTGCATAAAAAATAGGTTTTGTTTCCTAAAGTAGGGAACTAAATTATCAATCTATACTTCAAATAGCTAAGCTAACTTAAATGTTCAGGTTTATGCACAATCTTCGCTACAAAACAACTAACTGGAAGCAGTATAATCAATCTTTAATCAATCGTGACTCACTAACGTTCTGGATTGATGAAAAAGCTATTCAGCTATGGAATCAAACTAAGCCGGGTCATAATGAAAAAACTCGTTTATTTAGCGACTTAGCCATTGCGACAGCCCTCATGATTAAGTGCGTATTTTCAATGCCATTGAGAAGTCTGCAAAGATCCATTAATTCTGTTTTCAAAGTTGCGCAACTACCGTTGTTATGCCCTCACTGTTCATGCGTTAGCAGACTTTGTTTCCTAATGCGAGTTCAGATAGTGAATCCAAATATGATTCACGATTAAACAATTACTTTTGTTTTAGGTATACTAACCCGGTCAACTTATTTAACGCTTTTACCATGGTGTAAGCTTCGCTAATCTAAGCATTATAATCTCTTAAGCTTAATGTCCCCCCTAGTAGTTTTTTGATTCAAAAGGTTGCCGTCTTTGATCGGGAACATTTATAGCAACCATGCCTCATTTTCCTATGCTGATTGGCACCATATAGCTTCTGGTAACAGACCGCTAAATTACGCAGATAATTTCGTTTCCAAAAAATTGCTCCTTTTATTTGTGGGATGAGAGAAACCGCCCGTTTAATACGACCGGTGTCGCAAACACCATAACCAAATATTTGATTGATTTTTTAGCGGATCTGTTTGAGCCAGTTAGGTAATACGTCACCATTAGTCACATGTGGTACACTCAACTCAGCAGTAATAATTTCATACGTATTTATATCTACCGCTAAATGTAACTTGTGCCAAACTCGCTGTTTCCCATTAGTACTATACTTTTTGACTTTCCATTTTCCTTCATCGTGAACTTTGAGCCCCGTAGAATCACTATTAGGTACTTGATGGTTCCTTTATTCTTCGTCTTGAATGTGACGTTAATCGTTTTGGCTCGCTTGTTAATGCATGAATAGTGAGGGCATGAAAATGGCAGTTGAGCAAGTTTGACAATAAAATGAATAAATCCTCGCAGATCTCTCTATGGCATTAAAAATATGCATTTAACTATGAGGGTCGTTGTAATGGCTAAGTTGCTAAATAAACGAGGTCTCCCATGATTACCCGGCTTAATTTGATTCCATAGCTAAACAATTCCTTCCTCAATACAGAATATTAGTGAATTACGATTGGCTAAAGCTTGATTATATTGTTTCCAGTTAGTTATTTTGCAACGAAGGTTGTTCGTAGACCTAAATATTTAAGTGAGCCTAACTGCTTAGAGCGTAATTTGAAATTTAGTTCTCTAATTTAGGCAATAAGGCCGAGTACCATAAACGTTTCCTATCAAAGACAGTAATGTTTCAAGTCGAAGCACTACCAAGAAGAACATGGAGCTTACGGGATCACAAAGCTTAAATTGGCAAAACCTACGCTAGGATCAAAGCGTGAAATAAGTTGATAGGGTTAGGTATGCTCAAAATGAAAGCGATCACCTAATAGTTAATTATACTGGGATTTGCTCTCTGCGCTCGAATTAGGAAACCAAGCCTTATCGAGGCATATCGTTAGCAGTCATAAAACAGAAACTCAAACGGCACAACTGGTGATGTGCGAACGCAGAGTCAAAAATAAGATATTTTTATACAAAATTAAACATTTTTTTAAAAAACACTTGGTATTAAATACAGGCCTTAGTTACAATAACCTTTCTGCTGAACTAAATGCTTAGGCTGAGTATACTTTATCCAAAAGTGATGCTATCACTGCTACATTGGGTGCTGCCTATAAATTATAATCAGCATATTAATCACTATGCTAACATCAGTTAAGGGTTGAAATCGCTGTTGTTACAGGAGCAGTACTATTTTTACAAAAGCGATGTAACATATGGCGTATGGTCATATGCTCAAGAACTCAATCGTCGCACGCAACCTGAACATAATTGGGGGGTGTCGCAGTTGCACATATGTTCTACGCAATTATCTCAGGAGCGTTTTGTAAGTGTGATAGTAATGAGATATAATCCCTAAACATTCTAAGGTATTACTCGCGATAAAAAATTATCGTCAAATATAAATTTTCAAACGTAGTGTATTACGCTGTGTATATAAATGCCAAATGCCTCGATGACATTAACATAATCTATACCCTCAATATTATAAAAATGGTGGAAAAACAGTGAATAACGGTGTTTTAACGTCGCTATCCACCAGATGGCTGATTGAACAAGCAAAAAAACAAAAAAAAAGTTTAATATCAGCTAATATTATTGCAATTTTCGCTACCTTGGTGAGCGTGCCGATACCGTTACTTATGCCATTAATGGTTGATGAAGTACTACTTAATAAACCCGATAGAGGCATTGCATTTTTCAATAACTTATTGCCTGAATCTTTTCAACAACCTGCAAGCTATATTGTATTTGTACTCGTGCTAATTATTGTGATGCGAGCTATAAGCCAAGCATTGAATATTTGGCAAAGCCGTCAGTTTACATTAGTGTCCAAAAATATTACTTGCTTTATCCGACAACAGCTGCTGGATAAATTAAGCCGTGTTAGCATGAGGGAATTTGAGGAACGAGGTAGTGGAGGATTAAGTTCGCATCTTGTAACGGATATCGAAACCATCGATAACTTTATTGGCAATAGCCTAAGCCGTTTTGTCGTGGGTATAATGACGGTATTTGGAACGGCAATTATCCTGCTTTGGTTAGATTGGACTCTTGGATTATTCATTCTGCTGGTCAATCCATTAGTTATTTTCTTATCCCGCAAGATGGGCCAACGAGTTAAACATCTTAAAAAAGCAGAAAATCAATCATTTGAACGTTTTCAGCAGCGTTTGGTAGAAACCTTAGATGGTATTTATCAGCTCCGAGCTGCAAATCGTGAAAAAGCATATCTCGATGTGCTGAAACAAGACGCGGATGCGATTCGTCATGATGCAGACAAGTATGCTTGGCAAACAGAAGCTGCCAGTCGTATTTCATTCTTAATGTTCCTGATTGGTTTTGAGCTGTTCCGTGCAGCTGCTATGTTAATGGTGTTGTTCAGTGATTTAAGTATTGGTCAAATTTTTGCAGTTTTCGGTTATCTATGGTTCATGCTGGGTCCCATTCAAGAATTGCTAGGTATTCAATATGCATGGTTTAGTGCGTCTGCAGCGATGAAACGTTTGAATGACCTTTTGGCCTTGGAAGAAGAACCTTTCATTAAAACGGTATGCGTAAATTTTTTAACGAAACTAAACACTTTAAGCATTGAAGTTAAAGACCTTATTTTTGCATATGATGATGAAAAGGTAGTGTTAAATGGTGTATCGTTGTCATTACCAGCAGGAAAGCGTGTTGCCCTTGTTGGTACATCAGGTGGCGGTAAATCGACACTAATTCAGTTATTGCTTGGCTTATATCGTAAATCGGAAGGCGAGATTCTGATCAATGGCGAATCCATCGACAGCATTGGTTATGAAACGTTGCGCCAGCATACTGCAGTGGTGCTGCAGCAGCCGGTTATCTTTAATGATACGCTGCGGGCTAACCTTACGTTAGGCTGTACAAATTTTACTCAAAATGAGCTTTGGAGATCGCTAAAAATCGCACAGTTAGGCGAAGTGGTTGATAAACTTGATAATGGATTGGAATCTCAGTTGGGTCGTCAAGGCTTAAAGCTGTCTGGTGGCCAACGTCAACGTCTAGCAATAGCACGTATGGTCTTAACCAATCCTAAGTTAGTTATTTTGGATGAAGCAACATCCGCACTAGATACGGCAACAGAAGCAGCATTGCACGCAGCGCTGAACAATTTCTTGAAAGGAAGAACAACACTAATCGTTGCACATCGTTTATCCGCTGTTAAGCAGGCAGATCTTATTTATGTGCTTGAAGATGGTAGAGTTGCCCAAAGTGGAAGTCACACAGATCTTGTTAATGCTGATGGCATTTATCAAACTTTATATGGTGATTTGCAAGCCGGATAATGAATCTTAGGTTTTGTTTCTTAATTTGAGTTCAGATAACAAATCGTAACATGATTCGCTATTAGACAATTGCTTTTGTTTTAAGCATACCTAGCTCTGTTAACTTATTGAATGCTTGTATCATGGTGAAGGTTTATCTAATCTGAGTATTGTGATCCCTTAAGTTTAATGTCCCTCCGAGAAGTGTTTTGACTCAACACATTGTCGTCTCTGATAAGTGACATTTATGGTAATTATACCCGTTTTTCAAGGCTTATGTGAACCGTATAACTTCTGGTAACTAACTGCTAAATCACGCGGATGATTGCGTTCCTAATAAGTTGCTCCTGTTCTTATTGAGATGAGCATCATCACCTAATATTTCATTGATTCTTCGACGAGTTTATTTCAGCAAGTTGGGTAGCGCTTCACCGTCAGTTTCATTTGGTGCACTTAACTCAGCAACAATGATTTCATGCGTATTTATATCTACCGCTAAATATAACTTACATCAGACTCGCTGTTTCCCACCTCGGCATGCTTTTTCACTTTCCATTCGCTTTCACCGTAAAATTCATGTTTAAGTGCTGGATGGTTCCTTTATTGTTCGTCTTCAATATGATGCTAACCATTTTGGTTCGTTTACTAATGCATGAATTAGGGCATCACAACAGCATGAAAAATACTCATTGAACCATGAGAGCTGTCGTGATGGCTAATTCTTTAAACAAATGAGGTCTTCCGTAAGTATTTTGCTTAGCTTGATTATAAAGCTATATAGCTATATAGCTATATAGCTTTTTCATCAATCCAAAATGCCAGTGAACCATGATTGATTCAAGCTTGATTATACGGTTTCCAATTGGTTGTTTAAGCTTGTCCATAGGCTTAAGTTTTGATTGAACCTAACTATTGAGAGTGTAGATCAATAATTTAGTTCCTTTATTTAAGAAATAAAGTCAACAGTTAACAATAGATATCAATCTATTAAACGCTTAAATATAGAACAATAAGCGTAAAAAAATTGATACTGATCACGTAATTAATCACATCAATAAATGAAATATTTGTATTACTACAAGTAACATCTGGACTTGCAGGTGATAGCGTAAAATGTACTTTACGCGCTCTTTTATGCTGGGCTAAAAATATAGGATCGATAAAATTACCGCTGAAAATGTAAACGATAATAATGCAATACGTTCTGAAACATGTGAGTGAATAATCTTCGCTGAACAACTATCGGTTACTGAAGTAAGTGTCAAAGATTAATGCTCTCACTTTATTCGTTAGAAATACACTATCCGGGGCATCGCAGCAATGACTGACAACAACACATCTCATACAGCTCATGACGAGAACTTAAACCTGATTCAAGCAAACACAAGGACTCTGGTTGGCTGGCGAGAATGGGTCGGCCTACCAGAACTAAATATCCAAGCAATCAAAGCTAAAGTGGATACAGGGGCAAGAACGTCTTGTTTGCATACCTTCGGCATCAAAGAATACAAAAAAGATGGCAAAA
>NZ_CP020662.1 GCF_002381345.1 Candidatus Enterovibrio altilux
TTAGATTTGTGGGCATGTCAAAGTTTAGTTAGTCAAATTAAACAAAGACAAATAATTACTGATGGAATTCCTACAGCTGCATTCCAAGTATCTAGAGCAAAAAAAGGAACGAGTTTGGCTAAAGAGGTTAGAGCTGCCGTTTCTGAGTACGAATTACCATTACTTGATGGCACTATCCATGATAGAACCATTTTTGCTAAGGCTTTATCTGATGGATTTACGTCCTTGGATACAGATCCAAATGGTGTGGCTAGTTTAGAGATAAGGCATATGGCTAAGCAAATTATTGAAGGATTTACATAATGATCTTGAAAATAAAAAAAATGGGTCAAGGGCATCAACATCCAAAAACAGATGATATGATAAAAATCATTGAAAAAGAGAACAGTGTTCGATTGAACGCAAATGTAGCAAAAAGCTTTTATCGATCAGTAAAAGATTTTGCGAATAAACAAGATAAAACTGTAACTCAAGTTGTAGTGAATGCACTCATCGAGCACATGAAAAAGCATGAGAAACTCAGTAAATGAGTGTAATATAGATGAATGAAGGTTCTCAATCCAGTGATCAGACCTAACCGAGCGGAACATACGAAAAGTAAGGAACAATATGTAGGCATCAGATCGTAACACACGAGGCATAATGCCGTGCACCAATTAACAATACTGACGGTTATGCCTGCCTCTCACGTTCTCATCTGGCTTGAAAGCAAGCAACCTTGGTTTCGCCTCTATAGCATGAGAACTTTTGCAAAGTGGCTTAATCAGTCTCTGACGTGGCAGGAAGAAGCTCAATCAATGGTATTTGAGCTCTAAAAGATACTACTGTTGCGGTCATAAAATGGAAGAAATATCTTTATCAGTTCGCAAATGAGATTACCATTCTTGCGGCATTCTGGATATAAATCAAGACTTAAATACTGCTCTTAATATCCGCGATAAAGCGTCTGATTAGAAGCAAGATGAACAGTCGTTTCTGCTTATGAAGACTTCGTAAATCGGTCATGTATTTAATAAGTTTATTGCCGTCTAGAACATGGATTTTTTCGTCGTTATAAATCCTGTTAAGGAACGGGATATTTGCAGTAATAAACAACTGGATTACAAATCGTACTAAATAAACAATTCAACTTGTTAAATACAGGATCCATACATCTGATTTAATCTATTCATTTTCGCACAACGCTGGTGGTAGAACACATTTATAACTTTCGCTTAATATTTCAGCAGATAGGAACTTTTTTCAAAGGAATAACTCCAATTATGCTCTGCATTGTAGTAATTCAGGCACTACTTCTGTCGAACGTGAATGTACAGGGGCTGTTGCAGCTAATTATAGGATGCAGATCTACTCAGTAATGGGCTTAACGATTACTGATAAATCATCTCAACATTGCATAGACGACTCATGAAGGCGGAGCTCTCCCGAACAAGAGTTTTACCCTCATCATGACGTAACCAGAAATCAAGCTGGCCTTTGTTCAACATTCGCAGTGATTCGAATCCCTCGATGGTTGACCAGGCTCGCTTTCGTATTTTAAAATCGCTGAAGCTGACAATGAGCTACGCTAACCTCAGCGACATGCTGGCAGAGCGAGGAGTTTCGGTTAACTGCTCAACCCTTTATCATTGGTTCATGGAATATGCCCCAGCATTACGCAAGAAGTTACGTCGCCATCAATTCATCCGAGCAGATTCTTCGTGGCAGCCCTCATAATTCAACACGTATTTTCAATGCCATTGAAAGGGCTGAAAGGATTTATTAATTATGTTGTCAAGCTCACTTAACTGCCGTTGTCATGCCCTCACTATTCATTCATTAGCAAGCCAAAATAATTGACATCGCGTTCAAGACGAAAACTGAAGGAGCCATCCAGTACTTAACCATTGATTTTACAGGACTAAAAGTCTACGGTATCGGTGAATAGAAATTAAAAAAGCATGGTACTAATGGTTAAGTATTATCTAACTTTCAAAAGAGGAAATTAGACAGTGTATTTTATAGCTTAACATTAGGAAATTTCCTAATGTTAAGCTATAAAATATGGAGTAAGATATTTCCTAATGTTAAGCTTAACATTAGGAAATTAAGCAATTATACTTACTATAATTTCCTGATATTAAGCTTTGATTTCCTAATGTTAAGCTTAAACCACCAAATGTTAAGCTTAACATTAGGAAATTTCCTAATGTTAAGCTATAAAATACACCACATGATCTTATGATCATATGTATATATGATATAATTAGAAGCCTTTACAACTTAAATACCATTTTATGTGAAAAAATCTCTCTACTTTTGCTTCAAACGGCTGAAAATTAATTTGTAGTATTATTTTAGCGTAAAAAAAAATTTCATATTCATATGGACAAGCATTAATAATATTGCGATGATTTGTCTAAAGTTATGTAATTAATCCTTAATAAATTTTGACTTCCCGAGATAAAGTAATAAGATTATTGAGAAAAAATATCTAAATTAAAATAATCAACATCTACATTTTGAACTAATGTCATCTTTTGAATTCATCTAAGTAATAAACGTTATATGGCTAATTTTAGAACATAGATTATTACGGGACTAGGAGAACAAAACAAAAATTTCAAAGCTAATACGCACATTAAGTTCAAACATATTTTAACTCTTCTTGGCAAAAATTAGTGTGTAGTTATTGACACTCATGAATTGCTATCAGAGACCTGCAAAAATTTACGGATAGAAGATAATGCTTCAATGTGTAGAAATCGAACCGCAAGTTACCGCTACTGCAGTTGTTATTTGGTTACATGGCCTTGGTTCAAATGGTCATGACTTCGAAGCGCTTTTACCTGAATTAAAGTTACTAGCTGACGCACCAGTACGTTTTGTTTTTCCACACTCTCCTTCAATTTCGGTAACGGTAAATGGAGGTGTTGTGATGCCTGCATGGTATGATATTTTTGAAATGGGTGTGGATCATAAGCTCAATACAGAACAATTACTTAAATCTGCAAATCAAGTTACAGCATTGATACGACGTGAAATGGCACGCGGTATTTACGCAGATCGCATTGCTCTTGTTGGCTTTTCTCAAGGTGGCGCAGTTGCGTATCAAGCTGCCTTGAGTTTTCCACATGCACTTGCAAGCTTACTTGTGCTATCAACGTATTTTCCAACGTTTAATTCTATTAAATATGCCTCTGCAAATCGTGCTATACCGATACAAATTATGCATGGTAACTATGATGCTGTAGTGCTCCCTGTCATGGGTGAAGCTGCTCGTGATAATTTGATAGCTGCTGGCTTTACTCCGATTTGGTCAACATACCAGATGGGGCATCAGATATGCCAGTCACAAATTAAAGACATTGCTATTTGGCTTACTACCAGTTTAGCAATTGTGTCATAAATTTTAGTAAAAAAACAATAAAATACATACTATTAATCACATCAAAGAAGGTGTCGAAAAAAACGTTTTATAAGCAAATCGCTCGTAACCTGCGTAGGCATCCCGACACCTCCATTTGCCGTTACTAAAATCAAAGGAGAGTGAGGGAATACAAAACATATTAGCGCGTCATCTGGTAAAGGTTTTGGTTCCTAATATAAGTTCAGATAGTAGGTTTCAACATGATTAACGATTAAATAATCTCTTTTATTTTACACGTACCTAACGTGGTTGCTTATTTGACGTTTTTATCATGATCTTTTTCACTAATCTGAGTTGTGTGATTCCTTAGACTCAATATCCCTATTAGTAGTTTTTTGACTCGAACCATTGCTGTCTTTGCTATCGAACGTTTATGATAACTGGTTTTATTTCTCAAATAAGGGAAATCAATTTTCAATTAGCACTCTGAACAGTTAGGTTCACTAACATTTTAGATTAATGAAAAAGCTATTCAACTATGAAATTAAACTAAGCAGGATACTAATGGAAGACCTCATTTATTTAGCGACTTAGCCATTATTACGGCCCTCATGCTTAAATACGCATTTTCAATGTCATTGAGAGGTTTGCTAGGATTCATTAATTCTGTTTTCAAACTGGTTCAACTGACATTTCCATGCTCTCACAATTCATACATAAGTAAATGAGCTAAAACGGTTAACTTCACGTTCAAAACAAAGAATAAAAGAAGCATACACACTTAACCATTGATTCTACAGGGCTCAAAGTCTAAGATGAAAGAGAATAGACAGTAAAAAAACATGCTTACTTAAACAGATCCACTGAAAAATCAATGAAATATCAGCCAATGGGGGTTACGGTACCAGACAATATTATGAAACCGTTAGTATTAAATGAGTGATTTCAATTATCCTACCAAGAAAAGGAGCAATTATGTGAAAACGAGGTTATCCGTGTAATTTAGAGGTCAGTTACCAGAAGTTATACGGTTTCAATCAGCTTTGGAAAACTAAGTATGGTTACCATAAATGTTCCCTATCAGAGATAGAAATGGTTTAAGTCAACAAAACTACTGGGCGGGACATTAAACTTAAAAAATAATAATGTTTAAATTAGAGAACGTTACGCCATAATAAAAGTCTTACATAAGCTGACCTGGCTAAGTATGCAAAAATAAAAGCGATTGTTTAAACGTTAATCATGTTGAAATTTGCTATCTGAACTCAAATTAGGAAACAAAGCCTAAAGCAATACATGCAATTGAGCAAAGAGGCACACATGAAAGACCATACTGATGTCTTGAACGCTTAAGAAATCCCTCGTCCTTCTTTTTCGGAGGGAGTCTTTGTTCCGAAAAATCGATGGAATTAAAATTTGCTAAATAAGTCGTTATTGCTTGGAGAGACTTGCGTAATTCCTATTATGAACGGCTTCCTGCCTAGGAAACAAGAGGCATCTGCAGATAGAACGATGAGAAGTTATTTGCTATATCTTATATACTCATAATTGTTGAAGGAACTTTATTTCTGAATGATTCCGGATCATGCTATAGACCATGAAAGTTTCTCTAACCCATAGTTAAAAATAAAAATTTGAAAGTCAACACGATAAAAGACATGATGCTCTCGTACTTAATCGCATAAAAACGGTACTTTTTACATTCAAAGATTGGAGTGTTAGAATGATTTCACAAGCTCTGCATACGCATAAAACAACAGTGTTTAGTCCTATTAAAGACTACGAGTTATCAGCAAAAATTTTTTAAAAAAAGTAGTTCATTAAGCTACTTAATACAAATACAAATTAATATTTTAATTAAATACTAAACTATGCAGACACATAAATATATTATAAAATATTTTTCCGTTAAAAATATTAATACGAATAAATTGTACACGATTTAGGATAATGTGGTTTTTAAACAGATGAATTTATTGCAATTCAAGCACACAAAAAACTTAAGATACCGGAGTGTTAGACATAATTACTCTGTGACAGAGGAAATACCCTATAGTGTAAATTATTTATATACATTTGATCTTATATCAGGTACTGAAGATTAAATGATAGAAGTAGATGCTCTTAATATAAGCTATTATCTAAATAAACCTATAACAGATAATATAGCAATATATAATATTAAAAATTCAAGTCCATTATATCCTATTATTTACTGGTATATACTGCATAACTGTGAAGTAGGGTATAATGTATATATTAAAGAAGATAGTTTATACCAAACTCCTGTAAATTTAGAGTACTTTTGTACTTCATTTAAAAAAATAGATGAAGTAGATGGATGGGTTTATTATAAAAAAATATCTAAGTTACTAGTTGAGAATAGTAGAGGTCTTGATGAGTGGACTTTTGGAATACCAGTTGGGCCTAATGATGCCTCTATGTTAAATATTTTAATCTCTAGAATATTAAAATTAGGTATACTTAAATTTGAAATTATACTTTGTGGTCAACCTGGTGTTGAATTTAAATATAAAGATAAAGTCCGTATTGTGGGTAAAGATATTTTAAATCCACTAGTACATATTACCAAAAAAAAGAATATAATAGCACAAGAAGCAAAGTATAAAAATCTTTGTATTCTGCATGATAGAGTTTTATTACCATGTAATTTTATTCAGGCAATAGAAGAGTTAGGTGATGTATTTCCTATTTTTTCTTTTCAATCAATCTATATAAGAGATAAGTTAGGTTTATTATTAACTAGATATTCTGACTATGGATATATAGATATGAATCAACTATTACTAGGTAATAATAATAAGTTTAGTAATAAATTAGATTATATAGATCGCTCTTTTTTTATGTTTGCTAATCCAAAAAGATATAATTCAAATAGATACCTTACTGGAAGTATCTATATATGTAAAACTAAACTTTGGAATCAAATCAAACAAGATGAAAGTTTATTCTGGTCAGAATACGAAGATATTGAATTTGCTATTCGTTGTCATAAGTATGGTGCTCCTCATATAATTAATCCATATTCATTAACTTGCAGTATGCGAGCAAGAAGTACTTTACTAGAATACGGTTCTATAATATATGAAGATATAACTGGACAAAAAAAATTTTCTAAATATAATCCATTATTAGCTTATATACTTCCTCAAAGAAGTATCTCAGATATAACATTATCATCTGTAATTAATAATTATCATATATTTTTGGATATATATAATATTCAGGTAAGTATAGGTAATCTCAATAATCCTATTGAAAAATTTAGAGTTATTGGAAATATAATTGGTAGTTTAGAGATAGTCCGTACTAAAGAGTTTGCTGAAAAGCTGTATGCAGATATAAATAAGTACCTAATTAATGAACAAAAACTTAGATCTGAAGAAAAAAAAATCACAGATATTATATGTAGTAATCTTTCAGATAAAAATTTAAAAATACTTTTACTCAATCATATATCACAATTAAGACATCAAGTATATTTATCAATATTTACAAAATATTATCCCTCAGATGAAGATGATTTTAAATTTAATATACACTCTTTATCTTTATTTTTTGCAACGAAGAGATTACTACTAAATAGATCTTTGGAACTAAAAATAACATCTAAGAATCTAAGTAATACTTTAAGATGTTTTATGGAGGACATTAATGGAAGTTAGGTTAAATTTTAACGATACAAGATATTTAATAGATGAATCTATATACCAGACTTCTAATAATTATTTAAGTAAAAAATTAAAAAGAAAGTTTAGAAGGCTGAATATACATGCTACTTTATATGAATCTAAGTTAGAAAATAAATTTTTAATAAAACTTAATAATATTTATAGAGAAGATCAAATTCTTGAATTTCCTAATTTTTTTAAAGAAATACATGTTAATACATCTCTAATATTTGATTACTGTGAAATTTTCATTATTACGGATAATAATAGAATTAAAAATAAATTAATTAATTTAGTTGATGAATACTTTATAAGATATAAAAATATTAAATGTATTCCAATGTACTACAAGTCTAGGTTACTAGCAACAATTATCTTTACTGGATTCATTGTAAACTCATCAATTTTAAGACTAGTAGTACTTAGTACTAGTAAAATAAAAATCTTGATAAAACGATGAAATTTAACATTTTAATACAAGGCTCTGTATGTTGTAATGGTTCTGTTAATAGTTTTGAACAAAATCTACGAAAAACTTTGAATACAATAGACGAATCTTTTATATCAAAGATAGTAGTATCAACATGGGATTTAGACAGAGAATTAGTCACGCCAGTAATGAACTCTTTTCCTCATGTAACTTTCATTTTTTCTAAAGATCCAGGTGCACTATCAAAGGCTATTAATGGAGTGACGGTTAATAGTAATATCAATAGACTTATACAATCTACTGCAGTTGGATTACAAGAATTTTCACCGTATGACATAGTTGCAAAAATTAGGTCAGATTCATATTTCACACGTAGTGATTGGATCGAACTATATAAAAAACATATCTCTTTAAAAAGAAGTGAAGAGTTTATATTATTTGATAAACCTGTCCTAAACATTAGTACTTTCATCAGAAATCCTGACAGTTTTCTTCCTTTTTTATATCATCCTAGTGATATCATGTTAGTCGGAGCAAAAAAAGATCTTGATTTATTATTCAATATACCGTACGCAGAAGTTGATATAATAGATAATGTTAAATCAAAATTTATTTCATGCCATTTTAAAATTTGTCCAGAACAATATTTATTTATTACTGCAATTAACTCTAATTATAGTTCTAATAAAGTAAGCCTTAGTTTCAAAAAAAATTTTAATTTTACTGAAAATGAAAAAATTAATTCTATTAGGTATCTTATTAATAATTTTATATTCTATAGTCCATCTGAGATAGGTTTTAGATGGCCTAAGTGGTGGATTAAATACTTAGGGAAAGGATGGTCAACTATATATGATCATAATGATTGGAAAAATCTTAGAAACATATATGAAAAAGATTCGTATTCTATATGTAAGTCAAGAATTATATTGAAAAAATATATGATTTTTTAGGGAAAATTTACTTTTATATGCGAAGTTATCTTCTCAATATTACATGGATTAAAAAACTAGCTTATAATATTTTTGCTAAGAGGTAATACTTTAATGGATATGTTAACTAGTAGAACTAAAGCAAGTATTTTAGATTTATATAAATATAGATTTGTAATTAAACAGTTCACGATAAGAGATATTAAAGTTAGATATTCTAATACGTATCTAGGATATCTATGGGCAATATTAAATCCATTATTTACATTTATAATATACATAATAGCATTTGGTTTAATAATAAAAATTCCTACTTCTGAATATAATACTGATTATTACATAGTATTACTATGTGGAATTTTTATATGGTCATATTTTAATCAAGCAACAGATACTATTTCCAGCGTTCTTATTCATAATATTACTTTATTAAATAAAGTATATTTTCCTCGTATGACTTTAAATCTAGCTGCCTTATCGGTATCTTCTGTAGATTTTATTATATCTACTATCGTATTAATTATCTTATTTTTATGCATAGATATGTTCCATGATACTAATTTATTAAGATTAATGTTTATTCCATTATTATATGTAGGTATTTCTACCCTTTCTTTAGGAATAGGCTCTATTCTTGCTATTTTAAAAATGAAGTACAAAGATTTTAGACACCTAGTTCCTATGATATTTCAAGCATTATTTTTTATTAGTCCAATAGTCTATACACCTTCATTAGTATCTAAGGATTTTATATTTTTGTATAATTTAAATCCTTTTGTAGGTTACTTAGAATTTAGCAGATGGATATTTATTCATGATGCTCATCTAGATATATTACACATAATATATTCCTTATTAGTATCTATAGTAATTTCTATATTAGGACTTTATTTCTTTAATCAAAATGAAAGAGCAGTAGTTGAAAAAATATGATTCAATTTATTAATGTTAGTAAATATTACTCGATTAATAGTGATAAGAACGGTAGTTTAAAATCTGTATTTTCTTTTAAAGATAATAATATACGCAGTACTCAAAACTATTTTACCTCTTTGCATAAAGTCAATTTTACTATAAAAAAAGGAGACTGTGTTGGTATTATAGGGGCAAATGGTGCAGGTAAATCAACGATATTAAAATTAATTAGTAAAGTTATTTTACCTAGTGAAGGTGAGGTTGTTATCGAAGGTAATGTATCTAGTTTATTAGAAGTAGGCGCCGGTTTTCATATGGATCTTTCTGGTATGGATAATGTTTTTTTATCGGGTGCTATTTTAGGGCTATCACAAAGAGAAGTGAACGAAAAATTAGAAGAAATATTACTATTTTCTGATTTAGGTAATTTTATATATGAACCTGTGAAATATTATTCATCAGGCATGATGTTAAGATTAGCTTTTTCTATAGGAGCATCATTAGACTCCGATATCTTGGTAATAGATGAAGCATTATCTGTTGGTGATTCAGAGTTTCGTAAAAAGTGTTTAGATAAAATATTCAAAGTAATATCAGACGGAAGAACAGTAGTGTTTGTAAGTCATGATACTGAGCAAGTTAAGGAAATATGCACTAAGGCAATTTACATCGATGCTGGGGAAATAGTACATGACGGTAACGTAGCTTCAGCAATTCAATTATATTCAATCAACATGGAGATATAGATTTGAGCACCTAATACTTATCATTTATTCTGGATGTTAATTAAATTATAATTACAAAGTATAGTTATGTCAACAGTTTTCAAAAGCCACAGGCTTTATTTTCTCAATTAGGTCACCGAAATAAAGCAAAAGATTATATGATAAAAAGTTATTTAGTGCATATAATATGCATCGATGCAATTGCTATTCATTATACTTACACATCGTATTTATGATGCATAATAGACTTAAAGTTCTAGGTGACTCGTACCTGCCCAGTCTTGAAATCACATGTTATAAAGTAAGATACTCAGCAACAGCAAGGGTCGGTCATATTCACGTCTTTCACGCTTCAGAAGTTATCATTAAATGCTCTTGACTATGAACTTACGTCGACGAAAAAAGACTGGTAATAGCCGAATAAATAGCCGCTGCATTCTCTATTTTACGAATGCATTCAGCTTCATCTTCGTCGTAAATACCCGAAAAGCCAAAAGCAGTGTGATAACATTTGATGTGCGTCAGCCAGGGGTCATCAACAGTATATGTACCATAACTTCCACCTCCTCCTTTGGGGGAGCCCCTCTTTTCTAGAGATCGATAATTCTTGAGACTTTAATGTCACGGTACAACAGACAAAATTTGTACATCTGTTTTTACTTGGGTGCGCACTGCCTTTTTTTCCGCACCATGCATCCACTCGACCAGTGTTGATGAACACATCACAAATAAAATACCAGCAATAACCGCTGTAATTGCAATACCGCCAAAAATGGTGAGAGGTCCCGCATCATCCACATGACTACCAATGAAACCAGCAATATAGTTTGCAATTGCACTGCTACTGAACCATGCTCCCATCGTTACTGACAGTAAGCGTAACGGAGCAAGTTTAGTTATGAGCGATAAACCAATAGGCGACAAACATAACTCACCTAAAGTATGAAAAAAATATGCGGCTACAAGCCACCACATTGATGCTTTCACAGATATATCACTATCTTGCTGCATCACCGCACCAATCATACAGATAAAGCCCACAGCTAAGAACAACATACCCATTGCAGATTTAATTGGCGAGCTAGGTTCGTTATCACCTAAATATCGCCATAACATAGCAAAAAGCGGTGCTAAAATAATAACAAACATTGGGTTTAATGATTGAAACCAAGCCGCGGGTACCTCGAATGCACCAATCATGCGATCAGTGTGTTGCTGAGAATATATATTCATCAGACCATCTGCTTGGTTAAACCCAGCCCAAAAAATAACCACAAATAAACCCATTATAACCATTGCTTTCAAGCGATCGCGCTCAATTAATGTCAACGGTTGTTTCCGGTTACTATCCGATGTCCTCCGTTGTTTTTTTGCTACTGGTTCAATACCAATGTTACCCAAATAGCGGTTAGCAAACAGTAGTTGGGTAAACAAAGATATTAACATACCGATACCGGCACACAAGAAACCAGCTTTCCAATTATAATAAGTAGATGCAGTACCTGCGATCACCCCAGAGAGAAGTGCGCCAATATTAATTCCCATATAAAAGATAGTAAATGCACCATCTAGGCGGGTATCACCTTCACGATAAAGCGCCCCTACCATGGTAAAAATATTAGGTCTAAAAAGGCCATTACCGACAATTAGAAAGCTTAAACCTACATAAAATACCTGCAGTACATGTAGGTTAATCATGTTATTAGGTACCGCTAACATAAAGTGACCTATTGCCATCAGTATACCACCAATGATAATAGAACGTCGTTGACCTAAGTAATTATCAGCTATCCAACCACCTAAAACAGGTGTGAGACAAAGAAGAGCACTATAAATGGCAGAAAGTCTTAATGCATCTTGTATTGTCCAACCTAAACCCCCGTTGACAGTTTGGTCAGTGAGGTAGAGTATCAATATGGCCCGCATGGCGTAGAATGAGAAACATTCCCAAAGTTCTGTGCCGGACAGAAGGAACAAACCACGAGGGTGGCCAAACCAACTTGACTGAAAATTTGCATTCATTTTTGAAATTACCACCTTCTCATTGTCTTGATGAGCACGATTTGCAGACGCCCTTATTCAGCTTATCTTCATCGCAGGAACGTAAGATTGCACAATTGAATCATGGTTGCAATGAAATATATCCGTGATTAATGAAGAAATTTGCTTTCCGGTAAAATAAGGCTTCGTTTCCTACGTTGAGTGCAGATAGTAAATTTTCACATGATGCACTTTGACTATCTGTTCTCTGAAACTGAAATTAATGTAACCAAATGGGAGCGATTTCTCACCTCCATATCGGGCGATACTTCTTATTTCATTAGCTGTTGCTCGATAGTATTGAAATTTACACAGCTTCCATAAGCAGAGAACACTTGTATCACGGATGTTTAGCGCGGAATTTAAGCAGCGATATATATCCATAGTTCCGCACAAAGTACGTTTCTATAGAGAGCCAAATTATTCTAAATTAAGCCGCTATTCTCGCCCTGATCAGGCGAGGGTTTACGGCGTAATGGCTAATACAACATTTTTACTCTATTCTTTGTGTTTTACCAATCACCAACATCACTACAATCTGGGATTTCAAGGTTCACTTTGTCTTCTTTTTTTCGATATCCTATATTTGTTTGTTGTAATATATCTGAGTCTAAATTGACAGAAAAATGGCCGTCTTTTATTTTTTCAATAAGTAAGCTAACACCATCAATACCTATATACTTTTTATTGGCTAGAATCTCTGTTTTTTCTATGGGAGCTGTAAGCCACATTTTTTGGCCACCTTCCGTGTTAATTATTTCCTCTACGTTGGTCACATCAGTGATTATGCCAGAAAGTGGATATCTCCCAGTCAACGTTCCAAACTCTGGAGTTGTCTCTATGTTAACTTTATAACCGATGTTGAGTTGGCTAAAAGTCGTTAATTTAAGGGCTTCTTCATTTGTTAAATCAAAAAAAATGATATTTTGTTCAACTTTAGCAACGGTAAGAGAGACGCCGTTAATAGCAAGTATTGTATCTATCTTCATTTTTTTTGAAAGAAAATCAGGAAAAATAATAGCGTGCCTTTCTAAATTAGGTTGCTTTTCAATATTTTCAATTGTTCCTATAGCTTGTATCTTGCCTTTAAACATAATGAATTTCTCTCTGTATTTATTTAAAATATTATATAATGACTCAACTTTAAAATTCAGGCTTAAGCTCTATAACTTGTAATTTGTCCTTGACTGTTCATCCATCACTATTCATAGTCGTTTTATTAAGTTGAGCTTTGGACTAAAATACCTTAATAAATAACTTTCTTTCAGTTTGCAGAGAAAATGAGTGATGGCTTCCTGTTGTAATCATTTATTCATTCCAGCTGTCGTGTACTGCATGCACCCCTCAACTGTTTACAAGCATCAGCAATAATCTGAGAGGTATGATGATATGTAAATGCGGTGAGGCGCTCAATCAAAGTCACAGCCTTGATGATGATAAAGTGACTGTTTAGGCCACTATCTTCAGGTTTTAATTGCGTAGATTGTTCGTAGCCTTTGAAGAAATGTAGAACTATTATTTCATGTATATGTAAAGTTTGATAAACCATGCTGTATTTCAACCTTACTGATGCAAGAAGTACGATTTGTATGCAGTCACATACTCGAACATCGTGAGCTTTATCTTCTCTGATTTTGCATTTGTATTTTTATTCATTGATTAGAAAATTTTTTATAGTCTATATCATGATCCGTCATCATTCAAAATCAAGCATCTTCAATGATTACGAGTATAGTGTCATCGAATCATGTATTCAATAAATCAATCATAGTTTCAAAGGAATATTTCCATTATATGAATATACAGATCGCTTTGTTGGTAAGTGATTTGTAAAGTAATAAAAAAGCATAGTGACTTCTCGACGCCCTATTGGGTGATTCTTCTGATTTCGTTAGCCGTTGCGCAATAGTATCGAGACTTACATAGCTTTCATAAGCAGATGCGACCATCCAGCTGCCTGTAATTCCAGAATACCTAAGTGCGGAATGGTTTCTTTAGTTTTCATTGTGAATGCAACGTTAATCATTTTGGCTTGCTTTCTAATGTATGAGTAGTGATGGTATGACAAGTGCAGTTGAGCAAATTTAAAAACAGAATTAATGAATTCTTGCAGACTTCTCAATAACATTTAAAATACGTGTTTCACCATGAGGACCGTCGTAAAGGCTAAGTATTTTAAATACATGAGGTCTCCTATAAAAGTATTTTGCTGAACTTGATTCAATAATTAAATGGCTTTTGTATTAACCAAAATATTAGTGAGTCACTATTAATTAATAGTTTGATTATACTGCTTCCAGTTGATGGTTTTGTAGCGAAGCTTATTCATAGACCTGAATATTACAATGAGCCTAGCTGTTTAAAGCGTAGATTAATGATTTAGTTACCTGATTTAGGAAATAAAGCCCCGAGAAGTGCGAACGTGGATGGAAGAAACTAAAATACCTTTATCGCGTATCCTAAGAACGGTATTTACATTCCGATCTATATCAGTAGTATTGCAAAAATGGTCATGTACTATATGGAGTTATCAACACATTCATCAGACAAGATCTTACCATCTTTGATGTTCACTATTCTGTGGGTTAGTTGCGCTAATGCACGATCGTGAGTGACGACAATAAGCGTTCGCCCTTCTTCATGAAGCTCATTGAACAAGGCTGCAATTTTAGCGCCAGATTTTGAATCTAATGAGCCTGTCGGCTCGTCGGCTAAAATAATTTGTGGGTCATTAACTAATGCACGCGCAACCGCCACACGTTGTTTTTGTCCACCTGAAAGCTGATTGGGTTTATGTTGCATGCGATCGCTCAGTCCAACTCTTTCTAGTAGCTTTGCTGCACGTACCCGACGTTCTTTAATTTTTACCCTGCGATAAACTAATGGCAGGGCAACGTTATCTAGCGCATTAACGTATTCAAGTAAGTTGAAACTTTGAAATATAAAGCCAATTTTTTGGTTGCGAATATGAGCCAATTGGTGACTACTTAGCGAAGCTACTGCCTGATGATCCAATTCGTATTCACCCGCAGTGGGAACATCCAAACAGCCTAAAATATTCATTAAGGTTGATTTACCAGAACCAGATGGTCCTAAAATAGAAAGCAGTTCGCCTTTTTGAATCGATAGTGAAACGTCGTCTAATGCTTTGATCAGCCCTTCACCACTTCGATAGTGCTTACTGATATTCGTCAACTGAACAAGGCATGATAAATTTTGTTTATTCACTTTGTAAGGCCTCTAATGGTGTAATGTTGGCTGCACGATTAGCTGGGAACCACGCAGCAATCACGCCGATAATTGTTAGTGCCACAATAACAAGCAAGGTGATAGTAAACGATAGTTCAGGTAAGGGTTCTTCTAATTGCTCAAAAAGTATACTGTTTTTAAAAGAGGCATGTTTCAATAACGTAATCAACACATAAGTAGCTCCTAAACCAGTTAATCCTCCCATAAACATAGTGAGCAAAGCTTGCGCTAGATAGTGGAGTTTAATGGTGGTTGGTGTAGCACCTACTGCCATCCGCACACCTATATCTCGCGTGGAGCGTTTTACTGTAGCATACATGGCATTAGCGATACCAATACCTGCTACGCCAAGAGTAATTAGGCCAATAATCCCCAAAAATCCTTGCAGACCAAATAAGAAACGGAGCAGGCTTTTTTGTCTAAGTAACATATCTTCTACTTGTAATAGCTGTAAGTCCGAAACACTAGCACTGTACTTTCTAGCGATTATCTGCTTAATTACTTTTGCAGCTTTTTTGCGATCAACCATGGTATTAAGTTGCACATTAATCGCCATAATAGCTGAGCTAGGGTTAAATTTTTTCCAAGTGTTCAAAGGAATAAATATTGCGTAATCAGCAGGGATTCCCTCCATTTGCGTAGTTGTCTTCGTTATTAAGCCAATTACGGTGAAGTTTTGAGTACCTATTTTTATTGTTTGACCAACAGGGTTCACACTCAGCATTTGTGGGCCCATCCAACTCAAATCATTATCCTGAGTATTATACAACTGCACCGCTGCTTTATAACCGAGTACAACGACTGATCGTTGTTGTTGATTGTCGAGTGGATTGATCCAACGTCCCCCCTCGGTGATCTCAATACCAGTTAAAGATTGATACTCTGGGTTAACAGCAATTGGCTCCTGCCATGTGTAATTATTATTGCGTCTCACAGGTTGATTCCATATTGCACTGACTTCAGCACGTTCGATAAAGGGGAGTGCGCGAAGCAGATCGGCATCATCTACTTGTAAAGAGAGAGCTTTTCCTTCAAAAAAATGTCCAGTTGTCTGGCTTGCATAACCACCAGTGATATAAAGTAAGCTATCGGCGTTGCTCTGTGATGAACGCATGAGCCCCTGTCGTAATCCTTCTCCTGTTGCAAGCATAGTTGCGATGCAGAAAGTACCCCAAGCCACGGCTAAAATAGTTAGCCGTAAGCGTAATTTTTCGGCTGCCATTTCTTGATAAATTTGTTGCATGGATAACATCACCATTAAGCCCTCGCATTCAAGGCGATAACAGGAGTCAGATTGGCTGCACGTTTTGCTGGAAAATAAGCTGCCAACAGAGCAAACAAAGTAGTAACTAGTAGTGACCAGCCCAGTGAAGGCAAAGTGATGACTGGTGTTCCAAGCCACTCAGGTAAGCCTATGTAATTCAGTAACATTACTATCAGGTAGGAAATGAGTATTCCGATTATTGTACCTAGAACTACCAGTAGTACACCCTCGAAAATAAACTGTCGCAAAATAACTCCCTTTGTTGCACCAATCGCCAAGCACACGCCAATTTCCCGCGTTCTTTCTATGACGGAAAGAAACATAATATTTGCAACACCTAAAGTACCTACAGCAAGTGTCATTGCTCCACTTGCTCCTAAAAAAATCTGTATCCCTCGAAATAATGCATGGATAAACTGAAAGTTATCACTTAAATCAGGTAGGTTAATTGCTTCGGTATCGCTAGAGTCAAAATACTTCTGTTTAGCAAAAAAAGAGAGGATATGCATGCGCAGTACAGCCGCCTGAATTCCTTCGGCCGGCTTCACGAGGAAATATTGAAGTTTATTTTTCCAAAGGTCATTAAAAGTATTGCTTGAAATCATCACTTGGTTGTTTTCATGGTATATAGAAACGCCACTCTCCTGCTGCTTAGTTATACCCACAATCGAGAATGGAATCTTATTGACTTTAATCGTGTCACCAATTGAGAGCCGACCAACTTGAGCAAACTGCCAACCCACAACTGCAATTTTGGCATGCTTTTGCTGATCAACGGCATAAATGCCACGTGACGCAGTGGTCAGGTGTAGGTTGCGCAACGCTAAAAAGTGATAGTCTATCCCGCTGACATAACCTGGGAGTGCTCTCCCTCTCACATCAGTGACCTTAGCATCCCATATCCCGTGAATGACCGATAAACCACTGATACTTGGGTGTTGTTCTAAAGCGCGTATTTCCCGCTCTGAGAGAGTAATCTCTCGTCCTGCCGGAAGCCCTTGCCAAGGTTTTGTGGTATAATTTGGAAAAGCCATCTGTGAGTCACTTATTAACATCTGCAAAGATTGTGTATTGAAGAGATAAAATCCTTCCCCTAATGCAACAAGCACCAGAATTGAGATAATACCCCATCCGATCGCGATGATTGCGAGAGCACTTCGTAACCGATGGGCAAGCAGTATTTGTACTATTTGTTGTAAACTCATTATCATGAGTGCAGAGCCTGAGAGAGTGAGGTAATCACTTCATCATTCAATTGGCCGACCGCTTGCAGCAAATCAATCCGCTGTTTCCAATATTCATACAATCGTATTTGTAAAGTATTTTTGTTATCAAAAAGAGTATTATGTGCATTAATCAGATCCGACGCTGAAGCCATTCCAGACTCGTAAATCATTTGATTACTTTCCAATGCTTGTACTCGTGAACGAACTTGTAATTGTGCGACCTTAACTTGTAGCCAAGTTAAGTGTATTTGGTGAAAGCTACTTTGAATTTTTCGTTTAATTTCAATATCGACTTTACGGAGTGCTTGCTGAGCACTTAAGACTTTCAGAGCCGCTTGATCGACTGAATTGCAGATGGAACCATTCAAATCTAACGGCATTTTTAACTTTATACCTGCGCTAGCATTCCCATGTCGACCTTGAATTTTGTCTTGATAAGAGACATGTGCAGATAGTGTCGGATAATACTTAGCTTTCGTTGTATCTCGGTAAAATTTAGCAGCCGCAACTTCCTGCTTTGCAGCCAATAACTCAGGGCTATTATTTTGCGCAAGTTTTAATCATTCTAATTCGTTGTTGACTCGCATTGGTGGTTCACTAAGATTAGTCGTTTTAATTTGATTAATGTGTTGTACATCTTGATTAATAAGCGCAGCTAAGGCGGTCTTCCTCTTTTTTAGAGTAGCTTGTGCTCTGAATATAAATGCTTGTTCATCGATATGATTAGCTCGCATATTTTCCAATGCGATTGATTGAAGTTTTCCTGCTTTGTAGCGCTGTTCAGTAACATTCAGTAGCCTTGCTCCTTCTGCAAATTTTTGCTCTGCTAGTTGCAGATCACCTTGCGCACTGGCGAGATTGAGATAAGCATACAGTAAGGACGAAGCTAGCTGGTTATAAGCTACTTTCACTTTTAATTGCGACGCTACATATTCCGCTTGATGTTGGTCAAGCTGCGTCCAATACGTGCTATCCCAAATAGGTTGGATTAATATGGCACTATAACTTTGGGTGTCTTTACCATCTGCATCCCGTGAGGCACTAGCATTAATGCTAGCCGAAGGTAAAAACATATTTTTCGTGCTTCGGACCTGTATTTCGCTTATTTGAGATTGGATTTGAGCTTGTGAGTACGTGGGATCAAAAGCTTTGGCGGCTTCCCAAGCTTGTTGCATGGTTATGGCGTGAATAGGAAAAGTTAGAGTGCTACAGAGGGTTATAACTGTAATAGTCAGAGCGTTACGCTGAAAATGATACTTAATGGTCATGCATAACCCCTAATAAGCTATTATCGATGATCACATCTCCCACCGATAAACCATCAATGACTTCTACATTAATGCCATCAGATAAACTTAACTTCACAGAACGCACTTGATAACCTTGTTCAGACTGATCAGGAATTAAGACTTCAGGCTGATCAGCTTTAAATCGCAATGCGCGTTCCGGAATTATAATGACGTTTTCCAAGTGTTTTAAGGTGATTTTCGCGGTAGCAGAAAAACCTGAACGGATAGTGATAGTGTCGGGGAAACGAATATTATTGATCTCCACCGCAAATCCATTATCAAAATTGTTAGTTTTGGTCTGCTTAGGGTTATTTAAATAATCAGATTGAACCGCTACTTTGCTCAATACTCCGGTAATTTTAGCTTCTGGATACGTTGCTAATGTTAAGCTCGCTGGCATGCCAACAGCAAGATCTGCAGCATCATGCTCACTCACACTACCTTTAAAAATCATGTTATTCATATCAGCGAGTAACACCATTTCAGTTGTTATTTGGCTTGATGTTGTTGACATGATCGGCTCGCCCACTGCAACCTTCAAGTCTATGATTGTACCATTAATTGGAGCTACTAAGATGGAAGTTAGTTTCGAGTTGCCAATCAATGCTTCACCGCTACGGATTAGTTCAAGGTCTTGCTTACGTTGTTGTACCAAGGCTTGATTTGATTTCACTTCTGATTTTATTTTAATTAATTCACTGTAGTTTTGTGGAATAATTTTCTGTTCAACCAAGTGCTGCCAATTTACCAGCATTTGGTTTAAGGACTCTAAATGCGCTTCACTTTGTTTTAATATTGATGTGGCATTAGTTAACTGATGTGGCGTTGGATTTGGACGTACTTTGACCAATGGGGTACCTAAGGTAACTTGTTCACCAACAACATGATAAATTTAGCCGACTATTCCATCAATTTGTGATTTTACAGATACCGAATGAGCAGGGATAATCTGGCCTACTGCCATCGCTTGTTTCAGGACATTACCGTATCCGACAGTAAGAGTAGGGAAAGTTGAGTGTGACTTATTAGTTTTGGTGGTTAAGTAATAACCTCCACTGATTAGGGCGACGCTACATAGCGCTATGGCCCAACACTTTTTCATGATTAATTCCATGTTAAGGAGAAAATAAATAATGGTGGTATAATTCTAGTGTTATTGATCTATAATGTTAATGCAACCTCTCCTGTTACTGAATGTATTGCTTTATCAAATTTAACGAAGCATCTCCGCAGGTTCCCGCAAAATAACTCCGATTCCAGAAAATATTTTGGCTAAGCGCACCCACAATATAATTAAACTCATGCAGAAGTTTTATGAAACTAAGGCCTTTAAGTAAGTCAATTGGTGATGTTGAAATTAATCAATGAACGTAATTAACTTTTTCATTAAATGTACTGAGGGCAGCATCAAACATCAAACTAAGTTTTTAAATAATATTTAAAAACTTAGCAGATGTGAATCATCTAAAATTCAACATTTATACTTGGATACAAACACGACATGTAAGTGTAAAGAATAGCAATCGCGTCTACGTGTATCGTATACACTGACTAACTTACTTTGTACTATATAAATTTTATTTTATGAAAATTATATAATATACTAATTATCATGCTAGTACGTAAAACTTATCAATTCAGATTAAAATCTACTGTTACTCGATAGTATAGGGACTTACACAGCTTCCATAAGCAGAGACGAACGTCTAGCCGCCTGTAATTTATGAATACCTTTATTATGGATATTTAGGCCGCATTTAAGTTACATTTTATATTCATAGTTCCATACGACGGACAATCCTATGAACAAACTAATCAAGGCATTTTTTCCATTTTATGACCGCAATGATGGTATAATTTACAATTATCATACCACTGCTCAAATTGCACGAAATACGTTTATTCTTCAGTTTATACTCCAATTGAACAACAAAGCTAATGGTATCTAAAAGAAAATGCAAATGCGATAAATTTAATCAAGAGTTAGTTTGAACTTCGAACCTTAATTATGTATTCAATAAGTTGACTGTGATTCACATGTAATAACCACGTTTGATACATGTACCAATTATTTTGTCATGCATCTCCGTTAATTTTTAATAATTATTCGTTTTTACGGAATCGTTTCAAGCGAATACGCAGGATCAAATGCTCCCTCTTAATACATTACGTATAGAGCTTGCTTATAATATATTTATTCTCAGAAAGAATATATTATACGTAAAAACCATCTGTACACCACATGCAATGTTAAATATGAATAAACAATTAAAAAGTACATTAAAAAGTACATTAAAAATTTTCCCAAATAATGAAATATATAAATAATGATTTTTTCAATCTAGTTTTACATGCATGCTAGAGCCAGCGTAGCCTTTTTTACTACCAACCAAAGACCATGCTTATCCATTTTGCAGATAAAAAAACTTTCTACACGTCAAAATGCTGTGGAATGATGTCACGAGGTTGGAGCTTATCAAAATAGACAACCACATTAATACTGATGTAATTTCCTAAGTTAGGGAACTAAATCATAAATCTACACTCTCAGCAGCTAACTGGGAGCTGTATAATTAAGCTTTAATGAATCGTGGCTCATTCATATCCTGAATTGACAAAAGCCATTCAGCTATGCAATCAAAGCAAGGACTCATTAATTTTACGGGCTCAAAGTCTGCGGTGAAGGCGAATGGCAAGTAAAAAACATGGCACTCATGAGAAACGACGAGTATGGCGCAAGTTACATTTAACAGTAGATATAAATACGCATTTAATCATTACTGCTGAGTTAAGTGCATCAAATACAACTGACAGTGAAGTATTACCTAACTCGCTCAAACAGACCCGCTGAAAAATTAATGAAATATCAGACGACGGTGCTTACGACACCAGACAATGTTACGAAACCGTTCGGACTAAACGGACAGTTACCTTCGTCTCACTAAAAAAAGCAATTTTTTAAAAACGAGAGTATTCGTGTAATTTAATGGCCCATGACAAGAAGTTATACGGTTCAAAAAAGCATTGAAAAATGAAGTATTGTTGCAATAAAAGTTCCCTATCAAAGACAGCAATATTTCGAGTTAAGAAACTACTAGGAGGAACATTAAACCTAAGGGAACACAACGCTTAAATTAGCGAAACCTACACAATGATAAAAGCGTTAAATAAACTGGCCCGGGCCAAGTCTGCCTAAAATAAAAGCAATTGCTTCATAGTTAATCATATGAAAATTGGCTATCTGAATTTGAGTCAGGAAATAAAGCTATATTTAGGTCATAAGTAAGACTTTAAATTTAATATATAATTATAAAAGATAGTTTTCAATCTTAGCACCAGCATTTACAGAGTCTTTGATTGCTTTTGGAGTGCGACCTTGACCTGTCCATGTTTTTTCTAAGCCATCAATATCAATATATTTGTATTTTGCTGGACGAGAAGCTCGCTTAGATTTTAGTTTAGTACCGCTCAAAGTCTCCAGTAATTCTTCTGGATCAATACCATCTTTGATTAGCATTTCACGGTATTGTTCTATTTTATCTAAATGTTCTTTTTTAGCTACGTACGCTTCTGCTTCCGTTTCTTCACGCTCTATAACAACTGCTTGCAATTTTTTCAAGGCTTCTTGAAGTTGTTCTAGAGTTAGTTCGCGTGCTGTGGCACGAAGACTGCGAAGATTTAGTAATACTTTAAGTACATCAGACATTATGCATTTCCTATTTTCTTGCTTGTGATAATTAATAGCTATTACAAGAGTAACAATAATTTTTAATTATTTGCAAGGCCAGCTGAATTAAAATACCTATTATTAAAAAATTTATTTTATAAATCAGGGAATTTAATTATTTATTTACACTCTAAACAGTCAGGTTATCTTTAATATTTAAATATATGGGAAAGCTTTACTACAAAATAATCAACTGCAAGAAGTATAACCAAGCTTTAATCAAGTGTAACTCACTGACATTATAAATTTATGAAAAAAACATTTGCTATAGGGATCACATCAAATAGGATCATAGTAGGACACCTCATTTATTCAGTGATTTAGTCATTACAATATCTCTTATAATCAAACGAGTATTTTCAATGTCATTGAGAGATCTGCAAGGATGCATACATTCTGTTTCAAGCTGGTTCAACTGTTGTAGTCATACATGTAATAAGTCGATTATAATGCAAAAATAATATGCCTATTAAAGAGATGATAAACTATCATACTTGGTTCTCTGAGTTAGCAGAAGAATTAGTCGTAGTGTGAGAAGGACTTGGTTTCTTAATTCGAGTGCAAATAGCAAATTTCAACATGATTTGCTATTAAACAATTGCTTTCATGTTAGATATACCTAGTCTTGCTAGACTTATTTAAAGCTTTTATCATGGCGGCTGTTTAACTAATCTAAGTTGTGTGATTCCTTAGGCTCAATGTTCCTCATAGTATTTTTAATTCGAACTATTGCTGTCTCTTTTAGGTAACGTTTATGATAATCGGCTTTATTTTTTAAATCAGGAAACTAAATTTTTAATCAACATTCGAAACAGTGAGGCTCACTTAAATATTCAGGTCTATGAACAATCTTCACAACACAATAACTAACTGCAAGCAGTATAATCAAGCTATTAATCAATAGGGGATCACTAATATTCTGGATTGATGAAGAAGATATTTAGCTATGGAATTAAACTAAGCAGGGTAATCATGGGAGACTTCGTTTATTTAGCAACATAGCCATGGCATTGTACTTAAAAATTACTTCTATAAAAGACATAGCGTGAGTAAATTGGTGGTACATTTGATATTCATCATAAAGTATTGACGCAAAATTTTTACTAGCATAATGGTTGAGCAGTTGAGAGAAGCATTTCAGTCTACTTGCGGGCAACTGAAATGCGAATTAGTATAAATAGATGGTAAGCAAGATCATCAATTAGCAATTGTGCTGTAAATATCTATCCAATTAGAGCGAGAATATAAGGCGTAAGATATGACAACGGCTTAATCTGAGTCTGATAGAGTGGTGAGACATCACTTAACTAAGGCTGATTGCCATTCGCGAATCCACCTGCTGCGGTTGTCTGCTACATTCTCTGGTGTAAATTGCAAGTTGTTAGTTGGCACTAACAAAGAGCTAAAACTATCAGGTAGTTTAATATTCGTAACTGGGTACATCCAGTTTCCCGTTGGGATTGCGTTTTGAAATTCATCACTCAGAATAAATTGCATAAACGCATCAGCCAAAGCTTGGTTTTTTGAGCTTTTTACTTTGGCTGCCACTTCGACTTGCATGTAGTGGCCTTCATCAAAATTAGCGCTGGCAAAGTTAGAATTTTTTTCTGCGATCAGGTGATACGCCGGAGATGTTGTGTATGATAACACCATGTCTGATTCGCCTTTTAGGAACATGCTGTAAGCTTCGGACCAACTTTTGGTTACCGTAACCGTCTTCTTCGCCAATTGTTGCCATGCGTTAGACACGTCGTCACCATAAATTGACTTCATCCACAGCATGAGGTTTTGTCCTGGTGTTGACGTTCGAGGATCTTGATAAATCACTGAAATATCATCACGTGTTTCCACTAATTTTTTCAAGCTTTTTGGTGGATTTTGCAGTTTTGTCTTATCATAAATAAATGCCAAGTAACCGTAATCATAAGGAATAAATGTGGCATCTTTCCAACCGTTTGGTAAGGTAAGAGCTTCGGTATTAACATTATGTGTGGCTAGTAACCCGGTTATTTTCGCTTCCGCCATCAGGTTTGTATCTAAACCCAGTAACACATCTGCTTTGCTTTTTTTTCCTTCTAGACGCAAGCGGTTAAGCATAGTCACGCCATTATCTAATGCCACTAAATTTAAGGTGCAATCGCACTTTGCTTCAAATGCTTTTTTAATCACGGGACCAGATCCCCAATTGGTAGCAAAAGAATCGTAGGTGTAGATTGTTAAAATATTTGAAGAATCTGATAACGCAGGACCAGCCATGGCCATTGTTAACATTATTAAAAACATAAATGTTTTCATGGTTATCTCACTATCTGTTCGGCTAGGTTTGAGGTTAAATTGAACAAAAATCGAAGCATATCAATATTCATGCCAGCGTTATCTGATTTTAGTGTAGATTCTCGTCGCTCGATAAAGCAGTGAAAGATTACGCTCAACGACCACATCGTGAGGGGAAAGTATTAATAGCATTATTAATATTTTATTTTTCATGTTTATTTTCCATATTGTCTAGAAGCGCATAAATTATTATTGTCTTGTATTATGGATACATGACTAAGTCAAGCTACCCCAGATTAAGCCGCTATCGCATTTTACGTCTTATATCCCCCCCGCTCCTAATCGGGCGATGGTTCACGGCGAAATTGCTAAAGAATTAGCATTAACCGTAATGTTGTAAGAAAGGTGCACTATAGCTGCTGTAAGTCAACGCTTTGATGGCACCATAATTTTGAATAAACCATTCAGCTTTAGTACAATTTCCGATACCAATAACAGCTTGTACTAATAACTTGAGGTCAAAAAACCATTGATTTTTCTGATTTTCGCTCCAGTCGTCACGATATATTTCGAAATAATGTTCAATCCACCAGTAAGAGCCTTGAATAAAACCAGCCACTATTAGTGTTGCGGGTTGGATTTGATCATCACTCCCATCAATTGCATAGTCATCAGAAAGAGGCGTCCCCTGTGAAAAAGCTGCATAATTACTGCAGTATTTGAACAGCACAAGCTGTAACGATGACGCCGAATCACAATGCAATAGAGGTAAGGTTGCTATCGGTAAATGTTTGGCATTTTCACGAAAAAGCTCAACTGTACGTTTACCAGGTAGTAATTTTTCGATCACAAAAAATAGATCAAGACTGATAAGTTCGTTGTTCAACATGAAGTCCTTGGTTGTTGCAGTGTTTCTAGCATATATGATTTTTCACCGTTCTCTCTAATAATACCTCATGTCCCCCCACCAGCCAACAACATGTTCGTGACGAAAATTGTGCAAGCTTCTGCAAGCAATAATAATTTATGTAACTTTTCACCACCCTATTAGTAGATGTTTCTTATGTCGTTAGCAGTTGCTCGATAGTATTAAAATTTATACCATTTCCATAAGCAGAAATGACCATTCAGCCGCCTTTAATACCAAAACACCTTGAGCACAGATATTTAAAGATGGCATAGTAGTATGCTAGCTCTTAAACTTGTCATTTTTATAAAAAACTGGAAGAAAGGCCTTTCAAAGCTCGCAAGTGGAACTATTCACTTTGTGTAATCACGATACAGACTGGGATTTAAATGCTGCTTTTAATATTCGTTATGAAGGTATTTTAAAATTAAAAGCTACTGGACAAGTCGTTATTGCTTGTGGAGGCGTGCGTAATTCTCGTCAAGAACGACTGCCTGTTTAGGAAACAAGATGCGTCGTCGATAGGGCGATAAGTACGGTGAATCAATAACTATGTTTTAAAACTCTGAATGTATATTAAAACGCCTGAACTATTATTTTTTGTTTGAATAGTTCAGGGGATAAGGACTATTTGTTAAGGAGCTGTTTGTGAAACCTGTTGTCATTAAACGCGATGGACACCACGTACCTTTTCAGTGTCAACGTATTAAAAATGCCATAATAAGGGCATCTTCAACAATTAAAAATATGAATAAAGCCTATGCAGGGGCAGTAGCGAATAGTGTTTTTGCACAGTTCAGAAGTGTGAAAGAAGTTGATATTCATGATATTCAAGATGCGGTTGAGAATCACTTGATGGCCGGGCCTTACAAGACAGTAGCGCGCGCGTATATTGAATATCGTCATGATCGCGATAACATGCGCGAACGGAGAAGTCATCTTAACCATGAAATTAAAGGATTAGTTGAGCAAACAAACTCAGATATCCTCAACGAAAATGCAAATAAAGACAGTAAGGTTATCCCAACGCAACGTGATCTATTAGCTGGCATTGTAGCAAAGCATTATGCTAAGCAATACATGCTACCAAAAATGGTGTTGCACGCGCATGAACATGGGGATATCCATTATCACGATTTAGATTATGCGCCTTTTTTCCCTATGTTCAATTGTATGTTGATTGACCTTGAAGGCATGCTAACCAAAGGATTTAAAATGGGTAACGCAGAGATCGATCAGCCTCAGTCGATTTCTACAGCAACAGCTGTTACTTCTCAAATTATTGCGCAGGTTGCTAGTCATATCTATGGCGGAACTACAATTAACCGCATTGATGAAACACTCGCGCCATATGTAAATATTAGTTATCAAAAACACCTCGAGGTAGCGCAGGAATGGAATATCGAAGACGCTCAAGACTATGCGACTTCTCGCACTGAAAAAGAGTGTTATGATGCATTTCAATCATTGGAATATGAAGTAAACACTCTACACACCACAAATGGACAAACACCATTTGTAACTTTTGGTTTTGGGTTAGGTGAATCTTGGGCCGCGCGTCTCATTCAATTTGCAATTCTTAAAAATCGTATTTTTGGTTTGGGTAAAAACCATAAAACTGCCGTGTTCCCTAAGCTAGTGTTTAGTGTGAAAGCTGGGTTGAACTTGAAAAATGGTGAACCAAACTACGATATAAAAATGTTGGCACTCGAGTGCGCATCTAAGCGCATGTATCCAGATATATTAAACTATGACCGGGTGATTGAAGTAACGGGCTCATTCAAAACTCCCATGGGCTGTCGTAGTTTTTTACCTACATATGAAAAAAATGGCGAATTAATACACGAAGGTCGTAATAATCTTGGTGTTATCAGTTTGAACCTCCCGCGTGTGGCAATTCGTGCAAATGGTTGTGAGGAAACCTTCTTTAAGTTGCTTGATGAAGTGATGAGTGTTGCACGTGAAGCTTTAGACTCTCGTATTGCACGTTTTGACGGTGTGAAAGCGCGTGTTGCACCGATTTTATATATGGAAGGTGCTTGTGGGATACGTTTGAATGAAGATGACAATATTAGCGAAATCTTCAAAAATGGTCGTGCATCAATTTCTATGGGTTATATAGGACTACACGAAACAATTAATGCTCTATATGGTACAAAACAACACATCTATGATTCTCCAGAGTTACGCGAAAAGGCTATCTCCATTATCCGGCATATGAAAGTGACAACGGATCGCTGGAAATATGAAACAGGCTATGGCTTTAGTTTATACAGCACCCCAAGTGAAAATTTATGTAATCGTTTCTGCAAAATAGACGCAAAAGAATTCGGCTTGATACCTGGTGTAACGGATAAAGGTTACTATACTAACAGTTTTCACCTAGATGTTGAAAAGAGTGTTAACCCGTACGATAAAATTGATTTTGAAATGTCGTATCCTCCAATCACAAATGGTGGTTTCATTTGCTATGGTGAATACCCCAATATTCAGAATAACCTTGAAGCGTTAGAAAATGTATGGGATTACAGTTATGAACGCATACCTTACTACGGTACCAATACGCCAATTGATGAATGTTACAAATGTGGTTTCACTGGTGAGTTCGAATGTTCAAGTAAAGGTTTTGTCTGTCCAAGTTGTGGCAATCATGACTCCACTCAAGTGTCTGTCACTCGTCGTGTTTGCGGCTATTTAGGTAGCCCTGACACTCGTCCGTTCAATAATGGCAAGCAAGAAGAAGTCCAACGTCGTATTAAGCATATGTAAGATCAGTCAAATGAATTTCCATCAGTACTATCCGGTTGACGTAATTAATGGAGAAGGCACTCGCTGTACCTTGTTTGTGGCTGGGTGTGAGCATCAATGCCGAGGTTGTTACAATCAAAGTACCTTACCACTCGATTCTGGGCAGGTGTTTGATAAGCTGATGGAAGATCGTATTATTGCAGACTTAAACGACATGCGCATTATACGTCGAGGATTATCGCTCAGTGGAGGTGATCCTCTTCACCCAGCCAATGTTTCTGCTGTATTAGCTTTGGTTAATCGCGTTAGGCGTGAATGCACAAAAAAAGACATTTGGCTTTGGACTGGTTATAAGCTATCAAACCTAACGATGGAGCAGCAAGCGATTGTAGCTCTACTTGATGTATTAATTGATGGTAAATTTGAACAATCGTTGGCAAATCCATCATTACTTTGGAAGGGCAGTTCGAATCAAGTTATCTATCGTTTGACTCCAGCTTAACAATAACCTTGAGGTCTTGCAAGAATACCACCGAGAATTGAATTGCTTATAAGCGGCGGCACTGCTTACCGTAACCGTAGTATTGCTCAGGTCTTTGTTGGTGATTATGAGTGTACCGACTAAATCCTTTTCTGAAATTCACCTTCTGAGATTGTCTAATCTCTTTTTGATTTGATTTTATCATCTTTATCTCTATCTGTGGTATGTGCCAGTGCTGACCTTTATCGAAATATCTCTATTGAGTTTCATAATATGATCATTAGCCATTGGAACATGGTCGTGTGAGTGTGGTATTATGCACAATAGTTATCTATTACATAAAATAACCAATCTACATAGTAAACAAAAATATTTTACATATAAATATATACATCATAGAATTCATATCTATTACAGTTATTTAAAGTAAGAAAGTGGGTTTATACAGGTCACAAAGATAAAGATCAATAATCAAAGTGAAGACTTCTGGATTGTTATTGGATCTGATTATCTTCCTGTCAAATAAATAGACCTTTATCTAAAATATTTACACTCTACTGGTAAGTCACCAAACACGATTAGATCGTATGCTTATCATCTAAAAGAGTTCTGGTTGTTTATGCTAGGCGCGAGAGAGGTGTCATCGCCGATAATTTCACCCTGTAACTTGAATTTTTCTGGGTATGTCTATGTTCCCAGACTCTCCGTATGTTGTTTTCACAATATTTCCGAAGTGCGCCCTCCGCATCGTAACTTTTTGCTTTTTTTTCGCAACGCCGTTCAGTTTCATACGTCCGCAACCGCTTTAGCTCTGCGTTATCAATGTCCATAAGTTCATAGAAAAGCGGGGTCGCGCAAAGGGTACGTGGCAAACAGCCTCCATGGAGAATGTCTTGGCAGCCCTGTCCGCTCCACTCGGCGTCAACTAATACGCGCATAATGACGAGTTCTTTTATCATCAAATAGATTGTTGATTTAGACACTCCAATTTCTCGGTGAATTTCTACGCAAAGAAGTGAGACATTGATACAGCCTGTTACGGCGTCACTATTGTAGGCAATCCAACGTAGAAAATTCTCTAGATTTCGCAGATGCACAGCCCGAAATTCAAGATTTCTCTTACGCATGCCTGCGTCAACCAACCGCATAACAAGAAATACCCAGCGGACATTAACCCAGACACCAACTTTTTCGACTGTGTTCCACAGCTTGCGGTTAATTGTCGGGATTGGTCTTAACTTGCGTTGTTTCTTTCCCAGAACCTTCCGTACACCATTTTCATTTTGAGGGGAGAGGGCTTCCTCTGGATACCACAGTGCAGTTAATTCCCACGCCGAGGTATTGTTTTCTTTTTGTAAGAATTTCGTCATTGTCTAATTGGGTTGGATTGAGGGGTTCTGGATCAGAGTCAGAACACTGGATAATGCATTTTCGTACTTTTTAAATTAATAAGCAAGCTACTTGAGTTAAAAAAAGCGACCAACTTCTAATAGTTCGCAAAAAGCAAAGCCCTGACATGTCAGGGCTTTTATGTTGCTCTTTTATGCTGCTATAGCAAGCTATGGGTTCTGAAGCCAAACCAAAAATTCCACAACCCGTAAAATTTTTAGATGCTTGCATAGCACTGATACAATTTAAAACTACTTAAGACCAACAATGTTCTGGGCTTTTTGTGGTTTTAACAGTGTAATCAGGTTTGAGTTTTTTAATATCTGACACACGGGTTTTTTAAAACTCAATAACAGAGAAGGGCGAAAAATTGGCATTTTTCGCTCGGGCTTTGTTACGTCTAAAAGTTAGTTAAAACTTGAAGACAATTGGACTATATCCGACTGAGTCCCAAAGATCCAACGGATTACCCCTCGATCTTCTAGAAAATACTGAAGAAAGATGTAACAAATCCAGAAACCGCTCTCATTTCTGAAGAAAAAGGAAGAGGGACATGTCTAATAAACTTGACAAAGAAAATCTGCGGTGGAAATAAAACGGGGCTGTTGCAACTAATTATAGGATGCAGATCTACCCAGTAATGGGTTTAACGATTACTGATAAATCACCTCAACATTGAGTAGACGATTCATGAAGGCGGATCTCTCCCGAACAAGAGTTTTACCCTCATCATGACGTAACCAGAAATCAAACTGGCCTTTGTTCAACATTCGCAGTGATTCGAATCCCTCGATGGTTGACTAGGCTCGCTTTCGTATTTTAAAACCACCTGAGCTGACAACGAGCTTCTTGATGGGGGCGTGATCGGACTCGATACCATTATGCAGCCGGTTACTGCGTCACTATTGTAGGCAATCCAACGTAGAAAATTCTCTAGATTTCGCAGATGCACAGCTCGAAATTCAAGATTTCTCTTACGCATGCCTGCGTCAACCAAACGCATAACAAGAAATACCCAGCGGACATTAACCCAGACACCAACTTTCTCAACCTGTCAGTATTATTTTTTGGTGTTGTTATTTTTTGTTTCGGAAACTAATGTCACTTTTTGACTATTATCGACCATAGATTTTGTGGGCGGCTTAACACAATAAGTCCATAGTCTTGGTGAGTTAAAGCTGATCCTGGTAGGGGCAACTGGTGTTTGTGTAGTAGTAGACTGCTTATTATCCTTAGTATCTTCTTTAGTCATTATACAATTCCCCTAAAGTTAAGTTATTTTAAGCCAGACTGGAGTCGGGCTTGTTGATTGTATCTAGGAAACAACATATTGCCTACATGATCGTCATCGTCCTTTTTACAGGTTTTGCGAGGTTGTACGCACTTATGGGGAAAGCAATCAGAGCGAGGGACAGGCTTAAGCTCCACAACATATAGTTGTCGGGGAGGGAATTCCTAGGTGAAATGAAATAGCATATCGCCAAAAATAATTATTGATTACCTCTTTTAATTATTTTTTTTAATTACTTCATTACAAAGCTTAACGAACAATTCTCGACTAGAGCGCGCTCCCTCTAGCTTTAGCGCGGCTTGTATTATTGCATGTTCGTGTGCGGTGACTGTGGCAATACTGACAATGCAGACCACAACGCATCAGGGGTTGTAAAGAAACGGGCAATAAACCTAATTTTAGACACTGGAACGGTGTTGTCTGACGATGGAGTTCTTCAACTCAAGTCAGATAGTGGACGTGAAGGGAACCGTAAGACAAGTAGAGCCAAAAGCTCAACTCGCAGTACCCAGAGAAACGTCAAAAAAGAAGAGCTAGTGGCTTAGGCTGTTATCTTGGAAGCTAGGTACTTTAGTGCCGAGTAGTTGCAACAGCCCCCTTAATCTTTTTGATTATGAAGGGAAATCATTACTGATATTAAGTAGGGTTTAAAGGGACATTGTTGATTAAATCAGGCATATAATACACTGACTCCAAATCTTCGGTACCTCACTCTTACGTTCTTCGAACGCTTACTAATGAAGGTGTATATAGGGGATTTAAGCGGGACATTCATCAACGTAAAAACTGAATTGAGAAAGCCTTCTAATCTAAGAATGGGAAGTTTAAAAATACCTCTCACCAACAGTGCCGTTTCAATCGAGGTAGGCGTTATTTACAAAAAATTTGAACTAATCTCTATGTTTACAATTTAGATCATCATGGAATTAGGCAGGAAGTGATGAATAAATTGTAAACATAGAGATTAGTTCAAATTTTTTGTAAATAACGACGAGCAATATAATATATAACTGTTATTTATTTTAGAAAAAGATGTTGCAAATGATATTAAAGAAATTTAAATGGATACTTTTATCCACTATGGGTTTAATGATGTATTTTGGTATGTATACACCTACAATATTGGCCGAGGAGCCAGTTGCTTTGAACAAAGGTGGTCATCAGTGGCTGATGCAACAATCACAACACTTTATCGTACACTTTCGTAGTGACTGGGTGCAATTCGCTGCGCATTCTTTAGACATTGCAGAAAAAGTGCATCAAGATCTCGCCAGTCAGTTTTCACAGATGCCAACGGACAAAACTCATCTCATTCTGGAGGATGATGAGGACTCTAATAATGGTAATGCAATACCGATACCTTCTCCTCACATTCATCTGTCTTTACATCCTCCTAGAAATATACTTAATTCAGAAGGGAACGAGAAGCGGTTGGATTCGCTGATCCGCCATGAATACACACACATTGTTCATATGGAGTTCAATGACCGTGCGGTAACTAGAGCACGTGATATTTTTGGCCGCCAACTGCTGTTTTTCCCGCATTTTCTGACTCCACACTTCTTAAGAGAAGGGTTGGCGATTTATATAGAAAAACAAGGCTATTATGATAGTTTCTTTGCTATGCAAATGCGTATGGAAGTGGTGAGCGGTCAATTAGCTGATCTAAGTCAAGTGGCAAATCAAGTGGTGGTGGATAACTCTTTACTACCCGCTGGTATTGCTTATCTCTACGGTGCGTATTTCATTGATTATTTAACCAAAACATATGGTGAAGAAGCGTTCCAGCACTTTTTAACCGATTACAGTGGTTATTTAATTCCGGGTTTTTTCTTAAACCGCAGTGCGCGACACGCTTTTGGTAAAGATTTTTTTGCGCTTTGGGAAGAGTTTCGTGCCGATCTTATAACGCAGTTTTCAGATCAAATTGCGCAAAGTAAGGAGCACTCTTCGGGTGCTCAATCTCTAGATAGTCAGCCATTTTCATACTTATTGGCCAATGGAGAATCAGATCAACTGCTTGCTTGGCGTAATAATTATGTTGACGGTGGACATTTAGCGATGTGGGATAGTGAGAAAAATCAATGGCATTACTTATCGACAATAAATGGATTAACCAGCCTCGATACTCATCCACAACAAGGCATTGTCGTCTCACAAAAAAACCAAAATCAGGAAGAACAAAAGTTCAATGACCTTTATCGCTATGTTGATGGGCAGTGGCAGAGTTTAACTGAGCAGCAGCGCTTTACCCAAGTGCGTTGGAGCTTAGATGGGCAAAGCGTTTTTGCAACGCGCCATAAGCACGGTTTACCTGAATTGTGGAATGTGACACTTGATGGACAGCAAACTCGCCTATGGCAAGGTTCGTTTGGCTGGATAATTGGTGATATGGCGCTATCCCCAACAGGTGAAATTTATGCATCCATTCAGCAGCCGTTTAGTGCATGGAATATCATGCGTTTTGAACAGAAAGAGCAGAGCTGGTTGGCAGTAACCGAAACTTCAGCAACGGAACATCAACTGAGTTTTATTAAAGAGGGAGAGTTGCTGTTTAGTGCGGATTACAATGGCCACTATCAGATCTACCGAATGGACTTAACCAGTTTACAGGTAGAGCAACTGACCAACGAAGTTGGCGGGGCTTTTTCTCCTCAATGGATTGCATCGCAAGGGCTTATCTATCAAGCCTATGAGCATGATGGCTACCATTTGCGTCATATTCACGCAGTGACAGCTTTGAATGATGTTTCGCTTTCATCGTATGCTACGGTGAATGAGGCTTCTTCAGCTCCGATCTCCACGACAGAAAAAAGTGAAATTACTGAGGATTCACAGCTTCCAACTTTAACGGGGCAAGACTGGACTTCCGCTTGGCAAAGTGATGATAACCAATCTTTGGTTATTTTTGAGATCAGTGGTTCAGATAATCTGGAGCGTCATCAGTATGGTATCCAAGCAGCTTGGGACACGAAAAATACGTTGGGGTCGTATCAATTAGATTACGCGTATGAAGACCTCTGGCAAGCAATATTAAGCCGAGAGCATGAGTTTAACTTGAACCCATTGACCAATAAAGAAGACCGAATTGTTCGCCAAGATAACTTAACGTTAAAAAGTGATTACTCATTGCATGGCATTGACGATGACCTAACGTTTGGTGTCGGAACCTATTGGCAAAAAGTGTCACTGATAAAATCACCTCAAGGTACGAGCTCTGCACAAGCAAGTGATGAGTGGCTGGCGGGAACTGCGCTGCAATGGGATGATAAATTGGGTCATTACGCCGATTTGGTGTGGGAGCAAAATGTTGGCGGCAATTACTCTGGACAAAAATGGCAGGCTCAATGGATGGCACATTGGAATCTTCCAGGGAGCTTCAGTCTAAGCACCCACCTTGCGGCAGGTTATGCGGATTCAAAAGCCAAACCATTTAAACTTGGGGGTTATGAGGGAGACCAAATTAAGCTGTATGGTCGCCATCAGCTAGCGTTAAGTGGGTATAGCTATGGGGCGCAAGTAGGGCAAGCTTACACCACACAAAGTATTACGTTAAGCCACTTAATTTATCGCGTTAACCGGAACTGGGATGTGTGGCCAATTGGTTTTGGGGCTATTTCAGGTTCAGTATTTATCAACTCAGGTTCAAGCTGGAACGATAACCAACGTTACCAAGCTCTGACAGGGGTTGGGGCTGCAGTGCAAATTGAGACAATAGGGTTTTATTTTTATCAGTTACCAGTAATCATTGGCTATAATCACGGATTAGACAGTCAATTAGGTAAAGATCAGGTGTATATCAAGCTAAGCGCTCAGTTTTAGTAAGTCGTCAATAAGGTGATTACTCACCGATCTTGATCGGGCGATGATTTTTGTTTCCTGGGCAGCAACTCGTTCGTAACGGGAATTACGCAAGCCTCCGCAAGCAGTAACGACTTGTCCAGTCGCTTTTAATTCCAAAATACCTTTTATCACTTAACCGTAAAACCCCGTCATTTATGGCTAAGTGATAAAAATATAGGTTAAAGTTCCCCCTGAAAACCACTTACTTTGGAGTTATTTAAACCAAAACTGAGCACCTTGCTTCCCCTGGTTGTCATCTAGATAACCTTGACTTTAAATTACACTTTTAGTGGCGTAAACTCACCAAAGAGCAACAAAATTTAGCATTTTGACGCAACCACAGGATAACTGACCACTTCGCTTCCCAGCAGATGTGTTGTTTTGTACATGATTAAATTCTGAGGGTGCTGTTCTGATTGCTTGACTGCAAGCGATACTAGATGCTGTTTGCTTGGTTGAATTTGCCAAAACTGCCAGTTAGTAGGATCATCATGTCGATAGGTGGAAAAATTAATATCAATGGTATTGAAACTCGGATAGGAAAAACAAAATTCATCTAACGGAATATATAAACCTTTACCACAGGCTTTTATGTAAGCTTCCTTAAGAGTCCAAAGACTAAAAAATCTTTGTTTTTGCTGATCATCTGGTAACGCTTTTAAATACTGATACTCATTTTCAGCAAAAAATCGCTCAGCAATTTCAAAAGCACTATTGTTGCGATCCAGATATTCTACATCGATTCCTATTTCAATTCCCACTGATACTGCTATAACAATCATTTTCTCAGTGTGTGAAATATTGAATTGCAGCGGCAATACCAGTTGTTCAGGCAAAACATAGGGTTTCTTGTGGTCGTTAGTTATGAATTCTATATCTTCGGCAGGAATACCTTTTAAGTATCTACTCAGGACATTACGAACTAACATTCTGGTTACCAAATATTGGTGTTTACGTTTATCAAAGTATAACTTTTGGTACTGTTCCAATTCCTGATGACTCAAAAACGGGACGTAGTTGTTCAAAGCAAAATCGTGATTTATTTCCTCATCATAGGTAAACCAGATGTGAGTTTCATTTTCTGCTATCTTCATAATGGAAGTTTTTTGCTTACTCTTTGATTTCATAAATACGATTTAATTGGAAATTCCCTTTACTGAACTAATTTATGCACTTTAAAGTATGGGGTTTTAAAATAAAGCGGGTCAACAAAATAACCAGAAAAGGTCAGGTGCTGACAAATGACCACATGTATAAAACGCTTTGATCTTTATTAAGTATATACCCCAAAAGGTTGTGATCTTGCAAATGTAGTGCACCGCAGGTCTGATTAATCAGCGCATCAATACCACCAACCAGTTTAAACTAACTCATGATAACGATAGAAAGTTTTTATTGATACGCCCATGGTAACCGTTCACCAGTCTCCTATTGATAGCCTCTGAAGTGTGACCACTACACTGTTTTAAATAGCGACTCGTGGCTTTTATCTCTAACCTGATGGAGAGCGGCGCGGATTTTGTGGCCGAGCATGGACAGCTTCGCGCGATGATAGCCGACTACTACGGCGGCGATATAAATGATGCGCGTGAGGCACTGGAAGACCGCTATTGCGGGGAATGGCGCAACGTGACCGAATACGCCGAACATCTAACAGAAGAAACGGGCGGGCTTGAAGGTATCCCCGACAATATCGCCCCGTATATCGACTACGAAGCTATGGGCCGCGATATGGAAGCGGGTGTGGCGACATTATCACCGTTGAAGCAGGGATAGGGAAGATCTACATATTCTGGAGTAACTAAACGCCCTGCCCCTGCCCTTCATGGGCGGGGGCTAAAAGCTCGAATGACGACGCAATTCTTGCGGAGTTTTTTAGCCATGATGCGGGGGCATCATGGCGTATGTGCTAGACGCACATGAAAGAAATCTGGTCGTAATTATTCAGGGCTTGCGGATAATTCTTGAATCTGATAAAACTATATCAAATAATCATGATTAAGTGATGAGGTGATAAAGTGATTAAGATTGCAATACTGAGCCAGAAGGGCGGAGCGGGCAAGACTACGCTTGGTTTGAATAACGCTATTGCCGCAGAAATGAACGGCAAACAGACGGCAATCATCGACCTTGATCCGCAATCATCTATGGTGCAATGGGGGGACAGCAGGGAGGCAAAAACGCCGCCAGTTGTGACAACACAGGCGCAAAGATTGCAAAATGTCCTCGATACATGCGCCGAAAATGATGGCGATTTTATCGTCATTGATACCGCCCCACATGCAGAGCAAACGGCACTGGCCGCAGCCCGTGCCGCTGATATGGTGTTGATCCCCTGTCGCCCTTCGATTGTTGATCTAAGGGCCGTCAGTATGACCATAGAGATTTGCCAGCTGGCAAAGACCCCGTGTCATGTAGTGCTAAACCAGACTCCCGCCCGTGGTATGCTTACTGAAGAAGCAGAAGCAGCTATCAAGGGGCTAGGGGTTAATCTTGCACCCGTTCAAGTGGGGTAACGAGTGGCCTATATTCACGCCATTACACAAGGGCAGGGCGTGTTGGAATATGAACCTCGTAGCAATGCAGCTGATGAAATTCGTGCTCTATACAAGTTTATTTTCAAAGAAATCGGAGTTAAGACCAATGGCAAAAAAGAAAGACCTCGCCGCAGCGTTGCATAGCGGCGATACGCCGAAGCCTGTGAAGGCTAAGGCAACAGAAAAAACCGCTTTTGCTGATAAAACGCCGATCATCTTTAGGGTTGATGAGGCGGCAAAGCGTGAACTTGAATATCTAAGATTAGATACAGGCGCAAAAAATATGCAAGCCTTGATGATTGAAGCGGTCAATGACTTGCTAGAGAAACATGGCAAAAAACGCATAGCCTAAATTATTTAATCACCTTATCATTATGAAGTGATAAAGTGATAAAGTGATAAAGTGATAAAGTTTTATGGCCACGTGGCAACCTTCTTTTTTACGAACGCTATAAAAGCCCCATCCACTTTTTCAGGGGCAAAGCCGCTGATAAGTTGTTGCGTGAATTGGCTGCGAATTTCTTGATAATCCCAACCCGTTCCAGCCTCTTGGACAAGCCGTTGTCCTTTGGCTATCGTTTCACGTTTTATGGCTGGCATATCATTAAGATCAAGCAGGAGGGGCAGGGACTTGCGCCTCCGAAAATGGCTTTGTTGCAAAAAAATCAACCAAGACTCAGAACTTAGTTCTGTCTTTTCTGATCTAGTGACTCAATGACCAATCCCGCATTTAAATGGAAACACTTTGCTCCTGAAATCATTCTTTGGTGCCTGCGCTGGTATGGTTCGACCCCAATGAGCTACGCCAACCTCAGCGACATGCTGGCAGAGCGAGGGACAGGTTTTTGCTCCACAACACATAGATGTCGGAGAGGGAATTCCTAGGTGAAATGGAATAGCACCTCTGCCAACTATAATTATTAATTACATCTCTTAACTGTTTTTCTTAATTACTTCATTACAAAGCTTAACGAACAATTCTCGACTAGAGCGTGCTCCCTCTAGCTTTAGCGCGGCTTGTATTATTGCATGTTCGTGTGCGTTAATTTTCATCGAATGCAATCCGATGCGAGGGTTGTTTGCATCGGAAAATGTGCGCGTAACGTACGCCAAAAAGTCTCCTATATCATGAAATTGATCTACTTCCGCTTTATCTTTCCGCCAAGCCTCTTTGTGTTTTTCTAAGTGACTTCGCTGATACTCATTATTTTTCTTGCGTCGTTCCTCTTCAAAAGCAGCCCTCGCTTCTGACAACGTCACAAGTTGTTCACGATCTCGTGAAGAATTATTCTTTTTAGCATCTTTTGTTTTTAATAGACTCATTTCAGAACTTCTTTTAAAAAAGTGCTTATCACGTTGCGTGTCCGCGCACTTTGGCGCATCTCTGTAAAATCATCAAGCACGGGCATAACCCAAATTAATGTTAACAAACCCAACCCCGCAGCAACCAAAGTCTCGCGACGACTTTCTAGGATTCTCCCTTTCGTGCGGGTTTTCGTGAACACAAAGCGTGTTTTTTCTCGGACTTGATATTCAACGAGCTTAGAGACTAAAAACGGCAATTCTTTCAAATCATTTTTGCCTGTATTCATAGGCACGATTATGAGTGAATTAGCATCTCTAGCAGCGCGCAACAACTTCACATTCTCGTGAGTGAACGCCCCTGCAGTGTCATATAAACAAAAATCGGCAGCATCGTTTTGTATCAACGTAACATGTTGCTGTTGGTCAGTGTTTTCAACTGAGACATTGTGCCCAAGCCGTTGGAGTTCCATTGCGGAATATTCACATAGTGTGGATTTTCCTGATCCGCCTTTTGTGTTAAAGAAAATTAAATGTTGCATGCACGAGCCTCTTTCTATCAGACATTCACTGTATAGCATACATACTTGTTATGTAATAATTATAAGGACACCAACAAGCGTATCAAATATAATTCTTAATTAACAAAGAGTCTTGTTTAACTTTGCATCACGTAAAGTAAGATAGCGCGTGCGCGGACTCCTTCCTACCTTCCTGAGCGATTTGCTCCCTGCTCTTTTTGCAATTGCCAATTGCTGTTGCGCCGTCCCCGCTATGGACAGCACTGCGTCGTTATCGCCGCGAACAAGTCAGATTTGCTATCCGCACTGGAGCAACTGGCGCACGAGTTGGACGCAGGACAAGTTTTGCGGGGCGAGCCTTTGGCCGCGCGAGGACTTACTCTGTCGACAGAAAAACTGGCCCTGATGACGCTTTGGCGGGCGAGCGAGCAGGAGGAAGTGCGGCGCCGATTGGATACGGTCACGTCACTGAATCCAGACATCAACGTGCCGGCGTATCCATTTGACAGCAAACGTTATTGGATTGATGACCGGGAAGACGAGCAAGTTGCCGACGCTTCTGCGTCCACCCAAGCTGATTCGGTGCTTTCCACCGAAGCCTTTGTAGAAGAGCTGCGCGCCGCGGTGTCAGACCTGCTGGGGTTTGCGCCGGATGAACTGTCCAGGGACGTCTTAATAGAAGAGCTCGGACTGGATTCCCTGTCCGCCTTGAAACTGCTGGCCCCTTATCAACAGCGCTGCCCCGGATTACAGGCTCACGACTTGTTCAAGTATCCAACCCTGGAGGATCTTGCCGCCGGCATTGCTGCAACAGGGGCTGAGAGCGCGGCCGTAGTGGAAGATAAGGTGATAGCGGAAGCGCCGAGAGAAAGCGCGTCTCCGGCCGTATTCGGCCGCATGGCACAATGGCTGAGCTATGGGGAAGGACGGTCCGTTATCCTAGCGCCACCTCTGAATACCAGCGCGGAGGCCTGGACACAGCAGATCAATGCGCTGACTCAGTCCGGGAGACGGGTGTTAATTCCAATCTATCCCGGCCACAAGGACTGTCCTTTCGACGCCGCCACTTTCTCGCTGGAGAGACTGGCGGAAGACATGGCGATTTTCATTAAACAGGAGTTAAACCGCGGCGCTGTCGATTTGGTGGGCTGGTCTTTGGGGGACTGCCTGTCCTGTCTGATCGCCATTCACCATCCAGATTTAGTACGTTCACTGACCTTGATCAGCACGGCGCCGAACTTCGGCGAGGACGTATTCGGCAATACGCTGGACCTTCATGATGAACTGAAAGCACATCGCGACATTCTGGAGATCGTGTTTGACGGCGCGGAAGATATTGTCGCCAGCCTGGGCGCAGGCGCACCAATGAGCGTGCTGCGTTATTACTACGACGCACTGATGTGCTTCGACGTCAATGCGCGACTGGGCGGGATCGCTATGCCCGTATTATTGACGCACGGACAAAACGACTGCATTATCGATGAAGCCACATTCGATCGGTTACGCCGCATTCCTCAGGCTGCCGAACTGGTCGTGAAGGGACACGGACATTTTATCCCCCTGACTGCGAGCCAGTTTTTTAATACGCAACTACTCCACTTTCTCAACGGGGAGGTTATCGGTTAAGGCTAAGAAGTTTCGGCGCAGTGGCCAGGATTAAGAGGCCAATAAAGCGCTAAATCAAATAGCAAATAATGGGAAAGATATAGGGCGTCCTTGCAGGGCGCTCCAGTACGAGAGGTTTTATGACAAATACAAGGATGTTGAGTTTAATCGGCATTTATCTGGTTATCTTCATTGATAATCTGGGCGCTAGCCTGATTATTCCCATGCTGACGACCATCGCCCACGATCCTTTGTCCGGACTGATTAGCGAAGGCCTGAAGGTTTTCGCAATGGAGTATACGGCGTGGCACTAGGCGCGTTCTCCATCGCCATGTTTTTTGGCGCGCCATTGCTGGGCGCTTTGTCTGATGGCCTGGGACGGAAGAAGACGCTGCTGCTGTGTCTCAGCGGTCTGGCGATGAGCTATGTCTTGTTGGCGTACGCCCTTGCGTTCAAGAGCCTGTGGTTGTTCATGGCCGGTCGACTCATTGGCGGTTTCTTTTCCGGCTGTCTGCCCGTCGCGCAGGCCTCTATTATCGATGTCACTGAAGAGAAACAGCGGGCTAGGTACATTGGCTACATCATGTTTTTTGTCTCCCTGGGCTATGTCGTCGGCCCGTTGATCGGCGGTTATCTGAGCGATCCTGCGCTAGTTCCCTGGTTCAATCTACAGACGCCTTTTATCTTTGTGGCGGCTCTGTCCGTGGTGAATTTGCTGATCCTGCTACTTGTGTTTCAGGACCAAAAAGCGAACGCCAAGAAGCGAGCGATGACGCTTCCCAACCCCATTGCGAATCTGCTCGATGCAGTCAGAATCAAGGATATCCGCACCTACGCCTTGCTCCTGCTATTGATGCTGGTGGGCTGGAATATCTTCTTCCAGTTTATCGGTCTGTACCTGACTGGTGGGCTCGGTTTTGCTCAACAGGAAGTGAGCAACTTCATATCTTGGACCGGTTTTGCCCTCGCGTTGGCTTTCCTATTTCTGGTTGGCCCTGCGATGAAAGTGCTGAAACCTCTTAGCATGGTTGGACTGGCGTTGGTACTGATGGCATTCTGTATAGGTGTAACCCTACTCAACACTAATCTATATATCCTGTATCTACTCGCGGTATTGGGCGCGGTAGGCTTTGGCATGTCATACAGCGGCTTAATGTCACAACTATCCATTTGTATTGATGCGAGCAAACAAGGCTCTATCATGGGAATGGCTGCCGCTATCGCCGCTTTCAGCGCCGGCTTCTCCGGTTTTGCCTTCGGCTTTGTGGCCAACATCAGTGTCAACGCCCCTATCGAGTGCGCATTATTTTTCGTCTGCATGGCGATTACTATCTGCTGTAAGAAACATTACGGAAGATATATACAACAGGGGGAGTTATGACAAGCATCAATGCTCAAGCCTTAACTTATCGCTTCGACAATGGCAATACGCTGTTTTCCAACCTGAATTTTACTCTGGACGATAAAATAACCGGACTAGTTGGCAGAAACGGTGTAGGAAAATCCTTATTGGCATCACTGCTGACAGGAGAAAAAATGCCTTATTCCGGCTCTGTCACCACTTTTTGTCGAGTCGGGTGGTTGCGGCAGGTTGGCGTGGAGGAAATACCTACTCTGTATGAAACTGTCAGTGACTTTCTTGGAGTTCGGCACAGGTTGGAAGCTTTAACCCGAATTACTGCCGGAGGATGTGATCCTCATGACTTCGAGCTAATCGACGATAATTGGCAACTGCAGGCAAATCTGGAGCAGCAATTACAGACATTGGGACTACCTTTAGATCCATTTTTACGATGTGATGTTCTGAGTGGCGGTCAGTTAACTCGGTTAGCGCTGCATCAGCTTTTCCAATCTAATTATGACTATCTAATTCTTGATGAACCAGGAAACCATCTGGACGAACAAGGAAAGAATTGGTTAATCGAACAGATGATGCACTTCAATGGCGGTATACTTATCATTAGTCATGATCGTGATATTTTGGGCAATGTAGATGATATCTTGGAGCTGAATACTCTCGGTCTACATCATTACGGCGGTGCCTATGAGGTCTACGCGAAACAGCGCGCAAGTGAGCTAAATAGTTTGGATCGCCACATCGAGCATGCTAATTCAGAGATCAAGCTCATGCGGCAGACCATGCAAAATAATCGGGAAAAAGCTCAACAACGTGCTAGTCAAGGTAAACAGATTGCTCGTTCAGGTAGCCATGCTAAAGTTATCCTGAATACCTTAAAGCATAGTGCTGAGCGTTCCAGCGGTTCTCGGGAAAGTAATCAGAACCGTAAATTGCTGCAGATGCAGGATCAGTTCAGCACTCTGAATAGGAAACATGAGTTATTTAAGCAGCAGAGCCTGTCCTTGGGAAAAGTAGAAATACGCGCCTTACGTATTTTGGACATCACAGAAGTGCGTCTGCCCTATATTCAACATGAAAACGAAATCACATTTTTTGTTGATTTTGGAGAAAAATTCACCTATCTGGCCCAAACGGTAGAGGTAAGTCTACCCTATTGAAAGCTATCGCTGGGCGCCTTTCTCCTGTCCACGGAAACATTAATGTGCGTGCAGGCCTATGCTATCTAGATCAGCACTTCTCGTTATTGGATAACACAAAGTCCGTACTTGAAAACTTGGCTTTTTTTTGCCCACACCTAACGGAAACAAACCAGCGAACGCTGCTGGCAGGTATTGGACTAAAACGAGAGAAAGCAACACAAGCGATGGTAAACTTGAGCGGAGGCGAAAGGATGAAAGTTTCCATGTTAGCCATTAGCCATCAATCTGACAATACTCTACTGTTGTTGGATGAGCCGAATAATCATCTAGATCTAGACTCCCGATTGATGCTAGCTCAAGCTCTGCGTGACTTTAACGGCAGCGTGTTAGTTGTTAGCCACGACAAAGACTTTATTGGCGATATAGGCATAAGTAGGGTGATAAATATAGAAGGTTCTGATGCAATAGGCCATGCCGTCACTACCCCCCCATATCCTAGCGAAAACGCGGCTTTGTTGTAACGCTCAAATAATCATCAATAAGGCGTTTTTCTTTCATTTTTATATAATGTTCGATTCATACCTACCTTTCTGGTATTTAACAAATGCCTTACAAAGCCAATCTAACTAAACAGCATCATATTAAGAAGCATACTGTAGATACAAGTGGTCAAGTAATATTGGCCACAGCTTTAGAGTCATTCCAGAATAGTCTTTCTGACTCATTTGGCGTCAGACCACCATTGTATTGATGTGGCCTGGTTTGGCTGTAATAGCCCGTGATGTAATTTGTGATTGAACAGCGTGCTTGAGTGAAATTATCGTACCCTTTAGACGGCACCCATTCTGTCTTTAAGCTTCTGAAGAATCGTTCCATCGGACTATTATCCCAACAGTTTCCGCGTCGACTCATATTTTGTTCTAGTTGGTAGCGCCATAGCAATTGTCGATATTGCAAACGGGTGTAATGGGAACCTTGGTCGCGATGGAACATGACATTCTTCGGTCTTCCTCTTGCTTCGAAGGCCATTGATAATGCGCGACCTGTTAAGTTGGTATCGGGCGAAAGTGACATCGCCCATCCCACAGGTTTTCTCGCGAACAGGTCCATAACCACAGCCAAATATGCCCATAGAGTACCCATCCAAATATAGGTAACATCACCGCACCATACTTGGTTGGGCTCAGTGACAGCAAACTGACGATTAAGCGTGTTAGGAACGTTGATATGTTCTTTCGTTGCCTTTTTATAACCGTGTTTCGGTATCTGACAACTAACTAAGTATTAAAAGATCATGTTTTATTATCTTATTATTTATTGTAAATAATTTGTTGGAGATGATTATGGGTAAAGTTATTTTACTTGCGCATCAAAAAGGTGGAGTTGGTAAGAGTAATACGGCTACGAATCTTGCAGTTGCTATTGCGAAAGAACAGTTTAATGGTGAAACAGATCGTATTTTATTAGTGGATGCAGATCCTCAAGCTACATTATATCGTTGGTCACAACGTAGAGAAGATAATCAAAATGTTAATTCTTTTCCTTGTATTCGTTTGGATGGGAATATTACTTCTCAGATTAAGATAGAAGCGGGAAAGTATGGTTATGTGATTATTGATGCTGCAGGTCGTGATAGTAGGGAAATGCGAAGTGCTATGTTAGCTTCTGATTTGATGCTTATACCAACAAAGGCAAGTTTAGCTGATCTTGAATTACTTGAGCATATGTCTGAAACGGTTGAAACTGCAAGAGACTATAATCCTGATTTAACAGTTAGTGTTTTTATAAATATGGCTCCAACAAATAGCCAAACAGAAAAAACGATAGCAAAGCAGCTTTTGAAAGAATTTCCAGAGTTTAGATTATTGAATACAGTGCTATCTGAACGAAAAGCACATAGAGATGCCTTTTCAGAAGCATTAGGAGTCCATGAATGGAAAGATACAAAGGCAAAAGCTGAAATGAGTTGTTTGCTCAAGGAAATTTGTAATGAAATTTAATCGTCAATCTTTGAAAAATAGTGAGAAAAAAGTCAAAGATATTGATTCTTTTATTGATGGGGCTGATGCTAAAAGCATTGCTGGTGTTAACAAAGATAGCTCAAGAATAAAAAGAGAGTTGACGAAGCCTGTTTCTATTTCATTGACAGATACAGATAGAAAAACATTAGATAATCAAGCGAAAAGATTTAATCTTTTGTCATACCAATTAGAACTTAATTATGATAAGCAATTGAATCGTAGCGATATTGTTCGTTTAGTTGCTAATAATTTGGCTAAAATGAGTGATGAAGATTTTATGAAATTTGTAATAAGGTAGTTATCTTATTATTTTATTAAAATAATAATTTTTTGTTAAAAGATCCTCTATCTGTCGCCAAACAATTATTCCACTCATCCATTCATGCTATTGATACCGATATGTATAGCGCAGCACAGCAAGAAGCATGGTGCTCAACCCCACCAGATTATGTGACTACTCCTCGCCCGATTAGGGCGGTGAGTAGTCACGTGTTTTGAAGGTAACAACATTGTGTCTATTTGGTACTCAATTCCATTTTCTGTGCCAAAATCACATGCCGCATAAACGTTGTAAACAGGAATTTCGCTTAAACCAAGCTTTTCAATAATCAAAAATGTGCAGTAACTGTGGTGAAACATATTCTGGTAAAGGGTCATTAACCATTAGAACATGGTCGTGTGAGTGTATACACTCGCGCTATACGGCGTTTGTTGTGGATATTGAGGTTGTGGGTTATCGCAACAATGAAATGTGGTTACGCACGAATATCAACTCAAGATCAAGACACCTAAGTACAGGTAGCAGCGCTCAACTTCACTGCCAACTATAATTATTAATCACATCTTTTAATTGTTTTTCTTAATTACTTCATTACAAAGTTTAACGAACAATTCTCGACTAGATCGCGCTCCCTCTAGCTTTAGCGCGGCTTGTATTATTGCATGTTCGTGCGCATTAATTTTCATCGCATAAAACCCGCTGCGCCGGTTGTTTGCACCATTCAGCGGGCGGGTAACGTACCTTAAAACATCTTCTATCACCTGAAGTTCATCAACTTCCGCTTTGTCTTTCTGCCAATCTTCTCTGTATTTTTTCAAGTAATTTCGCTTGTACTCATTGTTTTTTTTACGTCGTTCTTCCCCAAAAGCCGCCCTCGCTTCTGACAACGTCACAAGCTGCTCACGATCTCGTGAAGACTTATTTTTTTTAGCATCTTTTGTTTTTAATAGACTCATGTGAAAACTTCTTTTAAAAAAGTGCTTATCTCGTTGCGTGGCAGCAACAAGCGTGTCAAATATAATTTTTAATTACCATTAATGATAATCTTACGTATAATTATTAATTAACAAAGAGTCTTGTTTAACTTTGCCTCGCGTAAAGTAAAATAGCACGTGCGCATACTCCTTCCTACCTTCCTGTGCTATTTGCTACTTGCTTTTTTTTGCGATTATTTTTTCGTGCAAAAAGAAACGTACACAGGCGTTATCACTGGGGTCTCTAGGGTCTAGACACCCAAATAAAAATCGAAAAAAGTGCTGAAATTTGCGGTTTTTTGTAAAAATACAGGTCACCAATGGAACCAGATATCACTCCAACTCCTTGATATTATTAACATATTCCTATTTTACGTCGCTTTTTCGGTAAAAAACCCGCAAAATTAATTGTCGGAGTAGTGTGCGTAACTATATGTTTTATAAGGGTTAATTCGAAAAACACAAAAAAATAAAATAGCAAAAAATCGCACAGGGAATTGAGATTTTCTTGCATCGAAAAAAGAAGGTTCCAAACCAATAGAAAGCCTTTGTCACGCGTTTTACGTGAGATTTTCCTGAAACAAAAGATATCAACAATTATTAAGGGGAAACAATTAATGAAAGATTTATTTATAGAGAGATTACTTGGCAGATATATAGGGGGGGTAGCAACGCCTTAATCGGAGGGTCATTCCGACTATTGTGGATAAATCAATATAGGCTCTCAGAAAACAGGTAAATTGGTACGATATCGACGAGGCAATAGCGACTAAGATGCCTGTAATGCTTTTTTTTACGGGTTTTATGCGTATTTTTGGACGGTTTTTTTCAACAGACGTGACGATGCCTAGCCAACAAAGGCCATCGCAAAATAAAAGGTCTATGCAGGTAAGGGGGGGCGTCCATGCCGACTTTGACACCGAGTCCCATGCGGTAAAGCCGTGAATTCGCGAGCTTGATGCTCAATCTATCATCCGTGTTGATATGCCAGCCTTTCGCATTGAAACGTTTTCGGAGATTTTTGGCTATATTTGGATAATTCTCAGCTAAGCTGGGATGATATTGGTTTGGTTGAAATGTCACAGTTCATCAACTGGTTAAAGGTTGGTTACACTGGTAATGTTATAATACTTTCCGAAACCACCTCATTGCGCTCAGAGAAGACAATAAACTTCATAGTAACTGCCGTAAGCTCTTTCTATGACTATCACGCAAGACTAGATAGTACCAAGCCATTACAGATACACAAGACAGATAGTTTTGGCGGCAAGAGTTATAAATCGTTTCTGCATCATATTAGCGAAAAAAAACAATAAACGTAATATCCTCAAAATAAAAGAACCTAAGCGAATCCCAAACACCCTAATACCCGAACAGGTTAAAGCTCTTGTTGCTGCCAGTGGAAATAAAAGGGATAAATTTTTAATTTGCGTACTGTATGAAACAGGAATGCGCATTGGTGAGGCTCTTGGATTGAGGCATGAAGATATTCATAGCTGGAACAAAGTAATTCAGGTTATCCCAAGAAGAAATGAAAAGAGAGCTAGAGCTAAAAGTAACGAGCAAAGAAGTATTGATATTAGTTCTGAGTTAATACAGCTATACACGGATTATGTTGTATATGATTTCGACGAGATTGATTCTAACTATGTGTTCGTCAATATATGGAGTGAGAATATTGGCAGCCCATTAACATACAGCACTATTTACACTAAATTTCGCCGTATAGCTAAAAAACAAGGTATCCCATTCTCTCCTCATATCTTTAGGCACACTCATGCTACTGAGTTGCTTAGGAGTGGCTGGGATGCGTCCTATGTTCAGAAACGCCTCGGGCATAAAGATATACAGACCACGATTAGTATTTATGCTCATTTGAATAGTCAAGATCTCAAGCAAGCATTCCAGAATTTTCAAAAGGATAAGCAATGAACAGTAAACTTGCTCTCGTTAGTACAGAGAATACAGCTCTGGATGCAAAACAAAACGAATTACTTGGCGATACACGCAAGCTAGCTATTGAGGCTATTGAGGCTATTGATCGAATTATGATGGGTTGTCCCACTAAAATTGAGCATAAATCAAGACTGATATTTAAGAATATCGCCAAAGAAGCTGATATTTCCTCTACCGTTCTACATCGTGAATTTCGTGATATTATGAGTTGTGTTGAAGTGGTTAAGAGGAAAAGTACGAGCCATCGAACCACTGTTCATGCCATTGATGCAAGAAAACGATGCTTGGATGCCATTGAGCGTATCGTAAATAAAGCAACATATATCATCTCAAATCTTACAAAATTAAATACAGTAAATGTTGCAAAAGAGGCAGGGATTGATAATTCGTATATCTATCAGACATTACCTGACGCTCTAAAAGAAATTGCAAAACAGCAAACAGAAACAGAAGTTTTCGGAAATCAGCAAACCAATGCCAAGTTAGTAGTAGCTCTTAATCGATTGGTTGAGTCGGGTCAAAAGGTTACTGTCAAAGATGTTTGCCGCGAAGCTGAGATGAATAAGTCTTTCGACGTTGCAGTTCGCAAAAGTTACCCCGATGTACATAACGCAACCTTGAATGTGATTGTTGAGCAAAAAGAGGAAGCTCGCTTAGATGAACGCATAGCCCTTTTAGACGCACTTGAAAGGTTAAGCGTTGTTTCATGGATACCAGACTCTTCCATTAATTTTTTTACGCTAAGATAGCCGCCAACAGGGATCGGATTGGTATTTATTGGTTTACCAGACCTTAACCGACATCATAAGGATATTTGCAAGGAATGTACTTCAAGAAAAAGGCTTGGAAGTGATGATGTATGGTTTTTTAATGATGGTGAAGTTCAGCTAAAGGGCGGGACTAACGCAATAAAACTAAATTTTAGTAATTTGCCATTTGACTGGCTAATAGATTCAGCCAAAGCCTTTATTAAAGCGTGTCATGCAACACGGTCAAGCGCAAAATTAGTTACAAACCTTCAATTAATTCGCATGTGTGGTGCAGCAGTTTTGATATAAATTTGACTTGCACACCAAAGGAAATTGATAGATCAATTATGGAGAATATTCTTTATAATTGGTCGGAAACAAAATTCAAAGAAACAAGCATAAAAAGAAGGCTTGCGTCTCTCAGACAATATATCGAATGGTGTGAAGACACTGTTACGGTCGAGTTCGGGGCTACTCGTTTAATTAGAGACTCAGACTATCCCAAAGAAATGAAAAGCCTACCCAAGTTCATTCCTGAATATGTCATGAGCCAATTAAATGCGAATATTAATGGGTTACACCCTCATGTCATGCGCTTCTTTCTGGTTCTCCAAGAGGTCGGAATGAGGAGCAGTGAATGCTGCGGTCTGCCTTATGACTGCATTTACTCCAACGCTCAAGGTGATTACTTCATAAAATATTACCAATATAAAATGAAAAAAGAACATGTTGTCCCTATTACCAAAAAGACTGAGGAAGTTATCAAAGAACAACAGAATGAAGTTATTTTAGAGTTCATAGGGGCAACGGAATTATTGTTTCCAACCCCGAAGTTACAAGATAATAAGCGACCTTACCCAAGAGTTGGCAAAGCATGGTCTAAGGGAACGCTAATTAAAAACCTTAACGCTCTGGCGCAAGAACGCAATATCGTTAGTAAACGTGGCTCTGTTTATTATTTTTCGTTCCATATGTTTAGGTACACAACTGCAACTTGAATGATTAATAATGGCCTAGCACAGCATATCGTTCAGAGATACTTAGATCATGAGTCACCAACAATGACTAGTACCTATGCTCATATTATGGATAAAATTCTTGAAGAGGAATACGCTAAATTCAATGGCAAGATGGTCGATATTAAAGGCGCTATCTATGACGTTGAAGATGTAGCAGAAAGTCTCAGTGAAAGCTGTGATACTGGCTCGATTGATGCTCAGTGGCTTAAAAAGAATATTGCCGTACAAACATTGCCTAATGGCTTGTGTTCGTTACGAGTTGTGCAAGGAAGTTGTTCGCATGCTAATGCTTGTCTAACTTGCCCAAACTTTAGAACTGACCACAGGTATTTACCTCAACATAAAGATCAGTTAAACCGTACAGAAGAGATAATTGCTAGATGCTCCAGCAAAGGTTGGGCTAGGCAGATAGAAATGAACAAAAAATCAAACAATCACTCGTTAACATCATTGAACCGCTAGAGGTAAATTTACATGGCGCATAAAAGAAATACTTCTGGCTTAAAGTCCAATGCTGGAAAAAAGAAAAAAGAAGCTTTAAAGAAGACCGATGAAGCTATCAAGCGGTTAATAAAGAAGAAAGAGGTCATTAACTTTAACACTGTAGCGGAAGAGGCTGGCGTATCTAAAGCGTGGCTCTACAAAGAGAGTGACATTGCGGAGCGAATTAAGCGAATACGAGATCAATCATCTGACAAAAAAGCAGTAGCAGTTAAAGCATCGACCAAAAGAAGTGATTCATCAAAAGATGCATTAATCTCAACATTAAAGGCTAAAGTGAGAGAGCTAGAAACTGAAAATAGTGAGTTAAAGAAACAGCTTGAAGTTGTATATGGTAAATTCCGCAACTCTTCGATGTAGACATATCCACAAGGTACTAACCACTAAGTATAACGGGGTTGGCGATTCAAATATAATTTCATGTTTAGATAGCGATAGAGATCAAAATGCAGCTACCAACATTCACACTGAAAGTTTGAGATTGTTGGTAACATAAAAAATACGTGGCAGTAGGAAGTACCGACACATTACATGCTTGTAAGAGGTTTTAAAAGACTAAAGCAATCTTGCATTACAATGCCTAAACCGTTGACGAGGCTTTGTTGCAAAAAAATCAACCAAGACTCAGAATTGAGTTCTGTCTTTTCTAATCTAGTGACTCAATGACCAATCCTGCATTCAAATGGAAACACTTTGCTCCTGAAATCATTCTTTGGTGCTTGCGCTGGTATGGTTCGACCCCCAATGAGCTACGCCAACCTCAGCGACATGCTAGCAGAGCGAGGGGTTTCGGTTAACCGCTCGACCATTTATCGTTGGTTCATGGAATATGCCCCAGCATTACGCAAGAAGTTACGTCGCCATCAATTCATCCGAGCAGATTCTTCGTGGTAGCTCGATGAAACCTACGTCAAGGTGAAAGGGAAATGGCATTATCTGTATCGAGCTATCAACAAGCAAGGCGAGACACTGGACTTCTATTGCTTCCAAAAACGTAATAAAAACACGGCTTATCAGTTCTTGAAACGGTGCCTAAGATACTATAATGGAGACACTCCGCCTAAGATCTTGAACACAGACAAGCATTCCTCGTATGCTCATGCTATCTCGTGCCTGAAGAAGGAGGGACGGCTGCGAGCGGATGTCGAGCAACGGCAAGTGAAGTATCTCAATAATGGTATCGAGTCCGATCACGCCCCATCAAGAAGCTCATTGTCAGCTCCAGAGGTTTTAAAATACGAAAGCGAGCCTGGTCAACCATCGAGGGATTCGAATCACTGCGAATGTTGAACAAAGGCCAGTTTGATTTCTGGTTACGTCATGATGAGGGTAAAACTCTTGTTCGGGAGAGATTCGCCTTCATGAATCGTCTATTGAATGTTGAGGTGATTTATCAGTAATCGTTAAGCCCATTACTGGATAGATCTGCATCCTATAATTAGTTACAACAGCCCCACATCATAGAAAGAAATGTATGTTGAAAACAGTAAAGGGTATTCTGAATAACTGTCACAAAGAGCATCAAGTAAAGGAACTCTTTTTTTCAATATATTGAATATTTTTTCGTACTAATTTCTAATTCAGTTTTGTTTTCGTTAGGAGTATTAGGTAGGCAAGTAATGGTCATGATACCGATGAAAACATACAAGAGACTAACAACAGGTAAGGCTATGTCGATCGAGTAGTGTTCTATTAACCAACCAGTTAGCAGGCATGCAGATAAAATTCCTACGGACCCATAGATCCTCATCTTTCCGTATGGATGACCCGTTTTTTTTATGGGAATTGCTGTTGCATCCAGAATGGGTTCTACTCCTGACATAAAGAAGCTTTATGCGGCAACAGATAGTAGAATCCATTCAAAAACACCTAAATCATAACAGCTTGCCATTTCAACATGCCAGAATAATAACGACCACAGGCGACTCTATGGAGTCAACTCTTTCATATGATGATCAAGTGCTCGTTGATATTCGTGAATTAGAGCATCCATGTAAAACATGGTGTCTATGTGATTAGGACAGACAAGTTACCGTAATGAGGGGTATTTTATAATTACATAAACGTACAACTATACAGTTGTACAGTAATTTTTCAGTTTTTGTATTTCTTTATAACGTATAAAAGTGCTTCTTCTGCAAGCTCTGGTTTTGTTTTACCTTTAGCCTTTTTTTGCTGAAAAATTATATTCTCAAACGCTTCCCAAATATCATCTTCTACAAAAACACCCCGCGTAGTTCTTTTAGGTGCAACAAAAACCTTTTTAAGTCTTGGGTCAGTTGAATTTTCTGTTTTGTCTGATTTTTTATTTTGATCTGCACGCTGGTCTTCTTCTTCCATCCAACTTAAACGAGAATCTGCCATTATTTAACCTCCACTAAAATGTGACTCATTATTTGAATAAACTCACGTCTTCTATCTTTTACTTTATAAGCACGATTTAACGCATCATCAAAAATTGTTCGATACTCAGATGCTGCTCGACCAAAAACACCAGAGGGTGGAATAACAAAAGCACCTCTATCTTTCATTGCAATTGTGACTTTAAGTTCGTCTGCACGGTGAGCATTAGTATCAGTCATGATTGTAACTATTTCTTTGTTAGCACCTTCAGCTCGCTTAAATGCGTCTGTATATGTGGCGTATTGGTCTCGCGCTGGTTTAAAAGGCATAACTAATAATTGCCCACTCGGAACTTCCCAATCAGCAGCTTGATGGTCAAATATAAGAATATCTGCATTTGGTTTAGTACGCAGTATGCTATTCAATACCTCGAAAGGCAAATTTCCACCCTTATAATATAGCGTCGATGTTCCTTATGGGTCTTGGCATATAACAAACGGTTTCTTGCCAAGCTCTATTGCTGCGGCCGCCAGGTTGATTGAAAACATTGATTTTCCTTGGCCACCTTTCGGGTTCCATACATCTATAACTTTCATAAAATTCCAATAACATACAATTGTATACATATACGAGTGTATGTATGTATAACTGTACAGTCAATATGTATGTGGAAAATATCACATTCTGCTGTAAAAATACAACTGAGCCAGTACGACTTACTTAGATCTTAAAAATAACTTAAAAGCCAGAGCTGTAGAATTAATGATGCAGGATACAAGTTACGAGTTTACTAAAGAAGTGACAGAAAAATCAAACAAGCAGAGATTGCTAACAGTGAACTTGTTTCTTAGCTAACTTTTAAATACTAATTAGTAGTATACATGTATGATCGTATAATTGTACGGTTTTTAAGGCGGGTATAATTTTCCAAGAAATTAATTTTCTTGAGTTACTACTACTAATTTAAATAATTTTTAAAAGTCAGCCAGACGACATAGGAAAAACCTGATTTCAACTCAATTTACTTAGATACCACTTAAAATATCAACTTTTCTGCTCGGAAATAATTAAGTATTGAAGATATTTTTCGTAATATACGCGAGTCTTTCAAGCGCAGGCATGCCAACTATTGCTACGCTGTAACTCGATTTAGTTTGCGTGTGCCGATGCTGGAAAACGCGCAACACATTACGATTGCAATATTGTTTGAGCGCAACATCTGCATCGTAAACTTCTTGCCGACGCTCTGCAGCTACACTACGACGCTCTAATTCGTAAGCACGCAAACTTCCCAGCTCTACGCTATCTATCCCAAGTAGTTCTTGAAGCTCCCCTAGCTGAAGCAAGGGGAGCTTCAATCAATCCTTAATTATTATCAATCGGGAAAGTTGATATTTTAGCTGTTCTCTTCGCAAATTTGTTTGGAACGCAAAAACTCACAAAACATGATGTAAATCGCTATGTACGCGCTTCTAAGATACTTATGGGTTAGGTATAAGTAAACGTGGTTTTGTATTAAAAATACACGCTACAGCGCTTTTAGAAGTTTTAATGCTGATTTAAGAAATGTTGGATGATATCTATTAGATTTGTAGGCTAAATTGCTGAAGAACTTTAGCAATGTCGCTGTGAAAGCCACGCCCGCATTGGGCGTGGTTAAGTCAGGGAAGAGTTCCCTCAATGTTCCAAATTGTCCCTGAATCCATGCTTTGATTAAGCACAGATATAGCAGCGTTAACCATCCCTTTTTGGTTGGTAATATCAGTTATATCCAATGCTGTTTTTGAGATTATTAATGTTGATGCTGTCTTACTCCCAATTTGAACTTGGATATTCGAAGCGCCAAGTGCAGTTTTACCTTGCATGTCAATACGCGCAGAACCATATGTATGCAATGTACCAGGTCCACGGCTTAAGTCAGCATAATCAAGGGCGTTTATGACCTTCTGACAATCTACGCGTTGAGTTTTATTCGGCTTAATATAGCCTCGGATTGGCTTTTTTGTATCGACTTTGGTTAGTGGCATTTGACTATTCCTTAATCTGAGTTGAGTTTGCCCATAAGAAATGAACGAAATACACATATTTTATATCTTAAATTGCATCAAATATGTGAACTACTTGGCACTAAAGTACCTAGTTTCCAAGATAACAGCCTAAGCCACTAGCTCTTCTTTTTTGACGTTTCTCTGGGTACTGCGAGTTGAGCTTTTGGCTCTACTTGTCTTACGGTTCCCTCCACGTCCACTATCTGACTTGAGTTGAAGAACTCCATCGTCAGACAACACCGTTCCAGTGTCTAAAATTAGGTTTATTGCCCGTTTCTTTACAACCCCTGATGCGTTGTTATCAGCTTTTGATTAGATGTTGGGTTAGCGCATAGCTTAATACCTGTTAACAACGAAGTTGAGCCTAAGTGATTGATGAGAAGTATTTTATTAGAATATTCTTCACGAATCAATCAAATGTGAACTCATTGAGTTTAGCGGAGAGGATAATCACGTTCACATGATGGTTGCTGTACGCCCCACAATTGCAGTAGCTAGCTTGGTCGGGAAGTCAAAGGGGAAATTTTTTTATTATAGTTATTGTAGGGTGGGCTTCGGCCTGGTACCTGTGATTGGCTCCCTGAAACGAGAATTGTGACCAGTGCATGACTTGTCATATGGCCAGTCGGTGCACTTCTACCTATAAGGAGGTTCGTGTAAATTACATTGTAACACAAGAACACATTGATGCTCATTACATGCCTTCATCGCCTATTAAATAGGATGGTATTTAACCTGACTCCACTACTCTACCTCTACAACTACTTCATCATCATTCTATGAGTTCGCTTTGTTGGTTTTGGTACTTGAAGCTACAAAAATATCGATTTTTAATTGCTGCATTTTGTAATACCTCAAGAGACAGTTTTGTCTTACCTTCAGCGGTATAATGCTGCTGAATTAACTTACGAAACTTTGTAAAGCAGAGTTTTTGATTACGCTGAACCAGGTGAAAAAACGACGCTATCGCGTATCTTATCACTTTCTCGTCCAACTCATCTAAACGAGTTTTGTTGTAATTTACGGTTACTGATCCCGTACTGTTTCTAGAAATAGATCCCATTTTTTTCTCCAACCCCTGCATGCCGAGGTGCGCCTTCAATGAACTAGGTCACCTTCTATCGCAGATCACCAAACAAAAAGCTACAAGGGCGGTCACTGACCGCCCTTGTAGCTTTTTTACTTACTATCTGGATCTGGATAAACCCCGTAATCAATAGTAAGAGTGATGGCTCTAAATCCAATCCTTTTACCCCAATCGATAGCACGTTGAATATCTTTGAAATTGCGAGGGGTATTGCGTTGAGTATAAACTTGTCGTGTTACCTGGCCATCATGATATTTTGCGTAAATCAGATAAACGCCTTTACCTTCTTCGTGCGTGTATTGCACAATCATATGCACGTCATAACCGGAGTAACGTATCAATTCATCAAGCGTATTTTTGTTGAGTGGTTTTTCGTTAGTTTCAATATTCACTTTCTGGCTTTCCATATGTTCACCACATTAAAAAAAGCCGTTCAGTCAAGAACGGCTTTTCATAGTGATATTGAAACCTGGCTCAACATCACTTTTCCTGACTAGCATCCCCACTAGGTGCCAATTTAAAACCTAAGACCGCAAATCGAACATACGTCGATTTTCAATCCAGAACTTTAAATCAGTTTGAGAGCGCATTACTTCGCTCTCAAAAAATACATCCGCAAACTTTGAACGAATAGCAAAGACTTATTTTATTTGGTTTTCGCTACCACTCAATAGCGGAAGTGCTTTTATTTTGATAATCACTAGGGTAAAGACATACTAACAAGTAGTGTGTCTTTACATTCCTAGCGTTTTAGTTGACGTTTACCACTTTGGGCTTAGTCTTCTTGTTGAATCATAGGTACCGAGTCGAAGTTCACCCTACTTTTATAGCCACCGTTCTTACGAACATGCTTATCAACCTTTTTACTATTGCGTTTAGAACAACTTTTCCTATTAGGAAAATTTTGAGCTTTACGCTGAAAGCCTTGTTTAAGCTTGCTTAGTTCAGGCTCAACGGCACATGATGACGCAGTGTCGATTTCTTCAGTTTTCATATTGAATTTGATAACGACAAACCACCAGAAGGCAAAGAAACACAAAACAAAAATTGCTAATAACGTCGCATTACTCTTTGAGTGATGCGAGCCTAGCGTACATGGCATGAGCCACAAACACGGCTCGCCATGATTTAATGTGCAGTCAGATACATAGTAGGATTTAGATAGGATTAGTGCAAGCACCATTAGAACACGTTATATTATAACTTGATCTCTTTCGTTTAACTCTTTTGATGAGCAGCCCAAATCAGCTTAACTTGGCTCTCACTACATCCAGGAAGCCTGGTGGTTTCAGTAAGAGGATAATTTGGTATCAGTTTGATAATCAACTCGTGGTTTTTCCGGTCAGCTTTTCGACCTTTGTATTTACCTCTACTAATTCCTGAACTCATACGCTCCATGCCAGCCGCACCCTGAAGTCTCTTTTATTGATTTGCGGTATGTGGCTGGAAGAGAGAGTTATAGATGCTTACATGGCTGGTAAGCGGAGACTCTAAACACGTACAGGATTCGTAGCCATATTACTTTTACCAACTTCACCTTTTGATACGCAAGTAAAATAACTTTACCTATAATCATCTCCAACAAATTATTTTTAATAAATTAATAATTTAACTACCTTATTATAAATTCTTTGAAGCTCCCCTAGCTGAAGCAAGGGGGAGCTTCAATTGTCTTTTGCTAAAAGACGACTAACTGTAGACGGGTGTACTTGAAACAACCTGGCCGCATCGGCTTTGTGCGTGTAAGAGGAATAAATGTCCCGCCGAAATCCCCTACATACACTTGCATTAGTAAGCGTTCTAAAACCATAAATATCGTATCAATTCAATCCAGCATTGCTTAATTAAATTGATACGATATTTATGTCGTTTTTCCAGCTTAATTTCGGGTTGTTTAATCCATACATAATAACCACTAGGTTAAATATCAAGGACGCTACACATCAACCGCATAGACCAAACAGGTTGGTTATCTTTGATGAAAGCATACCTAAGTGACATAGTTTAAGTTGTTATATATTTTGCAATATATAAGTTGACTTTCGATCTTTTTTCCTTATCCTGAGTAATTGAGTAATTGAGTAATTGAGTAATTGAGTAATTGAGTAATTGAGTAATTGAGTAATTGAGTAATTGAGGGTGTATGGCTAATATAGTTGCAATTTTAAATCCAAAGGGTGGGGCGGGAAAAACGACGTTAGCTTTACATTTATCAAGAGCATTGAAAGATGACGGCTCTGTTTTATTGGTTGATACTGATCCTCAAGGATCTGCAAGAGATTGGGCGGAACAGGGAAGTGGAGATTCATTTCCTGTTGTTGGTGTAGATAGAGCAGGTGCATTAAAAAGTACAATTAATCAAATATCAGATGGTTATAAATGGGTGGTTATTGATGGCGCAGCAAAGCTAGAAGAAATAACAGCCCACTCACTCAGTATTGCAAATTTAGTTATTATTCCGATCCAACCATCACCG